>CAYVCR010000060.1:0-7757 GCA_964450205.1 uncultured Oscillospiraceae bacterium | reverse complement strand
CAGAGGGACCTGTGATCGTACCGTTGGCCTCGGCTTTGGTATAGGCATTGACAGCCTCGTCGTTCTTTACGTCAAATTCTTCCAGAACAGCGTTTTCCTGACCGTAGGCACGAATCGTCTTCTGACCGGAGAGCATCTCTTCCACGAAACCGTTCAGCTGACCCAGCTTAGCGCTGCGGCGGCGGAACAGGGGGCGCACCCGTTTTGTCAGCCACCGGGTAAAGAAGATCGTAACCGGAATGGTCACTACGAACACCAGCACCAGCTTAGGGGCGATGGTCAGCATCATGATGAACGATACGATGATGGTCACGGTACTCTGCAGGATCTGCAGCATATCTGAGGACAGGGAAGTGTTCACCGTGTCGATATCGTAGGTGATGGTGCTGATGATATCGCCGGTCTGATAGCGGTCAAAGAAACCCACAGGCAGAGCGGTGAGCTTTTCGAATACGTCGTGTCGCATCTGCTTGGAGATCGTCCGGGACAGCCGGATCATCACCATATTCAGTAGGTATGTAAGCACGGCGGATGCCACGTAAAAGATGACCATCAGCACGGCGCACCGCAGCACGGTTTCCATATCCACCTTGCCTGCGCCCAGGTCAATGGCATTGATGGCTTGACCGGAGAGCTTAGGGCCGTACAGAGCCAGCAAGCTGGAGCTGAGGGACAGCACCAAAGCCAACACTACCAGCAGGCTGTTACGGCCCATGTACTTCCAAAGCCGCACCAGCACTGCACCCACATTCAGTTTTTTGCCTTCAAAACGGCGGCGGTCACCGCTCATTTCGCCCCGGGCGTAGCGGTTATTGCCGATCATACTGGGATTACCTGCCATTACGCACCCTCCCTTCCGTCACCCATCTGGGTCTGGGCGATGATGCGATATTCCTCGCAGGTTTCCATGAGCATATCATGGCTGCCTGCGCCAATGACAGCGCCGTCGTGGAGCACCAGGATCAGGTCTGCATGGCGCAGGGAGCTGACCCGCTGGGCCACTACAACGGTGGTAGTATGGCGGTAATTTTGCCGCAGGGCCTTGCGCAGATTGGCGTCGGTCTGGTAGTCCAGAGCGGAGGAGGCGTCGTCCAGAATGAGGATCTCCGGGTCGGCAGCCAGCGCCCGCGCGATCAGCAGGCGCTGCTTCTGACCGCCGGACAAATTATTGCCGCGGACCATGACCTCTGCCTTCAGTCCGCCTTCTTTTTCCGCGATGAACTCTGCCTGGGCATCGGCTGCAGCCTGGGTGATCCGGTCTTCCTCCAGATCCCGGAAAAAACGGATGTTATCCGTAATGGTGCCCTCGGCCATAAAGTCATTTTGGAATGCCACACCGAATTTTTTGCGCAGAGTGTCATCAGGGATGGTACGGATGTCCTGACCATCGATCCGGATACAGCCGTTATCCGGATCATACAGACGCAGCAGCAGGCTCACGATGGTGGATTTGCCGCAGCCGGTGGGCCCCAGAATACCCAAAGTCTGACCGTGCTCCAGCGTGAAGCTGAGGGAGTCGATGTTCTTGCCAATGCCCGTGTAGGAGAAGCTCACATCCTCAAATGCAATATGCGGGGCAGGGCTGTCAGAGCCTTCCTCTTCGGCAGGCTGAACGGTCATATCCTCGGGCATCTCCAGCACATCGGCAACGCGCTTGGCGCTGGCCTCGCCCTTAGACCACATGATGAAGATCCGGGTCACGAAGAGCATGGCGTTGAGCATGATGGTGAAGTACTGCAAAAAGGCTACGATCACGCCGCTTTCGATTTCACCGCTGTTGACCCGGAATGCGCCGATGACCACTACCAGCGTCAGCCCCAGATTCAGCGTCAGGCTTGCCAGTGGATTGGTGATGGCGGTGATCAGACCGGCCTTGGTATCGATGGCGGTCAGCTCATCGTTGACGCCGTTGAAGCGCATTTTTTCATGCTCGGTCTTGCTCAGCGCCTTGATGATACGGATGCCGGTGATGTTCTCCTGCACGGTGCGTACGACCCGGTCCAGCATAGTCTGCTGACGGGTATACAGAGGCACACTGTGCTTGGTCACGAAGTAGACAACTACGCCGATGATTGGCAGTAAGCCGATCAGCACCAGGGCCAGGGGGGCATCCATCAAAAGCATCATAACGGCACCGCCCACCAACAGGATGGGGGCGCGGATGGCCATGCGCTGGATCCGGTTTAAGAGCTGGTTGACGTTGTAGGTATCACTGGTCAGCCGGGACTCGGCAGAGGGCACTGTCAATTCGTCCAGCTGCCGGGCAGACAGGTGCTGCAGCTTATTGAACAGATCGTGGCGAAGCTTCCGGGTAATATGTCCGGAGCTGATGGCGCTCATACGGTTGGACAGGATATTCAGCGCCAGACACAGTGCTGCACACAGGATCATCAGACCACCGTACAGATAGATGCCCGGCATATCCCGCGCAGGGACTTTACTGTCGAGAATGATTTCCATCAGGTAGGGGATGAATAACTCACCGATTGAACCGACAGCCTTGAGCAGTACGGTAAGCAGAATATACCACCAGTAAGGCCGAATGTATTTTCCCAGCCTTCCCATATAAAACGCCTCCTTTCCGCAAATTTCTTTTATTATAGCAAATCCTGCACTCGGTTGCAAAGGGGATGTTGCCTTTTTTATATGGCGATGTTATAATTAAGAAAAATTCAGGAGGGTCATTATGGATTTGTCATTGGAGCAGCTACGCAGTATTACACTGGGCGCGGTGCGGATCCGGCAGCAGGACGGCGGTATCGTATTTTCCCGTTTTACCGATGCGCAGCTGGCTCTCTACGACAATACTACCATACCTTATCAGGAGAATTTCCACAATACGATTCGTTACAATGCGGGCATCAAACTGTCCTTCCGGACCAACAGTCGGAAATTGCATCTTGCAGGCTATTTTTACAAGGTAAGAACTGTCCGTAGGCACTTTGCGGTGGATGTGGAGGTAAACGGCAAGTATCTTGCCAGCTTGGATAACTTCTCGCACAGACCTGTGCCGGAAAGGTACATTGACGAAGCCTATGAAATGGGCGACTATGAAAAGACCTTTGACCTGGGGGAAGGAGAAAAGACCGTCTGTGTCCACTTCCCCTGGTCCATCTGTCCGGTGTTTAAGCATATTGCTTTGGACGAGGGTGCGACTCTGATCCCAGTCCGACCTGCTAAAAAAATGCTGGTCTACGGTGACTCCATTACCCAAGGCTTTGACAGTCTGCACCCTTGTAACCGCCAAACTCACAAGTTGGCACAAATGCTGGATGCGGAGGAATTTTGCAAGGCTTGCGGCGGTGAGTGCTACTACGCACCCCTGGCAAAGCTGGCGGACGATTTTACTCCGGATTACATCTACGTGGCCTACGGCACCAACGACTGGAGCAAACAGGCCTACCCCTACTTCCTTGCCAACTGCCAGGACTTCTATGCCGGCCTGCGGCAGCACTACCCCACCACGCCCATCATCGTAGTCACCCCTATCTGGCGGCGCATCTGGCAGACGGAAAAGGAATTTGGCCCCTTTCCCTCTGTGGAGCAGAGCATCCGGGAAACGGTGGCGGCCTATGACAATATCCACGTGATCCGGGGCTTTGATCTCGTCCCCCACGATCCTGCCTTTTTCTCCGATGGCGGCTTGCACCCCAACGATGCCGGCTTTGCCCACTACGGGGAAAACCTGCTGAAAGCAGTGCGGGAGCTGCCCTTGTAATGTATTTCTCCGGCGCGTTTTTGCGCCGGAGAAAATTTTATTAGGATTTTTCCGTTGACCGTTGTATAATAAGTGAAAAGGTCAGACGTGACCGGATATGTTTGGAGGACGTCACATGGATACCTGCGCCAGTAGCTACCGCCGGTACCTCAGTGGTGACGAAAGTGCCTTTGACGAGATCGTAAAGGAGCTGTTTGACAAGCTTGTCTTTTTCATCGACCGCTATGTACACGATACTTCTGCCGCGGAAGACATCGCCATCGATGCCTTCACAGAGCTGATCGTACATAAGGGCCGCTACAATTTCAAAGTAACGCTTAAAACCTACCTGTTCATGATCGGCCGCAGCCGGGCGCTGAATTATCTGAAGCACCGCAAGCGTCTTGCAGAAACAGATCTGGATGAAGTTCAGCAGGCAGACGACCGGCAGTCGTTGGAGGAGCAGTTTATCCGCTCTGAACGTCACCGTTTGCTCCATGAGGCGCTCCTGCAGCTGCCGGAGCAGATGCGCGCAGCCGTGCATTTGGTGTACTTTGAAGGCATGTCCTATGAGGAAACGGCCACAGTGATGAAGAAGACGAAAAAGCAAGTCGATAACCTTTTATATCGCGCCAAAACGGCTCTTCGTACCATGCTGTCGAAGGAGGGCGAGCTGTTTTCATGAGAAGCTTTGAAGAAAGAAAAGAAGAAATCTTCCGCCGCAGCGAGCAACGGATCGCCCAGCGGAAAAAAACAGTCCGGCGGGTGATCGTTACCTGCGTGCCGCTGGCGCTGTGCCTGGGCCTGGTGTCCGGTTATATGGTGCTGGGTGGCTTTGGGAAGATGGATAATGCCGCCCCGGAATCAGCGATGGAGCCCAATTTAAGCCTGCAGGATTCTTATGCAGGCGATGACGCAGCAGTACCCGAATGCCTGGAGAGCATGGCAGAACCTGCAGTGACTGCGGTATCCCTGCAGATGCAGGGCGGTGACCGGGGGCAGATCTATGAAGACTCACAGACGCTGCAGCAGATCCAGAGGATTTTGTTTACAGAAAGCTATCCGGAGACATCCGGCGCGACGGATCATACCCAGCAGGATCCGAATGAGAATTGGTCTGCAATAGACCCGGGAAAGCTGATGATCACCTTTACCTACGAAAACGGTGACAGTGTTCTGTACACAGTGACCAGCAATACAGTGACGGGACCGGAGGGAAGCTGGAAACTGACCGACGAGCAATGTGACCAACTGATCAAGCTATGGAGCGGGGAGGAAGAACCATGAAAAAGACGATCATCCGCATTGTTATTGTACTGTTGGCAGTTGTACTGGTGGCAGCGGCAGTGCTGATATTTTTCGGCCTGCGCCAAGGCATCCGCTTCAGCCAGGCGCAGTATATTGAAACCGCCCATGGGCATATGCTGCTGATCGACGGCAGCCCCGTCAGCATGTCTGGCAAGGACAGCCTATTTAAGAAACTGACCTCCGGTGACAAGGTGCTGGTTGCCCACGGTCTGATCGCTGAGACGTATCCCGGCCAGGCCAAGGCCTATCTTTGCATCAAGCAGTCCGACGGCACCGAGGCGGACATTCCTGCCGACATCCTGGATAGTTTGCGGGATATGGGTTGGTTAGCCGAGCGCCAAACGGAAGAAGGTAAAACAGTCACCTATGAATATGGCTGTGTCACCATGTCTTTGAAGATCCCTAAGAGTTGGGAAAGCCAAACGCTGCAGCCTGCTGAGGGGCTCACCATGTATGGGATCGTCTTTGGCCCCAAAGGCAGCGAGGCGACCATGGCCCTGTGCGGTTACCCGGACGGCGTTGGCTTCTGCGGCACGGATATTACTTTTGTGGACACCACAGTGGCAGGCTATCCGGCGTCAGTAGCATACTACCACATGGACGGTCTTGACAGACTGGACCACATCTATTTTACGGACATTTCCGGCGATTTTGCATTCATCAACCAGGGACTCAGCTCTTACTGGGAGCAGTACGGTGAGCAGATCATGCAGATCGCCGAAACCGTCGAAATTCAGGTGGACACCATCAGCCAAGAGGAAGCACTGGCCCTGGCCGAAGCGCAGTTCCCTGCGGAATATGAATCTGCCAGTCAGCAGCTGGAGCACCAAAGTGGTAATTGGACGGTGATCTTCCGTGGCGGAAATCGTCAGCTGCTTGGTACGGTGACTGTCACGGCTGACGGACAGATAGGAGCGGTATCCCTGCCGGAGCCAACAGACAGCGAATAAACAAAATAGCAAGGCCCTGTTCCTTTGGAAACAGGGCCTTGCTATTTATGATGGTATCTCTGCTTTTAATGTGAAGTGGCTGCGGTCAAAGTCGATGATGCCGTCGCGCCGGAGCTTGCTCAGCTCGGCGGACATGGCACTGCGCTCCACCCCCAGATAGTCGGCAAGTCCTTGCCGGTCAAAGGGAATGGTGAAGCTGTCAGATTTTTGCAGCTTTGCCTGCCACAGCAGGTAGGCCATCAGCTTTTCACGGGTAGTGCGCTTGGCTGTGATCTCCAGCTTTTTGTGGAAGTTGAGATTCTTGGCAGCCACCACCTGCAAAAGATTTAAAATCAATTGGTTATGAAATTCACAGGCGTTGGAGCAGCTGCGAGTGATCCGGCAGCAGTCGATCCGCAGGAGCTTGCTGTCCTCGGTGGCAACGATGCTCACCGGCAGGGAAACGACCCCTGCGCAGGCAAAGCTCTCACCAAACAGCTCTCCGGGACCAGCTTGTGCCAAAATACTGCGGTTGCCGTAGTAGTCGTCCTGCACGATCTGCACCGCACCTGCCAGGACGATACCCACATACCTGGCAGGATCGCCTTCTGAAAACACGGCGCTGCCCTTTGGGACGGTGATTACAGCAGCCCCAAGACAGCTCAGCATACCCGGCAGATCCTCGCCAGCAATTCCCTCGAACAGAGAGCAACTGTTTAAAATCGGGTAAAATTCTTTCATAAAGCCTCTCTTTTGTTGGAAATCCAACATACTTTTTTCTTTGAGTATAGTATACTGATGCCAGAAAGTCAAGGAGGTGTTTCGTATGTTGGAAGGCTGTCAGGGCAAACCCAGAACGCCCACATTGCACGAAAAGATATGTCCCCAGTGCGGCAATATCATTGAACTGTTTTCTATCGATACCCAGGTGGCATGTGACCACTGCGGCTTTGTAGCCTACAATGATACCCTGAGCTGTGTCCAGTGGTGTGAATATGCCCGCAAGTGTGTGGGAGATGAGATGTACGAAAAAATGATGGAGATCGCCGCTATGCAGAAACAGCAGGCGGCTGAGGAACGTAAGAAAAAGCTGGAGGAAAAGAATGCTTCGTAAGATCATTAAAATCGATGAGGAGGCCTGTATCGGCTGCGGCCTGTGTGCCAAGGCCTGCCATGAGGGCGCCATCGGCATGGTGGACGGTAAGGCAAAGCTCCTGCGGGAGGATTACTGCGACGGCCTGGGCGATTGCTTGCCCGCTTGCCCGGTGGATGCCATATCCTTTGAGATGCGGGAGGCCCCGGCCTACGATGCAGAGGCTGTCCGTAAGGCCCAGGAGGCCAAAAACCGGCCTGCCGGGGAAGTGCCCAGCCGCTTGAATCAGTGGCCGGTGCAAATCAAGCTGGTACCGGTGAATGCGCCTTATTTTGGTGGTGCCGATCTGCTGATCGCGGCGGACTGCACGGCCTATGCTTACGGTAATTTCCACGATCGTTTCATGCGTGATAAGATCACCATTATCGGCTGCCCTAAGCTGGACATGGTCAATTACGCGGAAAAGCTCACCGCCATTTTTGCAGAAAATGACATTCGCTCCATCACCGTGGTGCGCATGCAGGTACCCTGCTGCGGCGGCCTGCCCTTCGCGGTCCGTACCGCTCTGGAGGCCAGCGGCAAAGACATCCCGTTGGAAATCGTCATCATTGACCCCAACGGCAATATACTGAATTAAAGAAACTCCGCACAGCCTTGGCTGTGCGGAGAATTTTATTGTATCAAGAAAACCACCGGCAGTGCCGGTGGTTCCAAAAAGCTTTAGCTATGC
>CAYVCR010000059.1:0-8089 GCA_964450205.1 uncultured Oscillospiraceae bacterium | reverse complement strand
ATGTGCCGCCCATTGGGCACATGACAATGCGGTTTTTGATCTCCACATTGCCGATTTTCCAGGGGGTAAATAATGCTTCGTATTTGGGATCCATAGCTATTTACAACTCCTTTTATGTTCAAGCGAGAATCGGTAATTCTCTATCTATTAGTATACCTGTATTTTCCTTATCTGTCAAGAAGATGTTGAATAATCAACATTTTAAAAGCGAACACCCCGCCTCTGGGAGGCGGGGCGTGAAAATATTAAACCTTTTCGATGGCCTGTGCCAGGTCTTCGATCAGATCCTGGGCATTTTCCAGGCCGCAGCTCAGGCGGATCAGATCAGCTCCAACACCGCAGGCTTCCAGCTGCTCATCGGTCATCTGACGGTGGGTAGCGCTGGCCGGGTGCAGACAGCAGGTACGGGAGTCCGCCACGTGGGTCTCGATAGAGCCCAGTTTCAAGTGCTTCATGAAGGTTTCTGCTGCCTTACGGCCACCAACAAGGCCGAAGGAAATCACGCCGCAAGAGCCATTGGGCAGGTACTTCTGCGCCAAGCCGTAGTACTTATCACCGGGCAGGCCGCAGTACTTGACCCATGCGACCTTGGGATTGCTCTGCAGGTACTCGGCGATGGCCTGGCCGTTGGCGCAGTGCTGCTTCATGCGGAAGGGCAGGCTCTCCAGGCCCAGGTTCAGATAAAATGCGCTCTGAGGAGACTGGATAGAACCCAGGTCACGCATCAGCTGGGCGGTGCACTTGGTAATAAATGCGCCTTCCAGGCCGAAGCGCGCGGGGTAGGGCACACCGTGGTAGCTGGCATCAGGGGTACACAGGCCGGGGAACTTGTCCGGGTACTTGGTCCAGTCGAACTTGCCGGAATCCACGATGCAGCCGCCCACAGCGACACCGTGGCCGTCCATATACTTGGTGGTGGAGTGGGTGACGATGTCTGCGCCCCACTCGATGGGACGGCAGTTGACAGGGGTGGCAAAGGTGTTGTCGATGATCAGCGGCAGACCGTTGTCGTGAGCAGCCTTGGCAAACAGCTCCAGGTCCAGCACGTTCAGCGCCGGGTTGGCGATGGTCTCGCCGAAGATCAGCTTGGTGTTGGGCTGGATGGCGGCGCAGATCTCTTCGTAGGTGGCATCGGGGCTGACGAAGGTAGCCTCGATGCCCATGCGCTTCATAGTCACGGAGATCAGGTTGAAGGTGCCGCCGTAGATGGCAGAGCTGGCTACAATGTGGTCACCGCAGGAGGCGATGTTAAACATGGCATAGAAGTTGGCTGCCTGGCCGGAGCCGGTGAGCATAGCGGCGCTGCCGCCTTCCATGGCCGCGATCTTGGCGGCTACCATGTCGCAGGTGGGATTCTGCAGACGGGAGTAGAAGTAGCCGGAGGCTTCCAGGTCAAAGAGCTTGCCCATGTCCTCGCTCGTCGCGTATTTGAATGTGGTGCTCTGGACGATGGGCATCTGCCGGGGTTCGCCGTTGCCGGGGGTGTAGCCTGCCTGAATGGCCAGAGTTTCCATGTGAAGTTTGTTTTCCATATCGGTCACCTCGGAAGTAAATTCGATGGGATTATTGTAATGCTTTCTGCCGTTTTTGTCAATGCAAAGGCTCTTTGCGTGACAAAATACCGGTCGCGTGCTACCATGAATGCGAGGTGATACATATGCGTGATATTGGAAAGAACATCAAACAGCTGCGGATCGAGCAGGATATGACCCAGGATCAAATGGCAGAAAAGCTCTTCGTGACACGGCAAACGGTTTCCAATTATGAGAACGGCAAATCTCGCCCAGATGTGGATATGCTTGTGCAGATCGCGCAGATTTTGGATGCTGATGTAAATACGTTAATTTATGGGCCACCCATAACAAGCAGTCGCAAAGCACAAAAACGGCTGGTCATTGTCAGTCTGATCCTTTCCGCAGCGTTGGGAGGGTTTCTGATCTTGCTGACCCTTGCCACATGGAAAGAGCCGTGGCGCGGCACGATGCTCAAGACCGGCATGCTCCCCGGATGTTACGCCATTTGGGGATTTACCGTCATGGGACTACTCGGATATTTTCTGCAGGTCAAGCCGCTTCAGGGTACGGCAGTCATGATCAGTCGCTGGGTACTTTGGGGTATCATGGCAGTTTACACGCTCTGGGCAATTCCCTACTGCCTATGGTGTCTTTACTGTCTGATTGGCGCTGCCGTCACGGAGTCATTCTCATCCAGTTTCGGTTTCTTGCGGCATGTGGGCGCGGTTTTTGAAAAGATCCACCATGCCGGCTACGGCCCGCTGTTTCTCTTGATCGGTGCCGGTCTGTGGCTGTTAGGATTTCCTCGTATGCGAAAATAGCAAAAGGGCCGGTGTCTACCGGCCCTTACATTGTTACATCTTTTTTTTAGAATACGGATTGCCACGCCTGTGACGGGTTATTCTTCTTCCGGGTAGGTGAGATTCCAGGACTTGCGAAGGGCGGTCATGATGGACATGACGTCACGGGTCAGAGGCAGGCACATGGCGGACTGGTCGCCGGTGAGGACGGCATGCTCCATGTCCCGCATTTCGTAATAGAGAGCATCAGCGGTAGCGCCTGCGGAGATTTCCCGGGTAATACCGGTAGCAGCGTCCACGATGATCGCCTGATCGGCCCGGGGGTACTCCATGATCTCGATATAGCCCTTTTCGCAGCTGATCATGGCCCGTTTTGGCTGTTTGGAGTGCAGACTCAGAGCCACGGTGGCCATCTGTCCCAGGTCGTTCTGCAGCAAAATGGTGGCTTGCTCGTCCACGCCGGTGGGTGCAGGCAGCATCTGACTGACGACTTGATCCGGCTGCTTTGCCATAAAGCTGCGAACGATACTGAGGGCGTACACGCCGATATCCAGCAGCGCACCGCCTGCCAAACTGCGGCTAAAAAAGCGGTTGGTCATGTCGTAGTCCTTGAATGAGCCGAAGTTCATGGTGATCATCTGCACCTTGCCCAGCTCGCCGCTTTCTACGATACTCCACAGCTTTTTGTAAAGGGGCATGTGCCAGATGGTCATGGCTTCTGCCAGCACCAGGCTCTTTTGCTCTGCAAGGGTCACCATTTCTTCCAGCTCAGCGGCGTTCAGAGTGATGGACTTTTCCACCAGCAGGTGCTTGCCGTTCTCCAGTGCACGCTTCATAAACGGATAGTGGGTATTGTGGGGACTGGTGATATAGATGATATCCACAGCCGGGTCTGTGAACATATCGTCAATAGTATCATAGACCTTGGCCACGCCGTATTTTTCGGCAAAGCGCACGGCCTTTTCGTAGGTGCGGTTGCCCACGGCGTACAGGCGCTTGCCCATTTTTTCCAGAGCAGCCGCCATTTCATTGGCGATCACGCCGGTGCCCAGCACCGCCCAATTCAAATTCTTCATATTATTCCTCGCAGTAGCTGACAAGCTTTTCCAAATCCTTGCGCTTCTTGGAGCGGACGGTCTCGTCGGCGGCATAGCCAAGGGTGATGACTAAGCGGGCCGGGTGCTTAAGATTGCAGGCGGCACGCAGCTTATCATCATCCAGCCAACCCAGGATACAGGTGCTTAAGCCCTGCTCGGTAGCTGCAGCGGTCAGATAGGCCACGGCAATGCCGATATCGATGGAGCGAAAATCGTTGTTCTTGACCTTGGCACCTACGGCGGCAGATTTGACGTAGCTTTCCTCAGACACAACGATCAGCACCGGCGCTTGAGACGCAAATTTATTCATGCCCATGCCCTGGGTGGCCTTAGCCACTTCCTTGGCTTTTGCGCCCCGGCAGACGGTGAAATGGTAAGGCTGGCCATTGCAGGCAGAGGGCGCAAGCCGGGCAGCCTCCAGGATCGCCTCCAGCTTTTGGGGCTCCACTTCCCTATTTTCGTCGTAGCCGCGGCAGGACTGGCGCTTGTACATCAGTTCAGAAAAATCCATAATTGTTCCTCCTTACAGAACGGTCATCAGCACCGTCATAATGACGATACTGCACAGAATACAGATTGAATTCACAGCGCTGGACAGGCCCACATCACCCTTCAGTTCATTGGTAAAAGCAGGCACGGCAGCACCAATCGGACTGAAGGCCAGCAGCACCAGGGTCTTACGGATCTCCAGATCAAAGGGCAGCAGGAAGTAGAACGCCGCGCCCAACGCAGCCGCCACCGCATAACGCACGATAACCAGCTTCAGAATGTGGCCCAGCTGCTTCCAGCTGGCAGAGAGCTTGAAGCCCACGCCGATCATCAGCATAGCCATAAAGGTATTGGCACCCTTGATGATGTCTGCAAAGTCCAGTACAACCGAGGGCAGCTTCACACCGGTCAGATTCAGTATGATCATGACTATGTAACTCAGAAAAGGCACCGAGGTCAGCAGCGCCTTGAGGATACGGCCGATGGAAAAGCCTTTGCCCGCCTTAATGGAGGAGGCGATGCCGTAGGAGCCACCCAGGCAGATGAAAGCATTACCCGTATCAAACAGGCTGGTGGTCACCACGCCCACAGGGCCGAGAAAGCTCTGGACAAAGGGCATAGCAAACAGGCCGATATTGTAGCCGGGCAAATTTAGAACATCAAAGGCCCGGTTTTCCCTGTTTCGGGCATTCAGCAGCATGGCCACCAAAATATAGACCACGCCGCCGCCAAAGCCCAAAAGGGAGATGGTCAGCATGCTTGGGTCAATCTCCATTTGGGCAAAGCTGACCACGATGGAGGCTGGTAGGGTGATCTTCAGGGTGATATTGGACAGAACACGGAAGTCCCCCTCTTTGAACACGCCCACAATGCGCAGAAAAAATCCCAGAAAAATAATGGCCACAAAGCAGCCGGCACGTATCAAAATATCCCGCATATACGTTCTCCTTTTTGTTTCTATGTTTATTATACAGAATATTTTTCTTCGCCGCAAGTCTTACCAAAGAAAAAAGCACCGCGTTGTGCGGTGCTTTTTCTCATATTAAGGGCCGATGTGGTCGTAATAGTAGCAGAGCTTGGTCCAGGAGTGATCTACCCCCTGGAAGGTGTACTTATCCAACAAAAGCTGCAAAATCCGGGCCAGCTCTTCGGTGACAACCACGCAGCCCTGGCGCTCGGCAGGGCCTGTGGTGATCATATCGTCCAGGTAGGCCTCGATGATAGGGGTATAATCCTCGCCCCGGCCGTGGTAGCGGCCTGCAAACACGTCACTCAGCTGGTACTGCTCAGCGTAGGCATCGTAATCCTCGCCCCACAAGGCCTTCAGGTAGGCATCGGCAGCGGCTGTGTCGCCATTGTATTTTTCCAGGATACCCAGAATATACAGATCGTTCTCCGTCTTGGAAAAGTCGAAGCCGCCCAATTCGATCATACCCTTGACCATCAAGGGCTCGCCATTGGCATTCAACTGGGGCGTACCGTCGTCATTGTAAACAGGAACAGAGGTGATGGGATTGCTGAATACACCGGTTATGCCAGTGAAGTCCGCGTAGAGCTTGCTACCCTTCTTGCCATCGCCCAGGTCCTCATAATAGATGCCGTCCTCGCCCAATACTACATCAATACCGCCTGCGATCAGCGCATACATCTGGTCGCCGGTGGCGTTGGTATCGTAGGTGAAGTAGCCGGGAGAGGCCAGACGGAATACGTCCAGGCTCGGGGCCACATACTCGATATCATAATAGATGGTGCCAACCTCATAGATATCCCAGAAGGCAATGTCGATATAGTAATTCTGCCCGGCCTCCATGTAATAGTACATATACACATTGGTGTTGTCCGGCACAGTACGGACATCCGGCTCGTAAGTATAGACCTCGACGTTACGGTCCTCGCCAAAGACCCAGCCCTCTACACCCTGCTCCGAATCGCTGCGGGAGGAGATGTAGTAAACGCCGGACTTCTCCGGGGTAAAGCGGGCCAACAGGCCACGGGGCATGATAGGACGGTCATAATAGAAGAAGTTGGTCTCTACATTCTTACCCAGCTTGGCCTCGTAAGCAGAGAAGGCCGCAAGACCGGCAATGGGGTCAGACAGCTGGGTATCGGTACCGAAGGCCTCATAATACTTGCAGGCCTTCAGCCACTCCATATCGTCCTCCAGGTCAAAGCCGGTGCATTCATCCACGATGGTCAGCCATTGGGCCAGCTCCTCGTTGACGGTGCACACGCCGCTGTTCTGGGAATTGGAGGCGTAGGAGAAGTAATTGACCATATCCTCATAGATGCCCTCACCATCCAGAGTAACGACCTCGTTGTAGCACAGGTCCCAGATGGTCTGCTCCTCGTTATATTGGGTATAGTTCATCAGTTCTGCCAGCAGCAGGGGGCCGTCGGCAGTACCCACATGATAATAGCCGTCCTGCTCATTCAGCACAATGTCCACATAGTCATAATCCGTGTCCTCGGTAGGTGTGGCCGCCAGCCGGGGAATGTAGGTTGGCGCATCGATCTGGGAAGATTCTACCACACGCAGGTTTTTCAGGTACACTGTGTCGTCCTGCTCGGAGGTATCACTATCCTTCAGATAGCACAGCGCCACCTCGTAGGTGCCGTCAAACTGAGCGACCCAGGGATAGCAGGTCTTCCAGGTTTCCTCTTCGTCATAGCCGGAGATCGCCAGTACGTCCTGATCGTTCACGATCACATAGAGGATATCGCAGCCCTTTTCTGTGGAAGACAGATAGTCAAAGCCCACTGCCTGCCCTGCTTTCAGGGTAACATCTGCGTACAGGATGGCATAAGACGATTCAATGCCCTGGTTGGATGCCTTGATACAGGCTTCACCGTTTTTCTCGGTGATGATGAAGGGCCAGGCGTACTCTGCGTCCTCCGGGTCTTCCTCCGGACGATACGCAACGCCGTAGGGGTCACTGCCCAGCACCGCGGCGATCTCCTCAGCGGCGGGCATGGTATAGGTGGGCTTCACGTTGGTCACAAGCTCACTGATGCTGCTCAGTAGCTTCTGCTCATAAGGCTCGGCGGTAAAATGCTCAAACATAGCGGTAAAGGGACGCAGGCTGGTGATGCCGCCTACTTCCACAAGGCAGATCACACCGTAGCGATCCACGACCACGGAGGTGGGATAACCGGAAATACCGAAGGTCTGGCTCCAGGCAGCGGGACAAGCTGCCATGGGGAAGGTCAGGCCCATGCTTGCCTGATAGGTCGCTACAGCCTGATTCTCCTCCAGGGGATCCAGGGCAATAATGCCCACAGAATCTGCAAACTGGTCGTAGGCCTCCTGCATGAAGGGGAACTCATTGGCGCAGGGGCCGCAGGTGGTGAAGAAGAAGTTCAGCAGCACCATTTTCTTCTCAGCAAGCATGTCAGAGAGGGTCACTTGGGTGCCATCGGGCAGTGCAACCGTAAAATCATACATCACATCGCCAACACCCAGCTGGGCAGAAGACAAGCTTTCGTCTGCGATCAGCGCAGAGGTCAGGGTGATCTGCGCGTCGGTGCCGGTAAAGCGGTAGGTTTCCTCGTATGCATAGCCGTCGGGCACACCGGACAGCGTGAAGGCATAAGCATCGTCGGCCACCATATCCAGGCTGACGCTTCCCTGCTCGTCGGTCTGTCCATAAGACACAAGGTCCTTCAGTGTATCATCAGCATAAACATAAACCTGAATGCCAGACAATGCCATGCCGCCCTGGGAATGAACTGTGACGGTGTGGGTAACCGGTGCGGTGTTCTCCGTTGGCTCTGTTACCGGGGTTTCTCCGCAGGCTGCCACGGAAAACAGTAGCGTCAGCACAAGCAGTGCTGAAAGGATTTTTTTCATCTGATTCATTGGTTTCTCCTAAAAATAAGATTTGATGTCATCTTATCATACAGGTAAAAATTAGTCAATAAATCCCTGTAAAAACGGGTTTCCAAAACATTTCTCCCAATTGTTTTTTCTTTTTGAAAAAAGAAGAAAAAGTGCTTGACAAACAAAGCACTGGTAGCTATAATAAGCGTGTTCTGTTTGAGCCGCCGGTATAGCTCAGTTGGTAGAGCAACTGATTTGTAATCAGTAGGTCGGGGGTTCGAGTCCGTCTACCGGCTCCAAGCAGACGGCAGAGCAAATGAATATGGGGGATTTCCCGAGTGGCCAAAGGGGACAGACTGTAAATCTGCTGGC
>CAYVCR010000058.1:0-8130 GCA_964450205.1 uncultured Oscillospiraceae bacterium | reverse complement strand
TGGGTCAGATCTTCGGCGTGACCCGTGAGCGTATCCGCCAGATCGAGAACAAGGCTATCCGCAAGCTGCGCCATCCCAGCCGTGCCAAGAAGATCAAGGACTTCTACTGCTGATAATAAAAAAGACTGCCCCGCTGTGCGTTATGCACAGCGGGGCAGGTTGTTTATTCTGCCGTATAGGTGAAGGAAGCCTTGGTGATCAAATGGACCACTTCACCGGTGGAGAGTAAAACATCCACAGAGAAGTAGTAGGTATTGCCTTCTACCATGCTGTTTGCTTTGGCGGCTGCGTAGAATGCATCACCGTGCAGGTCGGCCATTTTGATATCATTGTTTCTGCCACGGTAAGTGTTATAGGCGGTGCTAATGCCGGTAAAGGCTTCGTTGTCGTAATAGACCTTGCCGCTGGCATCGGTAACAGTCACAGTGACGCTGTTGATATGGTTGTAAGTATAGATACCTCCGGAAACGGGGGAAGTGATGGAGCCCTTGGGGTTGCCGGTGATGTAAGTCTCGCGAATATTATCCTCATGAAGCGCACGCATGGTGATAGGCAGATACGTCTTAGTGGCTGTAGTGACAGAGCCTTCCACGGCATTGCCGGTCAAAGCATAGAAGGTGTGCTTCTTGGCGATGTTCCAGGTGGAAGTGGAGCCTGCAGTAAAGCCTACGCCCTGTTCCGTCAGAAGCATATAGCTGGCGGTGGAATCGATGGAACCGTCTGCATTCCGGATGACCACAGGATCGGCAACAACCAAACGGGAATGACCACCGTTGTTTACACGGCTGCTCCACTTGGACACATAGCAGACCACAGCGTCAGCCTTATGGGTCTGGGCATAGGCTTCCAGAATGGTATCGATGCCGTTGCTGATCAGCACCTCAGGAGAATAGGTCTCGGTAGTGCACTGATAGGCGGCCAGGGATGCGTCAAATTCCGCACTGACCCATTTGCCGGTTTCAGGATCGGTGGTGCTGGCTTCCCAGCTGCCTACCTGGTAAACGCCCTTGGAAACCCGGTTGGTATCGTTGGGGATCATGTAGTTGGTGGTTACGATATATACACCGCCCTTATAGGGGGTCAGATGGCTGGCGGTATCCGATACGATCACGTTGGAGACCTGCATCCAAGCCCAGTTTACAGCGCCGGAGCAGTCGTTGCCCATGGTCAGATAGAAGCCGGAATCAGACCAGTCACCTGCGGTCTCAAAATACAAGTGGTAACCGCCGGAGACGGTTTCCAGATAGACATCCTGTGCATCCTCCAGCTCTGCGGTGGTGGCCAGGCAAGCCACACCGCCCACCGAAATCATCTCGCCGTTGAAGAACATGATCGTTCCATCAACGTTTTGCATACCCAGCTTGTAAGTGGTACCGACAACGGGAGTGGTGACCAGAACGGCATTGCCGTTGGAGATCGTATAAAGGTGGGCAGGCAGCTGGCTGACAGCTGTACCGGTCACATGGAGATTTTCGTTGGTATCGGTGGCACCCAAGTAATAAGTATCGGTTTCCGTACTGTAACACAGGGTGTTGGAGGCGGTGTCAAAGGTAATGACTTCTGTTGGGGCACTGGTGGGTTTCTGCAGATAACCGGTCGTTACGCCGGTAGAGCTGTTGGTAACGGTATACAGTCGGACATAGTTTTTTACAACAGCGGATTCTTCCCAGCCGCCACTGCCCAGACCGGAAACACTGGTGTATACGCCGTTTTCGTCCTGGGATGCCATAACGGACAAGAACCGTTCCAGCGAGCCGTTGTGACCGTTGTAGGGGAGGCCGGTATAGACAGTGCCGGCCTTATAGACCTGATCGGTACCGTTGGTGGCGGTATAGGTCCAATCCTCGGCAGGGGTCCACTGAACAGAGGCCATGGCGTTCATGTAATCCACCACCGTGGATTGCCGTGCCTGAATGGTTTCACTCAGCAGGCTGCTGCTGTAGGAGGTATCCACCCATTGGCCGGTAACGGTATAAGAGGAGGGCGCATAGCCGGCAAGGCCTACTTTGTTTTTCTTACCGTCGACAACATTCAGTTCGTCATTGGTGATGAACAGCTTTACGTTGGCACACAGGCCTTCGGTGGTGTATTTGCCCAGCTCGTCGGCATAGGACAAACCGGTACCGCCCACAATGCTGCCTTCTGTACCGCTGGCCAAGCGACCGGCCATAACACCGGTATACACATTGGCAGGATAGGTTTCACGGGTATCCTTCAGCGTGCCGATCACGGTACAGCCGGTCAGCTGACCCCGCAGGGTGCCTGCAAAGAAGCCGATACCGGTGGCGTTTGTGTCAGCGGTGACGGTCACGTCACGCAGGTGCAGGTCGGAAATGACAGCAGCGGTGGTGGTATCACCGAAGAAGCCTAGATTATAGAAGACGCTGCTGCGGGAATCCACAACGCTGGTGCTGATGGTAAAGTTGGAGATGGTGTGACCGTTGCCTTCCAGTGTGCCGGAGAAGTTCTGAACAGGTGTCCAGTCTGCGCCGTCCAGGTCAAGGTCGTTCATCAGAATGAAGTGGCCATCGGAGACCGTATGCAGGACCTGCAGACCCTCGGCAGTATAGATCTCATGAATACCGTCGCCGTCTGTGTCGCCTGCGTCAACTGTGGTATCGCCAAAAACATAATTCATAATATCCGCAATCGTAATACCTTTTGCGGAAGAACTTTGAGTATCGGTAAGTTCTCTTCTGCTAGCGTTGCTTTCCGCGATCAGCTGCGCATCAAAGACAGTGATCTTGCCGTCACCATTGACATCACTGACCGTGCGGGCTGCACCGACACTGAGCACAGTGCCTGCCAGCAGAATGACCGCCAAAACAAGAGCGATCAGGCAAACCAGTTTGCGTTTCTTCATATGATGAGCCTCCTAATGGTAGAAAAGTTATATTCTGGTATTATTCTAACAGAAAAAAACATAAAAGCAAACATTTTTTCCCAAAAGACCGCCCGGACACATTCTCGTGTCCGGGCAGCAGGATTTCGATCATCATTCGCCGGTATCGGTCGTCTCGGTGGGGGCAGTATAGGTAAAGACGGAAACTTCTTCGCCCAGGAATTTTTGGTTCAGATTGACCACGGTGCCATCGCCAAGCTTTGCCATCACGGTGTAGTAGTAGGCTTCACCATCTGTCATGCTGCTTTCAGCTGCGGCATAGAAAGCTTCGCTGTGCAGGGTAGAAAGATCAACGGAAGAAGCAATACTACGTGCGCCGGAATCGGTGAAGCTGACACCGGTGAAGGCCTCCCGGTCATAGCAGATATTGCCGGCTGCATCTGTTACGGTCACGGTAAGGCTGATAAAGCTGTAATTGCTGTAAAACTTGCCGGTAACAGGGCCGGAAAATACGGAGCTTTTTGGCTGAGTCACATAAGGGGTTTTGACAGCTTCATCCCGCAGGGCACGGATGGTAACCGGCAAGTAAGGACCGGTAAGATTGAGTTCTGTTGCTTCAGGGTCAAAAGTGCTGATAGTTGCAAAGGAACGTTTATAGTTAACCTTCCATGTGGAGGTGCTGCCGGTGGGAGAGCCTTGCTCTGTTGTCAGCACATAACTCCGCTCGGCATCGATCGAACCGTCGGCGTTCCGGATGACCACAGGATCGGCTGTAAGCATGCGGCAGTGACCGTAATGGGTGTAGGTCTGCTCGCCGCTGCTGTTGAGCACGGGATCGCCGTTTTCATCTACGTTTGGGGTGGCATTGTGCCGGACCAGACCGTCAGCTTTATGTGCCTGGGCGTAGGCCTCCAGGATCACATCCAGGCCGCATGCCATCAGAACGTCTTCCGTAGACCGCTCGGAGGAGATAGCGTATGCGGCCAGGGAAGCGTCATAGTCCACCTTTGTCCACTTGCCGGTGGTCTCATCGTAGTCACTGGTGGTCCAGTCTCCCACGGGATAGACACCGTAGGTTTCCCGGTTCGTATCGTTGGGGACAAGATAACGGGTTCGGTTTGCGTGGACACCGCCAGCATATTCGTTCTGGTTGTCGTTAGCACCGGGGGCGACACGGGAGGGGGAGATCTGGCGCCAGGCCCAGCTCAAGGAGGTAGAGCAGTCGTTGCCCATGAGCTGGATAAAGCCGTCGTAGCCGCCGATGCCATTTTCATTCACATAATAGATGCTGCTGCCCAGATCGGCGCTGGGCGTGTACACGCCGTTTTTATCCTGGGATTCCATAGCAGACAGGAACCGCTCCAGGGAGCCGTTTTTATGGTTGTAGGGCAGGCCGTAATAGGTGGTGCCTGCTTTGTAGGTCTTTCCCCCTCCGTCGGAAGCTGTATAAACCAAGTCTTCTGTTGGCTTCCAGGCAATGGTGCCCATGGCATTCATATAGTCGACAGCTGTGTCCTGGCGCTGCTGCACAGATTCGGACAGCAGATCACTGGAGTTGGAAGAATCGGCCCAGATGCCGGAAATGGTGGCATCGCTGGGGGCGTAGCCGACCACACCGATTTTTTGATGGACACCGCTTACCAGATTCACCTGCTCTTTGTTGGCGATCAGCAGCTTCGCATCGGCACACAGGCCGGTAGTTTCATATTTGCCTTGCTCGTCGAAAACGGATACGGAGGTGCCGCCGATCACACTGCCCACTTCATCATCGGTGCTGGGATTAGGAATACGTCCGACCAGGACACCAATGAAGGTTAGTTCGCCGCTTGTGGTGCCGTGGGTCTGGCGGTTATCGATAATGGTACCGGTGGCGGTACAGTCGGAGATCTGACCACGGACAGAACCTGCCAGAAGGCCCATATACAGAGCTTCCTCGGTGGCAGTAATGGTGACGTTCCGCAGGTGAAGATCGGAAATAACAGCGCTGCCTGTTGTATCGCCGATAAAGCCCATATTCATGTTCACACTGTTTGCGTTCAGACAGCTGGCGGTGCTTTCGGTGATGTTCATATTGGAAATAGTGTGACCGTTACCGTTCAGCGTACCGGAGAAACCAACCACAGGCGTCCAGTCAGCGCCGGCCATGTCAATATCGTTCATCAAAGAATAGTTGGCGGTCGGGTCGTCATGTAAAAGCTGCAGACCGTCGGCGGCATAGATCTCGATAAAGCTATTTGCGTCGATGTTACCGCCGTCAATGGCCGTGTTGCCGAAAATATAGGAAAGAACATTATTGATTGTGCTCTTGTCTGCAATCGCCTGCTGCGCATCGGTCAGGGTGCGCTTTCCTGCCTTTGCTTCGGCAAGCATTTGGGCATCAAAGGCAGTGATTTTACCATCACCGCTGATGTCACCTACAAAATACAGCGCATGTGCAGACAGTGCCAGACCTGCCAGCAAACAAATTGCCAGCCCAAGGCAAAGCATATAGATCCATTTGCGTTTTTTCATTATGACAGATCCCTCCAATGATTGGATTGATTCTATAAAGCACAAAAACTGACTTCATTATATTGGTGAATTCCCATAATTGCAATGAAAATTTACTCAAACAGCAAATCAAGCATACAGAAATTTGACTTTTCACACAAGGACGAATACAATAATAAAAAGGAGGCGAGCCGCATGATCTATACTGTGACCTTTAATCCGGCCATCGACTATGTGATCCATGTAGGCG
Organism: uncultured Oscillospiraceae bacterium; assembly: GCA_964450205.1. GTDB lineage: Bacteria > Bacillota > Clostridia > Oscillospirales > Oscillospiraceae > Faecousia. The sequence continues at coordinate 2,548 of CAYVCR010000058.1, read as the reverse complement.
GTGCACTGCAGACTGGCACTATCAACCGTACTACGGCAGAGGATTTTCAGTTTGGCGGCAAGGGCATCAACGTATCCGGTGTGCTGAAGACCCTGGGGCTGGACTCCGCAGCACTGGGATTTGTGGCAGGCTTTACCGGCCAGGCGCTGGAACAGGGATTGCAGCAGCAAGGTATGACCACGGACTTTATCCATGTGCAGCAGGGCATGACCCGGATCAATGTAAAGGTCAAGGGCCCGGAGGAAACAGAGATCAACGGCATGGGCCCGGCGATCACCCAGGCGGATATGGACAGCCTCTATGCCCGGCTGGACCGGCTGCAGGCAGGAGACACCCTGGTGCTGTCCGGCTCGATTCCCGGCTGCCTGCCCCAGGATACCTATGAAAAGATCCTGGCATACCTGCAGGGAAAGGACCTGCAGGTGGTGGTGGATGCTACCCGGGATCTGCTGGTCAATGTTCTTAAGTACAGACCGTTTTTGATCAAGCCCAACAACAATGAGCTGGGTGAGATCTTCGGTACAACACCGGTGACCGATGAGCAGATCATCGACTGCGCAAAAAAACTGCAGGCCATGGGCGGCAGAAATATTTTGGTATCCCTGGCAGGGGACGGCGCGCTGCTTTTGGATGAAAATGGCACAAGCCACCGGATTGGCTGTCCCAAGGGCAAGGTGGTAAACAGTGTGGGTGCCGGTGACTCTATGGTGGCAGGCTTTCTGGCGGGCTTTCTAAAAACCGGTGATTATGCCTATGCGTTGAAGCTGGGCACCGCCGCAGGCAGTGCGACAGCCTTCAGCCTGGGATTGGCAGACCGGGCACTGATCGACCAGCTGCTGGCTACATTATAATATATAAAGACCCCCGATCCGCGGATCGGGGGTCAAGTGTTTATACAAATACGAAGAAGTGCATCAGTGTGGCAACCACACAGCCGGTCAGGATGCCGGCGATCACCTGAATGGGGGTATGGCCCACAAATTCCTTCAGCTTCACTTCCGGCAGGTCCTCTTTGGTAAGGCTCTCGAAAGCCTTGGTCAACTCATTGAGGATGATAGCCTGCTTGCCGGTCTCCAGACGCACGCCCATGGCATCGTGGCAGACGATGATGGCCAGAAACATGGTCACGGCAAACTGGAAGGAGCCGGGGCCGTACTGCCAGGCACTGAATGCAGCCAAAGAAGAAACGGTAGCGGAGTGGGCGCTGGGCATACCGCCGTCGCCGATGAGACGCTCAAATACGATCTTCTTATTTATGATGGCGTGAATAATAGTCTTGACCACTTGGGCGAGCAGCCACGCGGCACCGCCGGTCAGTAAAAACTTGTTGGAGATCAGCTCCAGAATCCATTCCCAAACTTTCATTTTTTCTTTTCCTTCCCTTCTTTTGTGTTATAAGTATACCATAAATCAGTAAATTCGCAAGTATGAATGACTGCCAGAATACAGAAAAAAATGATGTTTTTTTGCAGAAAAAATGGCAAACATCCAATAATACACAAACCAGATGAATAATTATACAAAACTGTTGACAAAATCACGCATACGATGTATAATCCATGGCGTGCGACAAAAACAATGTGCTTTAGGAGGCATATGGAAAATGAATAAGGAAAACATCAAGAAGGTCGTTCTGGCCTACTCCGGCGGTCTGGATACATCCATTATTATTCCCTGGCTGAAGGAGAACTATAATAACTGTGAAGTCATCGCCGTTTCCGGCAACGTGGGCCAGGCCGACGAGCTGGAGGGCCTGGAGGAGAAGGCGCTCAAGACCGGTGCATCCAAGCTGTACGTGCTGGATCAGACCGACGATTATGTGGACAACTATATCATCCCCACCATGAAGGCCGGTGCTGTATACGAGGAGTACTTGCTGGGCACCAGCCACGCCCGCCCCTGCATTGCCAAGGGTCTGGTGGAGATCGCTCTGCAGGAGGGCGCTGACGTCATCTGCCACGGCTGCACCGGCAAGGGCAACGATCAAGTCCGTTTTGAGCTGGCCATCAAGCACTTTGCACCCAATATGCCCATTATCGCTCCCTGGCGTGAGTGGGATATCAAGTCCCGTGACGAGGAGATCGAGTACGCAGAGGCCCACAACATTCCTCTGAAGATCACCCGCGAGACCAACTACTCCAAGGATAAGAACCTGTGGCATCTGAGCCATGAGGGCCTGGACCTGGAGGATACCGGCAACGAGCCCCAGTATGAGAAGCCCGGCTTCCTGGAAATGGGTATTTCTCCCATTCAGGCACCCGATGTACCTACTTACGTGACCATCGATTTTGAGCAGGGTGTCCCTGTGGCGCTGAACGATGAGAAGATGAGTGCCAAGAATATCATTCTGCAGCTCAACGAGATCGGCGGTGCCAACGGCATTGGTATTATCGACATCGTGGAAAACCGTCTGGTGGGCATGAAGTGCCGCGGCGTGTATGAGACCCCCGGCGGCACCATCCTGTACAAGGCCCACAGCGTGCTGGAAAGCATCTGCCTGGACAAGATGACCCTGCACGAGAAGCAGCGTCTGTCTATCACCTTTGCA
>CAYVCR010000057.1:0-8258 GCA_964450205.1 uncultured Oscillospiraceae bacterium | reverse complement strand
CATCCGATAAGAGGTGGTCGGGCCGGCAGAGCCGATGGCCTGGCCGGGCTTGGCCGGGGTAGGGCCTACGAAGTAGATGATGCTGTCCTTCACATCCATAGGCAGTTCTTTCCCTGCCTCCACCAGCTCGCACAGCCGCTTGTGGGCAGCATCCCGGGCCGTGTAGATCACGCCGGAGATCAGACAGCTGTCACCGGCCTTCAGATTTCTGACTGTCTCGCGGGTCAGCGGCGTCGTGATTTTTACCTGTGCCATATTACAGCACCTCCGTCTTATGTCTGGTCACGTGGCAGTTGATATTGACCGCCACAGGCAGACCTGCAATATGGGTGGGATACTCCTCGATGTTCACAGCCAGGGCAGTGGTCTTGCCGCCAAAGCCCTGAGGGCCGATGCCGAGGGCATTGATCTCCTCCAGCAGCTCCTGCTCCAGTGTCGCATAGAAAGGCTTTTCGTTACGCACGTCTACGCTTCTCATCAGCGCCTTCTTGGCAAGGTAGGCCGCCTTATCAAACGTGCCGCCGATGCCCACGCCCACCACGATGGGAGGACAGGGATTGGGGCCGGCTTCCTCCACCACCTTCTTGACGAAGTCCTTGACGCCCTGCAGGCCGTCAGAGGGACGGAGCATCTTGATTTGACTCATATTCTCACTGCCGAAGCCCTTGGGGGCAACGGTGATCTCTAATTTGTCGCCGGGGACGATCTCGTAGTAGAGCATAGCCGGGGTGTTGTCGCCGGTATTGACTCTGTCCAGAGGATCCCGGACAACGCTCTTGCGCAGGTAGCCTTCCGTGTAGCCCTGGCGGACACCCGCATTGACTGCCTCTTCGATATTGCCGTCAATGTGCAGATCCTGGCCGAGCTTCAGAAACACGCAGGCAACGCCGGTATCCTGACAGATGGGCTGGTCCTTTTCGTCGGCAATGTGATAATTCTCGATAATGCGCTCCAGGATCTCCTTGGCCTGGGGCCAGGCTTCCTGTGCGCAGCAATCCTCGATGCAGTGCTTCATATCGCCGGGCAGGTGGCAGTTTGCCTCCACGCACAGGCGCTTGACCACTTCCGTGATTTGCTGAGCTTTTAATTCTCTCATAGCTTAACCTCCCATTACAGCGGCACGTTGTAGATCTCGTCCTGCGCTTCGCCGTAGCGGCTGATGACCTGGGCCACCACCCGGTCGCCCTTGGGGGCAACAGCAGGCTTACCGGTGATCCGTTCGGTCTTTTCCTTCAGCTCGTGGATGTCGATGACCGGCAGTCCGGCAGCCTTCAAATTGTTCGTCAGCTCCACATTCCTGGGATTGACAGCGATGCCGCCCTGGGTGACCAGTACGTCGATATCCGCGCCGGGGGTAGAGATACACTTGACGTGATCGGTGACGATGGGCAATCTGGCACGGAACATGGGGGCGATGATCATGGACAGCTTGGCACCGGCCGCGGTGTCGCTGTGGCCGCCGGAGCCGCCCATGATATAACCGTTGGAATCCGTATGGACGTTGACGTTAAAGTCGGTGTCGATCTCGGTAGCACCCAGAATGACCACATCCAGGCTGTCCACCACCGCGCTGCGGCTGCTGGGGCTGGCGTACTGCATGGCGGAGATCTCCTGATGGCGGGGATCGGTGCGCAGGGACTCGATGGCCTTCAGATCAAAGCACTGCACATCCATCAGGCTGCGGAAGCAGCCCTCCCGGAGCATATCCACCAGATAGCCGGTAATGCCGCCCAGGCCAAAGCTGCCCTGGATGCCCTTTTGGAGCATGATCTCCTTCAGGAATTTGGCTGCTGCCAGGCTGGCGCCGCCGGCACCGGTCTGGAAGGAGAAGCCGTCCTTTAAAAGGCCGCTGGCCTCGATGACCTTGGCTGCATGGGCAGCCATCACCAGGCCCACCGGGTCGCGGGTGATCTGGGTAGTGCCGGAAACGATGCCCTTGGGGTTGCCGATGGCCTCCACCTGCACCACGTAATCCACGTAGTCCTCGGAGATGGAAAAGTCCTGCAGCGGGTAAGGCACCAGATTGTCGGTGATGATGACCACCTTCTTGGCATACATGGCATCGGCATAGGCATAGCCCAGGCTGCCGCAGGCAGACTTGCCGTACTTGCCGGAGCAGTTGCCCATGGGGTCAGCGGTAGGCGCTGCGATGAACGCCACGTCAATGGGCGTGCGGCCCAGGCAGATATCACTGGGACGGCCGCCGTGGGTACGGAACTGGACGGGCTTTTCCAGGATGCCCTGGCTGATGGCTCTGCCAACGCCGGCGGCAATATAGTCAGCGGAAATACCGGTGACCACATGATTCTCAATGTGTTCCAAAATAGGGGTATGGGCATCGAACAGAGAGCTTGCGTTCACATTGATGTCCTTGATGCCCAGCTCGGCGATCTGCTCCATGACCATATTCAGCACGAAGTCGCCGTTGCGCAGATGGTGATGGAAGGAAACGGTCATGCCGTCCTTCAGGCCGGAGAGGGCGATGGCCTCCCGGATAGAATTGACCAGCTTGCTCATTTACGCTTCCCCCCTTCTCATGCCCAGAGCATTTGCCATATCGATGGTGCGCTGAGCACGGGCCACGATGGGCGCGTCGATCATCTTGCCGTGCAGAGCGATGGCACCCTTGCCCTGTTCCTTGGCCAGGGCGATGGCGTCCATGACCTCGTAAGCATAGTCCACTTCCTTCTGAGTGGGACTGAACACCTGATTGATGACCTCCACATGCCGGGGCGAAATGGAGGCCTTGCCGGTGAAGCCAAGGGACTTGGCAAGCTTGGCATCCACCCAGATACCCTCGTCGTCGTTCACATCGGTAAAGGGCGTGTCGTACACATCCACACCGGCGGCTCTTGCCGCCACCACCAGGCGGGTACGGGCATACTCGATCTCCCGGCCCTCCTTGGTGCGCTTGCACTGCAGGTCGGCAGTCAAGTCCTCCGCGCCCAGGAACAAAGCCTTGACGCGCTTGGATGCAGAGGCAATAGCAAAAGCATTCTCCACGCCCATAGCCGTTTCGATCAGGGGCATCAGACCCACCGTGTTTTGCTCCAGTCCCAGCTTTGTCTCCACCTCGGTCATGTAGGCATCGGCTGCCAGCACATCTGCGGCGCAGCCAGTCTTGGGCAGCAGGATCAGCTGGGGCTTGTAGGGCAGGATCGCATCGATATCCGCGCGCCAATAGGCGGTATCGATGGAGTTGATACGTACAATGATCTCACAGCCGCGGAAGTCCATGTAGCGCATGGTGTTGCGCACCAGGATCCGGGCGGCATCCTTCTCGGCAGGAGATACCGCGTCCTCCAGGTCGAAAATGACGGCATCAGCGCCCAGGCAATTACCGTTAATGAGCATATTGGGGTTATTGCCGGGCAAAAACAGCATACTGCGGCGCATGCTCAGGCCTCCTTTCCGCGGATGATCGCAGTCTCCACACGGGCACGGATCACGCACTCCAGAGCACCACGGTCCACCACACGCACATTGGCATTTTCCACACCCTGTTCTGCCAGCACCTGCCGAACGACAGCATCGATGGCATCGCCGAACTGCTGGGCTACCACGCTCTCCAGGCGGATCTGCAGGCCGGTGCCGGGTGCGATCTCCACGTAAGCATCGCTGGATTCCATAGTTCCGGCCGATGCATTCTTCAGAATTTCCATTTGAACTACCTCTTTTCGCTAATTGTGCTATAACAATTTACACTATTGTATAACACAATAATAAAGAATGCAATTCCTTTTTAGAAAAAATCTTTGCAATACCATAAGTTTGTTGTATAATGAAGAAAAAATTTGTACACAAGGATACCGGAATATGAATGCAGCGCTGTTTGACCGCCTTCAGGGGCAAAAACTGAATATGTGGACAGCCTTTCTGGCCCGGGCCGGACTGACGGTTGACACGCCCCCCGAGAAGACTGTATTGGTCTTTGACGGTGAGGAGCTGGTGGCCACCGGCTCCCGGCAGGGAAATCTGCTCAAATACATCGCCGTGGACGAAGCACGCCAGGGCGAGGGGCTGACCGCCACGGTGCTGACCGCCTTGCGGCAGGATGCCTTTGCCGCAGGCTTTGACCACCTGTTTCTGTACACCAAGCCGCAGAACAAGTATATGTTCTCTTCCCTGTTCTTCTACCCTGTGGCTCAGACGGACACGGTGCTATTGATGGAGGACCGGAAGGATGGGATCCGGACATTTTTGGATGCCCTGCCCGCCAAAGCCAGCGGCAGGGTGGGCGCGGCAGTTATGAACTGCAACCCCTTTACCCTGGGCCACCGGTATTTGATCGAGACAGCAGCCAGGGAATGTGACCGGCTGTATGTATTCGTGCTGTCGGAGGATCAAAGCCGATTCCCTGCCGCCGACCGGCTGGAGCTGGTCCGTCAGGGCACGGCCGACCTTTCCAACGTGACGGTTTTGCCCACAGGCCCGTACCTGATCTCCTCCGCCACCTTCCCCACCTATTTTCTGAAGGATCGGGAGACGGCGCAGACGGTACAGTGCCTGCTGGACATTGAGATCTTCACCAAATATTTTGTGCCGAAGCTGGGCATCACCTGTCGCTTTGTGGGTACAGAGCCCCTGTCGCCCATGACGAACATGTACAACGAGGCACTGAAAGCCAACCTGCCGAGTCGGGGTGTAACAGTTTGCGAAATTCCCCGTCTGGAGGTTGGCAACCAACCCATCAGTGCCAGCCATGTGCGCTCCCTGCTGGGCACCGGTCAGCCGGAGCTTCTGCACGCCTTAGTCCCGCAGACCACATTCGAATATCTGGAAAAGCACCATTTGATTTAAGGAGGCAGCAACCATGCAAGAACGCAGAGCCAACCACATTTTAAGCTCCTATTATGCCCCCCGCGGCCACCAGCGTATGTATGCCCTGGGTATGCAGATCGCGCAGATGTATCTGAATCCCACTGATAAGCTGATCGGCATCATCGGTGAAGCCGGCTCCGGCAAGAGCGCCCTGATCCGGGGTATGTTCCCGGGCCTGGAGCTGACCAACGATGACAACGGCGTGTATGTCCGTCCCCTGCCCATTCTGGAGCAGAATCACGGCTTCGCCTTCTTCTCCCCACACACCTATCATCTGGACATCCGCTTTGAGAACGGCTTTACCCAGATGTCTGAGCTGGCTGAGGCCATCGCCGAAGCGCTGCACAACGGCAAGCGTGTGGTGGTGGAGCATTTTGACCTGGTCTATCCCCTGCTGCGTGCCAACGCCAACCTGCTGATCGGCGTGGGTGAGCAGGTGCTCATCACCCGGCCCAACCTGTTTGGCCCGGAGCCGGAGGAGATCCGTCAGGTGGTCTATGAATCCCTGCGCTACCGTCTAATGGCCCACACCGCCGAGGATATCTGCGAGATGTGCCTTAACGACTTCGACAAGGCCCGCTGCGGTCACGATGACGTAAAGCACGGCTTTGCCCTGTATTTCCCCGAGACCAAGCCGGAGGCGGATCTGAAGGAGCTGGAACAGCAGGTGCTGGATATCATCAAGCAGGACCTGCCGGTCACCTATGTGGATGAAAACCACATCAGCGTCGGTGGCAAGATCCATATGTGCAACGGCCCCCGGATCCATGTGGCCCACACAGGACTCATTGAGAATTTCCGGCTCATGCACCACTATATTTACGACCGCTTTAAGCGCCGTTACGTGCTGGCAGGCTGCGTGGGCGAAAAGTCCGACGAGCTGCTGAAGGCTTTGGACAAAAAGCGCCAGCGCCCCGGCTGGGACTAAGCCATGGAAGTTACGATATCGGAAATTTTGGAAGCCCGGGAGGCACGGGCGCAAAAGCAGGCGCAGCTGCTTAGGCAGTATGGCATGCCACTGATCTGTTTCACCATGAATATCGCCGGGCCTGTAAAAAATTCTCCGCTGATCCTGAGTGGGTTTCGCCAGGGTCAGAAGCTGCTGAACGACCGGTTCGTTCCGGAGTACGAAGAAGAAAGCATTGCGCCCACCGGCTGTGAATATTATTATGTGGTGGACGGTGACCCCAAGACCATCAAGCAGCAGACCGCCCAAATCGAGGACGGTCTGCCCATGGGGCGGCTCTTCGATATGGATGTGATCGCGCCGGAGGGTACCAAGATCAGCCGGGAGCAGATCGGCCTGCCCGGCAGGAAGTGCCTGCTGTGCGGGAACGATGCCCGGGTCTGCGGACGCAGCCGGGCCCACACAGTGGCCGAGCTGCAGGCAGAAACCGATCGGCTGCTGACCGACGGACTGCAGGCCCAGCAGGCCGCGGATATCGGCAGCAAGGCTGTCTATGCGCTGATCTGCGAAGTGTATACCACTCCGAAGCCGGGCCTTGTAGACCGGAATAACACCGGCAGCCATACGGATATGGATCTGCGGATGTTTTTGGCCAGTGCCGAAGCATTAGGGCCGTATTTTACCGCCTGTGCCCGGATCGGCATGGAAACAGCTGACCTTGCGCCTGCCGGGACCTTTGCCCGGCTGCGGGTCGAGGGACTATCTGCCGAGCCTGTCATGTACATGCAGACAAACGGTGCCAACACCCACAAGGGTGCTATTTTCACCATGGGACTGCTGTGCGGCGCGGCAGGACGGCTGGAGAGCCGCGATCCGGCAGCGCTGCTGGCAGAAGTGAAGGCCATGACCGCCGGTCTGTGCGCCCGGGACTTTGCCGGTGTGACAGAAGAAAACGCAGTGACCGCCGGTCAGCGGCTGTACGCCCAATACGGCATCACCGGTGTCCGGGGACAAGCCGAGGCAGGCTATCCTGCCCTGCTGAACGTGGGTCTGCCGGTTTTGGAGCAGGGCCTTGCCAACGGACTGGATCTGAACGATGCAGGCTGTGCCTGCCTGCTGCATCTGCTGTGCGCCGTCACCGACACCAACATGATCGCCCGCAGCAACAAAGAAACCGCAAAAGCGGCAGTCGGCCAGGTAGCCGACCTGCTGGCAAAGACGCCCTACCCTGGCAGGGATGTTTTGGAGCAGCTGGACCGGGAATTTATCGAACAGAAGCTCTCCCCCGGCGGCTCCGCCGACCTGCTGGCTGCTGCTTACTTTCTGTACTTTTTGAAACAGTAAGCGCCCGGGCTTTATCCCACCTGCAAGACTACACCGGACGGATAATGAATACCTTATGGAGGCGATAGGTATGTTTTTGACCATTTGTAAAAAGCTGCAGTTTCCCGCAGAAGCAGCACAGGTGCTGACTGCCGCGCAGAACACCCTTGAGAGGGAAGCTGCCTTGGCAGAAGCCAGTCAGCTGTTTTTGGCAGGAAGCGACCCCACTGCCCTTTTGCAGTCGCTGTCCGAAAAGCACAATATCCCCTTTGCCACCGTCACTGCCACGTGCCTTGTGCAGGCAGTGCCCGGTCTGTTGGCCCAGTACAGGGCCAGGGGTGTGGACGAGCGCGTCTGCTGGGACACCCTCATCGACCTTACCTGCAAGCTGAAGGAGCATCACGATGTGGAGGGCATCTGGGGCACAGAAGCCATCGTCTGGTATCAGCGACTCTTCACCATGAAAATTCTGAAGCTGGGACGGCTGGAATACGAGCCCATCGGCTACCGCTGGGACACGGCCTACGGCAGCGTGGCCAAGGACTGCCCGGTGCTGAACATCCATATCCCCTCCTGCGGCAGTCTGCCCACGGAGCAGGTGATCGATTCTCTCAAGCAGGCCTATGCGTTCTTCGGCGGACAGGGAAAAACGCCCTTCGTCTGTGCCTCCTGGATGCTGTATCCGCCTATGTGTGAGGCCGTATTCCCCAAGGACTCCAATCTGTACGCCTTCTACCGGTGCTTTGACATGGCAGAGCAGTACGCAGACCCCTCGAATAAGCATTTTTGGCGGATCTTCGGCGTGCGCTACGCGCCGGAGGTCCTGGCCACTGCTCCGGCTGACACCACATTGCGCCGCAATCTGCTGGCCTGGATGCGGGAAGGCAACCACATGGGCATCGGCAGAGGCGCCTTCCTCTTCGACGGGGAAAACATCCTGCATGTCCTGTCTTGACGGACACTTGTTCTTGGAAGATTGCATAAAATGGCAAAATATTCAAAATAAAAATTCATAAAGGATTGACAAAGACTTTTGCCATGTGTATAATGCGTTTTATGGCGGACTATCGCCAAAAATAACAACCCCTGCGTAATAACCATACAAAATGTTGGGCTTTCACGGGGATCATCAACCAAAGAGAGGTATTATCCATGTACGAAGACAAGACTTTAGTTTGCAAAGAGTGCGGCAATGAATTCGTTTTCA
>CAYVCR010000056.1:0-8281 GCA_964450205.1 uncultured Oscillospiraceae bacterium | reverse complement strand
GCACCGGAGGCCCGGTAGACCTGCATCTCGATGTCCGCGGGGTTGATCTGCACGTCTACCTCTTCTATTTCGGGCAGAACGGCCACCGTGGCAGTAGAGGTGTGGACGCGGCCGCCGGATTCGGTCTCCGGCACACGCTGTACCCGGTGGACACCGGATTCGTATTTCAGACGGGAATAGGCACCCCGTCCGTTAATGACGAAGTCAGCCTCTTTGACACCGCCCAGCTCCGTGTCGTTGTAGTTCATCAGTTCGATGGTCCAGCCCTTTTGGGCGGCATACATGGAGTACATGCGAAACAGGCTGTGGGCGAACAGGGCGCTTTCCTCGCCGCCTACACCGCCCCGGATCTCCATGATAACACTTTTGTCGTCGTTGGGGTCCTTGGGCAGCAGCAGGATCTGCAGCTGCTTGTACAGGTCTTCCTTGGCCTGCTTGGCGGCCTGGTAGGTCTGCTGGCACAGCTCCTTCATCTCCGGGTCGCTCATCAGCTCCTCGGCATCCTGCATGTCCTGCTCGGCGGCCCGGTAGGCATTGTACGCTTCAATGATCGGCTCCAGGTCGTTGCGCTCCCGGAGAATGGCTGCGGCCTTCTTGGGATCGTTATAAAAATCCGGCTGCTCCGACCGGGCGCATAATTCCTCAAAGCGGTTGGCGACCGCCGCTAATTTATCCAGCATAGAAAGCTCCTAAAATTCAATCTCTGACTATTGTATCAAGATTTTTCCGGAATGTAAAGATTCAGCACACAGCTGGCAGTATCGGTGAGTGTTTTGGTCTGACGCAGGCGGTCAGCACCGTCTTTGCTGATCCGATATACGTGGGGCGTCATGGACAGAAGATTCTGCACCTGCGCGCCCTCTGCGGTAAAGGGGAAGCGGACAGACCTGCTCTCCAGCAGACGGAAGCCGGGGACTTCCGGGACAGTCTGCTTCGGTTTGTGGGTCAGCTGAGGGTAGATGATGGATTTCAGCCCCAGCAGGTGATCCTCTGCGGCCAGTACCTGGATAAACGCGCCGTCCGGGCGCAGCACCCGGGAAAATTCCTCCGGCACTGTCAGGGCGAATAAACTGGTCACAAGGCCTATGCTGCTGTCGGGCACAGGCAGATGGGCGGCAGAGGCGCAGAGCCAACGGTTACCCTTGTGGCGGGCAGCCGCACAGCGGACGGCCTCCTTGGATATATCCAGGCCGATCAGCTCTGCCTGCAGCGCTTCTGCCAGGCGGGTGCTGTAATAGCCTTCACCGCAGCCTGCGTCCAGAATAGGACCGGTGCAGCCGTGGCTGACGGCCAGTTCGCACAGGGCGTTTGCGATGGGAGCATAAAAGCCGCCGTCCAGGAACGCCCGTCGGGACAGTACCTGCTCTTTTGTGTCACCGGGCTGGAGGGAGCGCTTCTGCTGGACAGGCAAAAGGTTTACATAACCTTGCCGGGCGATATCGAAACTGTGCCGGTTAGGGCAGATAAAGGTGCGATCTTGTTGTTCCAGCGATCCTCCGCAAATGGGACACAGCAGCATAGGGGCCCCTCCTTTCGTTTTACTGGGATTATCATACCCTATTTTCACAGCTTCGTCAAACCCAAAACAAATAGCGAAAAAATTTTTAACTTAATACTTTTTTAAAATTTTCTCACTTACATTCTTCACATTTGCCAATTATGATATAGGTACTAAGATTCAAAAATTCTCTTTTTCATTTTCCTCTCCTCTTTTTCTTGTTGTAAAGCCGTAGGTCGACCCTGCGGCTTTGCAGCGTTTGTGGAGTATTTTTTAAGTCCCGGAAAGTTTTGTTTTCCGGGACTTTTGTTTTTTGCATATTTATGGTAAGATACAGAAAAACGAAGGACAGGAGGCGGTATGCCGTGAAAACCTGTATTATTTTCTGCGCAGGTGGCTTTGACCGGCTGGCTGAGCCAGCGGCCGAGGGCGACTTTTTGATGGCCGCTGACGGCGGCCTGGTACACCTGCAAAAGCTGGGGTTAACGCCCGACGGCGTTTTGGGGGATTTTGATTCTCTTGGCTATGTGCCCAAGGATGCGAAAGTATTCCCGGTGGAAAAGGACGATACGGATGCCATGCTGGCAGTCCGGCAAGGTCTGAAAATGGGCTACCGGCGGTTTGTGATCTACGGCAGCCTGGACGGCCCTCGGCTGGATCATACGGTTGCCAACTTTCAGACCCTGCAATTTTTGGCGGACCATGGGGCACAGGGATATCTTGTGGGCAACACCTACATGGCCGCGGTGGTCAAAAACGGAATGCTGCGTTTTCCAACTACGGCAGAAGGCATCATTTCCATCTTCTGCATGGGGACTGATGCCACCGGCGTGACCATAGAAGGTCTGCAGTACCCCTTGGAAAATGGCACATTGTCTGCCGGCTTCCCTCTGGGTGTGAGCAACCATTTTACCGGCAGGGCTGCAGCAGTGGAAGTGAAAAATGGCAGCCTGCTGGTTCTGTGGGACAGGGAAAACGGCTTCCCGGAAAGCTAAATTCCAATTTATTGAGCTGATAGCTCAATAAATAATGCTAGAATTCATAATGCATAATGCATAATGAATAATGAATGTGTGGCCTTTGGCCATATATTTCAAAACAATTCAGCATTCTGCATTTTGCATTATTTCAGTTTATCGAGCACTCGGCTCGATAAACTGAAATTTAAGGAGGTGATCCAATGCTGACCTATGAACTGAAAAAGTCCCCCGGCGTGCCGCTGTACGAAGCCTTATACCGCTGTATCCGGGGCGACATCCTGTCCGGCAAGCTGACGCCGGGACAGAAGCTGCCCTCCAAGCGGGCCCTGTGTGCCAATCTGAAAGTCAGCAAGATCACCGTGGAGGGCGCTTACAACCAGCTGCTGGCTGAGGGGTATATCCGCTCGGAAGAAAAAATTGGCTACTTTGTGGAGACGGTGGAGCAGACTGTTCAGCAGCCGGTAACCTGGGAAAAGAAAAAAGCATCCACCCAAAACCTGTTGGATCTGACTGCCAACGGCCCGGTAAAATTTCCTTTTTCCGTCTGGAGCAGGCTTCAGCGGGAGGTCATGCTGGATATGGGCGAGCAGCTGTTGCAGACCACAGACAACCAGGGCTTGGCGGAGCTGCGGCAGGCCATCGCTGTCCATCTTTCGGAATTTCGCGGTATGCAGGTGGACCCGGACAATATTATCATCGGTGCAGGCACGGATTTTCTTTATAATTTACTGATCCAGCTTTTGGGCCGGGATAAGATCTACGCAGTGGAGGAGCCGGGTTACAGCAAGATCCGATTGATTTATGCTGCGGCAGGCGCAAACTGCGTCAGTGCCATGCTGGATGAGCAGGGCGTGGATCCCACCCAACTGCAGACGGCCCAGGTGCTGCACATTTCCCCTTCCCACCATTTCCCTACCGGACTGGTGACTCCCCTTGCCCGGCGGCAGGCGCTGCTGGCCTGGTCCAGAGAAAAGGATGACCGGTGGATCATTGAAGACGACTACGACAGCGAGTTCCGGTTTGCGGCCCATCCTATGCCGGCTATGCAGTCGCTGGACGGTGGCAGCAAAGTCATTTATATGAACACCTTCTCCAAAAGCCTGGCACCGTCGATCCGTATCAGCTACATGGTGCTGCCAGGCGCGCTGATGGAGCGGTATCGGCAGACCCTTGGCTTTTACAGCTGCACGGTGCCCAGCTTTGAACAGCATACTCTGGCCCGGTTTTTAAGCCGGGGACATTTTGAGCAGCATATCAACCGGATGCGCAAGTTCTACAAGACATGCAGAGACCGGGTCATGAAAGCGTTGGCGGCATGTCCTCTGGCAGAAAAGCTGACGATCCAGGAGGAAAACGCAGGCCTGCATTTTCTGGTGCGTGTGGATCTGCCAGTCTCAGAGACGCAGATCCTGCAGCGCTGCGCAGAAGCGGGACTGGGTGTCCACAGTCTTTCCAATTATTACCACGGTGCTGTGCCGGAGACGGCAAAAAAATGCCTGGTGGTCAATTATTCCGGGTTAAGTGAGGAACAGCTGACAAAATTGGAAGAAATTCTTGCAATTATACACTGATTCGGTATAATTACAGTAGAGAAACCAATGATAAGGAGGTGCGCACATGCAAAAGAAGCTTTCGGTTTACCGGGGATGCTTTTTGGGGATGGCTGTTGGCGATGCCATGGGCTATACCGTAGACGAAATGTCCTTGGAGGAGATCTGCGCCGAGTACGGCCCTGATGGTCTGTTGGGCTATGACCTGCGCAATGACAGTGCTGAGGTGACCTCCTATACGCAAGTTGCTGCCTTTATGGCAAACGGCCTTTTGCTGTACGTGACCCGGGGCAAACCCGGTACACAGCTGCAGTTTATAACCTTGGCTATGCGGGAATGGGTCAAGCGGCAGCACTTCCCCCGGGATCCTTCCCGGAGCATGTGCTGGGTAGCCCAGGTGCCGGAGCTGCGGCGGAAGCTCTGCAGGGATGCCCGGATGCTGGATGCCATGCGCTTTGAAACGCTGGGCACACCGGAAAAGCCCATTAACAGCGCAGCTTCTCCCGGCGCGATCCTGGCCGGTGCGGTGATGGGTCTGTTCTTTGATCCTGTGCGCATGGATCCGCCTCAGATCGGCAAGCTGGCAGTCCAGTCTGTGGCCTTGACCCACGGTGACCCGGAGGCGTTTTTGGCTGCGGCAGTGCTGGCCTATACCATCGCCGGTCTTGTGCAGGCACCGGAAGAGCCGCTGCGGGCTCAGTTTACCCAGGCCATCGATGTGGTGCAGGCCCAGTTTGCCGGCCAGTTTCCTCAGGCAAATGCTCTGGCCCAGACCTTGAAAAAGGCCATCGCCATGGCAAATACTGCAGGCACCGATCCCCATGAGGATATGGAAACGCTCTATTGCAGTACTGCCGGTCAGTGCCTGGCAGGTGCCATCTATGCCTGTCTGACAAGTCATGAGGACTTCGACACGGCTATGATCACGGCGGTCAATCACTCCGGTAAGAGCGCCGCGGTGGCAGCCATCACCGGTGCTGTTTTGGGCACGGTGCTCACGGAGGAGGCCCTGCCGGACTTTTACCTGGAATCTCTGGAGGCAGCAGACGTTTTGCGGCAGCTTGCCGATGATTTTGCCCAGGGTAATCCCACCCGCGGCCTGTTCGACGACGACTGGGATCACAAATATAATCAGGGCATGCCCCTGTAAACGGCAAAAAACATGGAAAAAAGCCGGAAAAAACCGCCAAAAGCCTCTTGCAAAAAGAGAAAAGCGGTGCTATAATACCATCGTAAGTATTGACGTTGGCAAAGAGAGGGGTGCAAACCCCTCTCTTTCGTACTGAAAGAGGAGATTTTTGTGAAGATCACAGAACAAGTCACCCTGTTTGCCCAGCCCATCGTGGAGCAGTTCGGCTGCAGCCTGTGGGATGTGGAATATGTCCGGGAAGGTTCGGAACGATACCTGCGGCTGTATATCGATAAGGACGGCGGCGTGGATATCGAGGATTGCGAGAAGATCCACCGGGCAGTGGATCCCATCCTGGACGAGAAGGACCCCATTGCGGAAAGCTACCATTTTGAGGTTTGCTCTGCCGGTATCGAGCGGGCGCTGAAGCGGCCCGGTGATTTTACCCGGTTTATGGACAGCCCCATTCTGGTCAAGCTGTACCGTCCCCGGAACGGTCTAAAGGAGATCCCCGGCATTCTGCGCGGCTACGAAGAGGGACGTATTACTGTGGAAGCCGGTAAGGAGACCATCACCTTTGAGAAATCCGAAGTCGCACTGGTGCGACTCCGTGTAGAATTCTGATACAACTAAATATAGGAGGAAAAGATAATGGCAAGAACAACAAAAGCCAAGAAGCAGGCAGCGCCTCAGGTAGATATCGGCGCAGAGATCTTTGCAAGCCTGCGGGAACTGGAAAAGATCAAGGGTATTCCCGTTGATTATATGGTGGAGCGTCTGAAGCAGGCGCTGACCAACGCATACCGGAAGGACCGGGAAGACAACCGGGATATTCCCGGTGAGAACGTGGTGGTGGACCTGAGCGAGCAGGGCCTTTCCATGCACCTGATCAAGACCGCAGTGGAAGAGGTGGAGGATACCGCCATCGAGATCCACATCGACGCGGCCCGGAACATGAACCCCAATGTGCAGGTGGGCGATGTGGTGAACATTCCCATCGACATTCAGAAGTTTGGCCGTATCGCTGCCCAGACTGCCAAGCAGGTGGTCATCCAGGGTATTCGTGAGGCCGAGCGCGGCGCCATCTACGAGAGCTACTCCTCCAAGAGCCAGGAGCTGCTGACCGGTTCTGTGACCCGGGTGGATCCCACCGGCGATATCTTCGTGCGCATCGGCCAGGGTACTGAGCAGAACGATGCTGTGCTGCGTACCGGCGAGCAGATCCCCGGCGAGCACTACGAGCCCGGAGATCTGATCCGGGTGTACGTGCTGGAGGTCCGCCGTGCAGCCCGTGGTCCTCTGGTCCATGTATCCCGCACCCATCCCAATGTGGTGCGCCGTCTGTTTGAGCTGGAAACGCCTGAGATCGCTGACGGCCAGGTGGAGATCCACAACATTGCCCGTGAGGCCGGCTCCCGCAGCAAGATCGCTGTCCGGGCTGCCATGGAGGGCATCGACCCTGTGGGTGCCTGTGTTGGCCCCCGCGGCGGCCGTGTGGGCGCTGTGGTGGAAGAGCTCCACGGTGAGAAGATCGACATCGTGGTCTACAGCGAGGATCCCTGTGAGTATGTCAAGGCTGCGCTGAGCCCCGCTGATGTGGTGTCCGTGACACTGATCTCCGGCCAGAAGGCCTGCCGCGTCATCGTGCCCGACGACCAGCTGAGCCTGGCCATCGGTAAGGAGGGCCAGAACGCCCGCCTGGCCGCCCGTCTGACCGGCTACAAGATCGACATCAAGCCTGAGAGCCAGGCTGCTGATTTCGCGGAGTAATCCGGGAAAAGGAGGGAATCCATATGCAGAAGAAGATCCCTCAGCGGCAATGCATGGGTTGCCGGGAGCGCAAGGCCAAAAGGGAAATGATCCGGGTGGTACGTTGTACAGACGGTACGGTGCAGCTGGATTTTTCCGGTAAGCTCAATGGCCGTGGCGCGTATATCTGTCCGGACCCGGAATGCCTGAAGAAGGCGCAGAAGGCCAAGAGCCTGGAACGGAGTCTGGAGGTCCCGATCCCCCAGGAGGTCTATGAACGGCTGGCCCGGGAGATGGAGGGCACTGCCCATGGATAAAGCACTCAGCTATTTGGCCCTGGCCCGTAAGGCAGGCCGGATCGAACTGGGTGAAGAGCCGGCAGGTGCAGCGGCACAGAGCCGGAAGGCAAGCTTGATCGTGGTAGCAGGCGATGCCTCTGATCATACCTGGCGCAGAGCCAAGGGCTTTGTATCGGGTACTGATCAGCAGTGCATTCGTGTGGAGTTCACCAAGGATCAGATGGGGCAGGCCATTGGCCGCACCAGCCTGGCACTGGCAGCTTTCACGGATCCTGCTTTGGCACTTGCCTTTGTCAAGGCGCTGCCTCAGGACTATGCCGAGGTAATGACTGCGCTGGAAAACCGCGCCAAACAGGTGCGGCAGACCGGCAAAAAGCAGGGCCGTTCCCGCCCGGCAGCGAAGTAAGGAACACTGATTATGGAGGTGCGAATATATGAGTTTAGTGAAGTATCGACTGAAAGAGGTGGCCGCAGATTTTGGTGTGGCACCCAAGGAGATCGCACAGATCATCGAAAAGTTTTTTGAGAAGCCCAAGTCCAACACCCAGGTCCTCACCGAAGAGGAGCTGAACGTGCTGTTTGACTACATGACCCAGACCAACCAGATCGAATCTCTGGAGCAGGTCTTCGCCGTGCAGCCCAAGCCCAAGGCAGAGGAGCCCAAACCCGAGCCTAAGGCGGAGGCACCCAAGGCAGAGCAGAAGCCTGCTGCACCCAGTGTACAGCAGGCGCCCAAGGCAGAGCAGAAGCCTGCCAAGCCTGCAGAGCCCGAGCGCAAGCGCGAGCGCCGTGTGGTGGATACCTCTGCGGTGCAGGTGAATACCCGCCGCTTCGACGATGTGGACAATCTGGTCTCCGAGCGCGTACAGAATTACCAGGGCGGTAAGCAGCGCATCGGCGGTAAGAAGGGTCAGCAGCAGAACAAGAAGGACAATAAGTTCAAGGGCAACAAGGCCCGCAACGAGGAGCAGGAGAAGATGCGCCGGCTCCAGATGGAGGTGGCCCGCAAGGCACCTGTCACCGTCAAGATCCCCGACGAGATCACTGTCGGTGAGCTGGCTTCCCGGATGAAGAAG
>CAYVCR010000055.1:0-8576 GCA_964450205.1 uncultured Oscillospiraceae bacterium | reverse complement strand
ACATCACTGTGAGCAAAGACGGCAACGTCCGTGTGGTGCTGAAGAAATTTGAAGATATGGCAGCCGCCTAATGACACTTAGCGAATTGGTGTCAATGGTGGAGGTGCTGGATCCTATGGTGCTCAGCTCCAAGGTGTTGGAATGCTGTGACTGTAGCTGCAGGGAGTGCACTGTCACTCAGATCCCCACTGCGATTTTGGATATGTTCGACGAGGAGCTGGTGCTCTCCGGGGAGAGCCGCCGGCTGCTGGTGACTTTGGGGCAGTTCTCGGTGATCCGTCTGGAGCGGGATGCCCAGCTGGTGGTTCCGGTACTGGATTACAGCCTGCCCACCAAGGAATGCAGCGATACAGGGAGCTGCGCCGAGGATCCCTGCGAGATGTTCAGCAGGATCCCATTCCCGGTGAAACAGTTTGCCCCCAGAGGCTGCGACAGTCAAAACGGCGACGATACAGCCTGCTGCTACACGACTACCAACGATCGCTAAACAAAAAAGCCTGTCTTTTGACAGGCTTTTTTTGTTTAGTTTCCGCGCATCAGACGCTTCCGGGCAATGTTGATGGGACCTTCCTGCATGTGGTTGATCCAGCTCAAGCTCTTGCCGCAGCCGTAGGCTGTGCAGGAGTCTGGGTCATCAGCCAGGCGGCACTGGATGCCGGTGTGCTCGGTCAGCAGCATGTCCATACCCCAGATCTGACTGCCGCCGCCGGTGAGGGTGATGCCGTGGCTGGCAATGTCGCCCACCAGCTCGGGGGAGGTATCTTCCAGCACAGAGAGCACCTCGTCAGCGATCTGACGGGCAGGTCGGCGCAGGACCTCAAAAAGCTCTGCGCTGGTCAGCTCCAGCTCCCGGGGTCTGCCGGTCTTGGATTCTCTGCCCTTGACGACCATGGTGGTATTCTCATGACGGGGGTAGACGCAGCCGATCCGGATCTTGATATCCTCGGCGGTGGTCTGGCCGACGATCACGCCGTAGGTACGGCGGATATAGCGGGCAATGATCTCATCAAAGGTGATACCTGCCACCTTCATGGAGGAGGAAGCGGCAACGCCGTTCATGGTCAGCACTGCGATGTCTGTGGTACCGCCGCCGATATCTACGATCATGTGGCCGCTGGGGCCGCTGATGTCCAGGCCTGCGCCCAGGGCAGCAGCCAAAGGCTCTTCAATCAGATACACACGGCGGGCACCTGCCTCGATGGCAGCGTTGATCACAGTACGCTCCTCGACCTCGGTCACGCCGCTGGGCACACTGATGACCACTCTGGGCTTGGGGCGGAAGAAGCCGGTCTTGGTGGCAGCGCGGAACATGGTCTGCAGCATCTTGACGGTCATCTCCAGGTCAGAGATGACGCCGCCGCTTAAGGGATGCATGGCCACCACGTTACCGGGGGTACGGCCCAGCATATTCCGGGCGGCAGCACCCACCTGCAGGATCTTGCCGGTATTTTTGTCCATGGCAACCACGGAGGGCTCCCGGATCACGATACCCTTATTCTCCGCGCAGATGAGCACGTTGGAGGTACCCAGGTCGATACCCAGATCATTGGAAAAAAATTGAAATGCCATAATTTCACCTACATATGTTTATCGTTGAGATTCTTTCCTGTCGTTGGTTGCGGCGGCCACAGCGGCGCAGGTTACTTCACTGGCACCTGCAAGCTGCAGAGTCTTGGCGCATTCGGAGATCGTGGCGCCGGAGGTAATGATGTCGTCCAGAAGCAGGATCCGCTTGCCTGCTGCCAGATGGGGGTCTTTGACCCGGTAAGCACCCAGCACATTGGCCCGGCGCATGGCTGCGTCGTGAATGCCGGATTGAGGCGGGTTGTGCCGTACTTTGCGCAGAATGGGCTGTGCCTCGCAGCCAAGCTCCCTGGCTGCCGCCTTGGCGATCAGCGCTACCTGATCGAAGCCACGCTTCCAGTACCGCCGAAAGCTGATGGGCACCCAGGTCAGCACATCGAAGTCATCAAAGCCTGCCTGCTGTAGCTTCATGGCCAGCAGTCTGCCGTAGATAGCACCGTAATGGCGTCGCCGCCCGAATTTGTATCGCAGCAGGCTTTCCCGCACATTTTCTTTATAATACCATAAGGCGGTCCATCTGGCAACAAAGGAAATCTTAAATTTTCCTTTTGTAAATTCCGGGGCGTTTTGGCGGCAGTCGTGGCACAGGTCTGTTTCCTCTTTTTCCAGGAGACTGTCGCACAAAATGCATTTCGGCGGGTAGAGAAGTTGACGGATCATAGTACTTTCCTCTGCAGCCGCAGCTTCAGACCTGTGTACCGGCGGCCTACCTTGGCGTTTTGCGTCATGGCGGCCACAGTTTCCTCCCGGCCTACGATGATCAGCAGCTCCCGTGCCCGGGTGATGGCGGTGTAGAGGATGCTGCGGCTTAAAAGATAGGGTGAGCCATTCCAGGCAGAGAGCACCACCGCCCGGTATTCACTGCCCTGGCTCTTGTGGACGGTCATGGCGTAGGCCAGCTCCAGCTCATTCAGCTGGGTAAAGTCGTAGTCGGCCTCCCGGTCATCGAAAACCACCGTCAGCGTTTCCATATCCGGATCAATGCGGCGGATGATGCCCACGTCACCGTTGAATATGCCGGTGCCAACGGTGTTGCCGTCCAGAGATTTCCATAAAATATCGTAGTTGTTCCGGATCTGCATGACCCGGTCACCCTCCCGGAAAACAAAGTCGCCAAACTGCCGTTCCCGCTTGTCTGGGGCAGCGGGATTCAAGCTGGCCTGGAGCAGCTGATTCAGATGGGCTGTGCCCGCACCGCCTTTTTTGGTGGGTGTCAGCACCTGGATCTGATCGGCGGGGATGCCCATGTTCTGGGGCAGCCGCTGGGCACACAGACCTACGATGGTTTGTCCCACCGTGTCCTCAAACCGAGCGGGCAGGAAGAAAAAGTCGTGCTTCACATCCCGCAGTTCCGGCTGCTCGCCCCGGTTGACCCGGTGGGCATTCATGACGATCAGACTCTGCTGTGCCTGGCGGAAGATCTCGATCAAGCGGACAGAGGGGAGTGCCCCGCTGCGCAGCATATCGCTGAAGGGGAAGCCGGGGCCCACAGGGGGGAGCTGATCCGGGTCGCCGACCAGGATCAGCCGGGCATTTTCCGGCACGGCTTGCAAAAGACTGTGCAGCAGCTGCACGTCCACCATGGACATCTCGTCCACGATGATTGCGTGGGCTTTTAGGGGGTTGCTCTCGTCCCGCGCGAAGAACATTTCTCCGGTGTGGGGATCGATGCCTGCCTCCAAAAGCCGGTGGATGGTAGAGGCGTCCTGGCCGGTGACCTCCGTCAGCCGCTTGGCGGCCCGGCCTGTGGGGGCGGCCAGCAGGCATTTCAGCCCCATCTGGCCGTACAGGGACAGGATGCCGTTCAAAATCGTAGTCTTGCCGGTGCCGGGGCCGCCGGTAATGATCAAAAGACCGGAGGTCGCCGCCTGCCGAATGGCCTCGGCCTGTTGCTCAGAATAATCTATACCGCTGTTGGCAGCGACCTGCCACAGCTTTTGCTTGAAACCGGCAGGGGCAGGGTAGGTGTCAGCGGCGTGCTGTAAAAGCACCCGGGCACAGCAGACCTCTGCCCGGTACAATTCCGGCAGATAGATTACGGTGATCCCGGCCAGGGTGTCCCGGACGATACGTTCTGCACGCAAGAGCCGGGAGATGCCTTCTGTCACCGTGTCGTTATCCACACTCAAAAGCTGGGCGGTGGCACCGGTCAGCTTGTCCTCCGGCAGAAAGCTGTGACCGGCGGTCAGATTATAGCGCAGCTCGAAAAGGATACCTGCGTCCACACGGCGGGGGTCGTCACCGGCTATACCCAGATCGATGGCAAACCGGTCTACGGCACCGAAGGGGCCGTCCAGGCCCTCGTCCATGAGCAGGTAGGGGTCATCGTATAATAGGTCCATGGCGCTCTCGCCATAGAGCTTATAGGTCTTCACTGCCAGCTCCGCAGGCAGATGATGCAGGGCAAAAAACTCCATCAGATGGCGCATGCCAAACTGGAGCCGAAACGCCTCACCGATGGCCTGTGCCTTGGCTGCCGAAATGCCGGTGATCTCTGCCAGACGCTCCGGCTCCCGCTCCATGATAAGCAGGGTCTGATCGCCGAAACGGTCCACGATCCGGGCGGCGATCCGGGGGCCAATGCCCTTGATGGTCCGACTGGACAGATACTGAAGGATCTCCCCGGCGGTCTGGGGCATGAGCCGCTCCAGAAATTCGGCTTCAAACTGGCGGCCGTAGCTGGCGTGGGTGCTCCAGTGGCCTGTGACCATGAGCCGCTCGCCCACGGCGGGCAAGGGAATGGTACCGACCACTGTCACTGTATCGCCGGTTTCGCAGCGCAGGCGCAGCACGGCATAGCCGTTGTCATAGTTTTGGTAGACAACGGCTGCCACAGCGCCCTGTAAAATTTCCATTTCCATATCAGTCAAAGGTCGTTCGCTCCATTTCCAGCCATGCAGGCAGTGCATCTAAGGTGCAAAAATCGATACTGGGGTGCCGGCGACGTAAAATCTCCTGTTCCCGCTGGGTGAGCTTGCTATCCAACAGCACCAGCGGACAGCGCAGCAGACCGATGCTCCGCAGCTGACTGTAGCGCAGGACAAGGTCTGCTTCCCGGCTGCCGTCGCACAGGCAGACCAGCACGCCGCCCCGGGCCTTCCCCAGCAGGCATCCGTACAGGATCCAGAGAATACAAAGAAGACCAAAGGCAGCCAAAGCACCTACGATAAAATACCAAACCATACTTTTCACCTCATACCAGTATATGGAAAAGGTGTGCCCGTGGTCACAATAATACATTATTTTACTATATTTTTCCCTGCTTGAAAAGCCTTTTGGGAAAACTTTTTCCAAAGAGGAGACAATAGAAGACACTGAAATTGAAATTTTGCAGGATCGCAGGCTTTGCGCTTTGGGCGGCATATTTATCAGAAAAACGCAATGTTCATAAATTGTTCTTGAAAGAATGTCGCACTTGGGGTATAATACAAAGTGGACGAATTCAGAGCGAAATGGCAGGTGCACCATGAAAGACATGAAGCTTTTGATCTGGCTGACACAGCTGGGATTGTCTGTTGCGGTGCCTCTGGGTGGCTTTGTCCTGCTGGCGCTTTGGCTGCGAGATCGGTTCAGCTGGGGTAATTGGGTCATCATTGTGGGTATCATCCTGGGTGTGATCTGTGCCGCGGACGGACTGTTCTCCTCTTTGAAGGCCATGAAGCGCATGGCAAAAAAAGAAAACGAGGAAGAACCGCCTATGTCGTTCAATGACCACGAGTAAGAGGAATCACTATGGAGCAATCCCGGAAAGAAGTATTAAAGCAGACGGGCCTGATCGCCATTGGGCAGGTCATCGGTACAGGCATCATGTTTGGCGTATTTGCCCTGCTGCAGAAATTCAATATGACAGTGGTGTGGGGCGCCCTTGTGGGCAACCTCTTGGCTATTGCCAACTTTTTCTTCATGGCTATCATCGCCACTCTGGCTGCCGACCGGGCAGAAAAGCAGGATGTAGAGGGCGGCCAAAAGCTGATGAAGGCATCTTATCCCATACGCTTTTTGGTGCTGGCAGGCGTGCTGGCGCTGTGTGCCTGGAAGGGCAGGGAATGGTTTGACCTGCTAGCGCTGGCCATTCCGTTGGCCTTTGTCCACCTTACGGCTATGGTGATCGGCTTTTTCCGAAAGAAAGGAGCGTGACGGCATTTGGAACAACTGAAAAGTATGAGCATTGACGGCGCGTTCATATATTTCCGCATTCCTATTTTCGGCGGCATCAACATCACCCAGACTACCATTTCTTCTTTGGTGGTGACGATCCTGCTGTGCTGGGCCTTTATCTATTTCGGCAAGGGTCTGAAAAAACGGCCCAACGGCAAGCAGGTGCTGGTAGAAAAAGGTGTGAGCATGCTGCAGAACATGGTGATCGGCACAATGGGTGCGCACAATGTGCACTGGACGCCCTTCATCGGCACCATCTTCCTCAGCTCGATCTGCGGTACGCTGATCGGTTTGACCGGTTTCCTGCGTTCCACCACAGCCGATGTAAGCTGCGTGGCAGTGTGGGCCATCATGGTCAGTGTGATCATCTGGTACAACAATATCAAAAACAAAGGCTTCCTCGGCTGGCTCAAGGGCTTTACAGAACCCATAGTGGTCATGACCCCCATGAACATCGTTTCTGAGATCGCCCAGCCTGTGGCCATGGCCTTCCGTCACTTCGGCAATGTGGCAGGCGGCGGTGTCATCACCACCATCATCTATACCAGCCTGAGTATCGCCTCGGCGGCAGTGCTGAATCTGATCGCGAAAAGCGGCTGGCTGGTGGGTGCTGTGCTGATTTTGGGTGCAGCAGGCCTTGTATACTTGCGGATACGTACCAAGAAGAACCGCTGGCTGGTATTGGCGATCCTGACCGGTATGCTGGGTGTGTGCGGTATTCTGCAGGCCTACGGCATTTTGTCCGGCGTTCCTGTGCTGGCCTACGGTGTACCGGCGGTGCTGTCGTGTTACTTTGATCTGTTCTCCGGCTTTGTCCAGGCTTATGTGTTCACTCTGCTGACCATGGCCTATATTGCAGGATCCCTGCCGGAGCCGCAAAAAAAGACGGAAGAATAATTATGTAAACCAATTTGAATTTATATAAACAATTTTTAGGAGGATTTTATTATGGATATGGCAACTGCTATTGCAACTTTGGGTAAGGCACTGGGCGCAGGCCTGTGTATGGGTATCGGCGCTTACGGCCCTGCTATGGGTGAAGGAAACGCTGTCAGCAAGACCCTGGAGGGCATTGCCCGTCAGCCTGAGGCAGCCGGTGACCTGAAGAGCACCATGATCCTGGGCTGTGCAATCACAGAGACCACCGGCATCTACTCTCTGATCATCGCTCTGCTCATTCTCTTCCTTCTGTAATACTCTGCTTGTTCTTATTTTAACGAAAGGAGTATGCAGAAATGGAATTTGTGCAGGAATTTGAATCCTTCGTGGGTGTCAACCCCTGGACAGCGCTGTTCATTCTGCTGAACACCTTGACCATCTTCTTTGTAGGTAAAAAGTACCTGTTTGGCCCGGTGATGAAGATCATTTCTGACCGGCAGAAGGAGATCGACGATATGTACGAAACTGCGGGCAAGGCGGAGGCTGATGCCAGGGCCATGCAGCAGGAGTACCAGCAAAAGCTCACGGTAGCCGGGGAAACCAGCGAACGCCTTGTAAAAGAGGCCGTCGCCCGTGGCCAGGCCCGCGAGGAGGAGATCATCCGGCAGGCAAACGCTGAGGCGGATGCCATCCGGGACAAAGCCTCTGCGGACATCGCCCAACAGAAGAAAAAGGCCATCAACGAGGCAAAGGACGAGATCTCTGTCATTGCCATGGCCATCGCCGGTAAGGTGGTGGGCCGCAGCCTCAGCGATGAGGACAATGACCAGCTGGTAGATCAGTTTATCGACGAATTGGGTGACGGCGTATGACTCAGATCGCTGTGACCTATGCCCAGGCGCTGTATGACCTGGCAAGGGATGAAAACCTGACAGAAGAGATTCTGAAGCAGCTGCAGGCTCTGCGGGAGAGCTTCTCCGCCGAGCCGGACTTCGTGCGCTTGCTCAGCACGCCCGGTCTGTCCAAGGAGGCACGCTGCGGTATCCTGGACGATAGCTTCCGGGGCAAGGTGCACACCTATGTGCTGAGCTTTATGAAGCTGCTGGTGGAGAAAAGCTATATCCGCCATTTTGAAGACTGCTGCAAGGCTTACAAAAACGATTACAACGAAGACCATGGGATCCTGCCTGTGCTGGCAGTGACAGCTGTGGCTTTGAGTGAGGCCCAAGCCAAAAAGCTGACGGACAAGCTGGCGTCGATCACCGGCAAGACCGTGGAGCTGACAAACCGGGTAGACCCGGCTGTTTTGGGCGGCGTCCGTCTGGACTATGACGGCAAGCGCTTCGACGGCACGGTGAAGAACCGGCTGGATTCTGTCAGCAGCTTGCTGAAAAACACCGTACTTTGATTAGAGGGTAGGTACACTATGGAATTACGACCCGAAGAAATTACAAAAATCATTCGCAGTCAGATCAAGAACTACGAAAATAAGCTGGAGGCCAGTGAAACAGGCATCGTCATCCTGGTCGGTGACGGCATTGCCAAGGTCTCCGGCCTTGACAAGTGTATGGCAGGCGAGCTGGTGGAGTTCCCCAACGGCTCCTACGGCATGGCACAGAATCTGGAAGAGGATACTGTGTCAGTCGTTATCCTGGGTACTGACAACGGTATCAAGGAGGGCGATACGGTCAAGCGGACAGGCCGGGTGGTATCTGTGCCGGTCGGCAAGGGCCTGATCGGCCGTGTGGTCAACGCCCTGGGTGAGCCCATCGACGGCAAGGGCGTGATCGATGCTGAAGCCTACCGGCCCATTGAAGCACCCGCGCCCGGCATCATCGACAGAGAGCCTGTCAACGTGCCCCTGCAGACCGGTATCAAGGCCATCGACTCCATGATCCCTATTGGCCGCGGCCAGCGTGAGCTGATCATCGGCGACCGCCAGACCGGTAAGACCA
>CAYVCR010000054.1:0-8781 GCA_964450205.1 uncultured Oscillospiraceae bacterium | reverse complement strand
CGAGACCATCCGCCATTGCGACAAGCACAATGTGCCCATCGCCACCAACCTGGCCAGCGCAGAAATTGCCATTATGGGCCTGCAGCGGGGCGATCTGGATTGGCGTGAAATGCTGCACACCAAGCCTAAATTCTAATCTTCCGCCGCCCACCCAATGGTCGGGCGGCTTTACCGTATGAAAGGAAAATATTATGGAAAGAATCAGACCCCGTACATTGTCCGGCTTCATGGAGCTGCTGCCTGAAAAGCAGGCGCGCCTGGAACGGATGATGGCGATTTTACGCGACACCTATTCCCTGTACGGTTTCGCTCCCCTGGACACACCTGCCATCGAGGATGCACAGATTTTGCTTGCTAAGGGCGGCGGCGAGACCGAGAAGCAGATCTACCGCTTCCAAAAGGGCGACAGCGACCTGGCCCTGCGCTTTGATCTGACTGTGCCTCTGGCCAAGTATGTGGCTCTGCACTGCAACGAGCTGGCCTTCCCCTTCCGCCGTTACCAGATCAGTAAGGTCTACCGCGGCGAGCGAGCCCAGCGCGGCCGCTTCCGTGAATTTTACCAGGCTGACATCGATATCATCGGCGACGGCAAGCTGGATATTCTCAACGAGGCGGAGATCCCCGCCATCATTTACCGGGTCTTCCGTGGCTTTGGCCTGCACAGATTCCAGATCCGGGTGAACAACCGCAAGATCCTCAACGGTTTCTATGCCATGATGGAGCTGGCTGAGAAGAGCGGCGACATCATGCGCACCGTGGACAAGCTGGACAAGATCGGTGCCGATAAGGTCCGCGCTATCTTGATCGACACCTGCGGTCTGACCGAAGCCCAGGCCGACGAGATCCTCAAGTTCATCGCCATCCGCGGCACCAACGCAGAGGTTTTGGATGCCCTGGCCGGTTACCTGGGACGCAACGAGATCTTCGACAAGGGCTTTGAGGAGCTGACCGCTGTCACGAAGAATCTGGCCGCCTTCGGTGTGCCTGAAGAGAACTTCGCGGTGGATCTGACTATCGCAAGAGGTCTGGACTATTACACCGGCACTGTCTACGAGACCACCCTGCTGGACCACCCGGAGATCGGCTCTGTCTGCTCCGGCGGCCGTTATGACGATCTGGCAGGCTACTACACCGACCGGCAGCTGCCCGGCGTAGGCATCTCCATCGGTCTGACCCGCCTGTTCTACGTGCTGGACGAACAAGGTCTGCTGAATCCCGACCTACCAAGCGCCCCGGCGGATGCCCTGGTGCTGCCCATGACCGCTGATGTGGCCCCGGCCATCACCCTGGCAGAGCAGCTGCGGTCACGCGGCGTGCGGGTACAGCTGTACGGTGAGCAGAAGAAGTTCAAGCAGAAGATGAGCTACGCCGACAAGCTGGGTGTGCCTTATGCTGTGCTGTTGGGCGAGGACGAGATCGCACAGAGCAAGTGCTCCGTCAAGGATATGCGCACCGGCCAGCAGATCACTGTGACAGCCGAGGAGGCTGCACAGCATATTCTCACCGGCTTGGCCGCCAATAACGGCCCTATCATTTTGGAAAAATAATTATTGAGGGCGGACCTTGTGTCCGCCCTTCTTTACAAGGAGCAGCTTATGGAAGAAAAATTCATCTGTGCCTGTGCCAAAGCCCGGCAGCAGGCTGAAGCTCTGGGTGTGCGTATCCGCCCTGTAGAAGATTTGACGCAAGCCCGCAGGATCCTGTCGGGCCACCGGGAAAGCGACGGCTTTGCCCAGCTGGCAGAGTTAGGCCGTCTTGACCTGTCCCTGGAGGCCCTGGCCGTAAAAAAGCAATTCACCTGCCTGTTCACCGACGAAGAGGCCAACAACGCCCTCATGCGCCTGCTGGACGCCGGCTACCGCTTCTAAAGAAATTGACAACACCCCCGACCGCAGGTATAATAAAGAAAAAAGCAAAGGAGCCGATATTATGCATCTGGATCATGATCATTCCATGGGCAGCGAGCACGCTCATTCCCACGAGCATACCCACACCCATGAGCACACCCACGACGGTGTTGCCCACACCCACGCCCATAGCCACGCCCACGAGCACAGCCATGAGCATCCCCACGACCACGAGCACCTGCATGCGCAGGGTCACGAGCATACCCATTCTCACGACTGCAGCGGCGGCTGCAGCAGCTGTGCCTCCAAGTGCGAGCACACTCCCATGGAGGAGCTGCTGGCACTGATGAAGTACATGGTAGGCCACAATGCCGCCCACGCCAGAGAGTTGGCAGATCTGGCCATTCAGCTGGAGCAGGCCGGCAGCCATGTGGCTTACGAGCAGGTCATGTCCGCCGTATCCGACTTTGAGAAGGGTAACCTGCGGCTGAGCACCGTCCTGGCCAGTCTGGATGTGAAGTAAGGAGCTGCCTATGTGTCTTTCTACTGTCTACAAAAATGAAATGACCGCGGAAACCGTGGTTATGAAGAACGTGATGCGGATCGACTGCAAGGACGGCTGTGTGATCCTCACCGACCTGATGGACCGGACTGTTGCCATCGAAGGTACGCTGGAAACAGCGAATCTGGTAGACGGCTATGTGATCGTCAAGGAAACTGCATGACCATACAGGGCGCGTTGCAACGCGCCCTGTTCTGTTTCTATCTTGCATTTTGATGATTGCATTGGCATCACATATCGCATATAATGACCATAAACGACAACCCTTCAGACAGGAGCATCTGCTATGAAACAGAATATCTATCCCATTCGAATCATAGAAAGCAAGCTTGCGGACAATCCGCAATATTTATTGCACCAGAAATCATTGCAAATCAGCCTTTCGGAAGCCAAGGTTACCTCCTTTGCTGCCGGTGGCCATGTGATTCTGGATTTTGGCAAGCAGATGAGCGGCGGCGTGCGGATCCTCACTTTCTCGCGTAATCCTGCCCATGTGCATATCCGCTTCGGTGAAAGCCTCACAGAGTGCTGCAGCACCCTGGGTGACAGCAAGAACGCCA
Source organism: uncultured Oscillospiraceae bacterium (assembly GCA_964450205.1). GTDB lineage: Bacteria > Bacillota > Clostridia > Oscillospirales > Oscillospiraceae > Faecousia. The sequence continues at coordinate 5,812 of CAYVCR010000054.1, read as the reverse complement.
CCAACGACCATTCTCTGCGGGATTTTACTGCGATACTACCCATGTTGTCGGATATGACCTTCGGCGAAACCGGTTTCCGTTTTGTTCGTATCGATTTTCTGAGTGACACCAAGATCAAGAGCATTATTGCGGTCAACCACATTCTGAACAAAGCGCCCATCTACCGCTACGAAGGGCAGGACGACCGCATCCGTGCCATCTACGAGACCGCCAAGCGAACGGTGGATCTTTGCGCAGCCAAGGGCTATGTTTGGGACGGCATCAAACGGGATCGGTTGGTTTGGATCGGCGATATCCACCCGGAAATGCTGGCTTTGACCACCCTTTACGGTCGCGTACGCGCCATTGAGAATTCTTTGGATTTTATCCGAAAACAAACACCGCTGCCCGGCTGGATGAACCGGTATCCCATGTATTCCATGTGGTGGATCATCATTCTGGCCGATTATTATGAGCGGGTGCCGGAAGCAGCCTTTGTACAAAAGCAGCTGCCCTATCTGCAGGCACTGATCTGTCAGCTGAATGCCCATGTGGAAGAAGACGGCACGCTGAATTATCCGTCTTACTTTGTGGACTGGCCCACCAAAGGCACACCCGACGTGATCCATGGCGCAAGAGCCATCAACATTCTGGCGACGAAAAAGGCCATTTCCCTTCTGTCGCAGTTCGGCAAAGCTACAAAAGAGGCAGAGCTCCTTCTGCATAAACTTTTGAAGATCGAAATCGTCCCGGAACACAGCAAGCAGGTCACCGCACTCAAGTTTTTTGTCACAGAGCTTACGGATGCTGACCGCAAACGTCTGGCTGATGGCCGTGCCAACGGCATGTCCACATTTATGAGCTATTATATCCTGAAGGCGGTGGCTTCCTTTGATAAGCCACTTGCCATCCGTATGATGAAGGAATATTACGGTGCCATGCTGGACAAGGGCGCTACCACCTTCTGGGAAGATTTTGACATGCAGTGGATAGAAAATTCCTGCCGCATTGACGAGTTCCCCAAGGAAGGTCAACAGGATATTCACGGGGATTTCGGCGCATTTTGCTACAAAGGCTTCCGCCATAGTCTGTGCCACGGCTGGTCTGCCGGTGTGCTGCGATTTATAGAGGAAGAATGCAGCTAATACCTCCATATACCACGCAAGAGGCGATATTATGTTAACCCAAGAACAAAAATACACACAAATGACCCAGGCCATCTCCGACGGGCTGACGCTGCTATGTGCGATCCCTATTCAAATTTTTGTGCTGCGAAAACTGCCAAAACAGGACGGATCGCAAAATCAAGACTTTTCCATTGCGTAAATCCGTGCACTATGATACAATATTGCAAAATCAATCAAAGGAGTTTCTATCGTGAAGATTTGGAAATATCTGGTCGTCTTCTTAGTCTCCATGGTGCCCATCGTAGAACTGCGCGGCTCTATGGGCCTTGCGCTGAGCGAAACCTTTATGGGCTTTGATATTCCCTTTTGGCAGGCGCTACCTCTTTGTGTGATCGGCAACATGATCCCTGTCCCCTTTATTTATTTCTTTGCCCGCAAATTCCTGACCTGGGGCGCAGAACAGCGCTTTATCGGCAAGATCTGCAGATTCTTCCTGGTCAAGGGCGAGAAGGCCGGCCAAAAGCTGGTCAAGACTGGCGGCCGTTACGGTCTGTTTATTGCCATGATGCTGTTTGTAGGTATTCCCATTCCCGGCACAGGCGCCTGGACCGGTACTTTGGGTGCCAGCTTCCTGGATATGGGCTTTAAATCTACCGTCTTGTCGGTAAGCCTGGGTGTCGTCATTGCCGGCTGTATTATGGCGCTCGGCTACACCGGTGTTTTTGAAGTATTTGGATTATAAGGAGAATGGCTATGGACTGCTTGTTTTGTAAGATCATCGCGGGAGATATTCCCTCTACCAAGGTCTATGAGGACGAAACCGTATACGCCTTCCGGGACATCAACCCCCAGGCACCTACCCACATTCTGGTGATCCCCAAGACCCACATTCCTGACCTGGACGGCATCAACGCCGAAAACAGCAAAGTGGTGGCCCACATTTTTGAGGTCATCCCCCAAATCGCCCAGGCAGAAGGCCTCACCGGCGGCTATCGGATAGTTTCCAACTGCGGTGCGGATGCCGGTCAAACTGTGCACCACCTGCACTTCCACATTCTTGGTGGCAAGACGCTGGCGCTGGAAATGGCATAATCACAAGGTAGGACTGCAGTCCTGCCTTGACTTTTTCTTCCGGTTTTGCTATAATCTTCTCAATCGCAAAACGAATCCATCTTCGGGGGGCCGGATGCATCCGGCTGAGATTAGGCTTTGTAGCCTTGACCCGTGAACCTGATACGGTCAGTACCGTCGTAGGAAAAGATGCACATATGAGATACCTTCGTATCGCATTGCACCTAGACGGGTTTGCAATGCGACTATTTTTTTACGGAGGTATTCATATGGAAAACAAACAACAAAAGCGCAGACTGAACACCCGGCGGCTCACGGAGAGCGCTATGCTGCTGGCCATCGCCATCGTATTGGAGCTGATCTCCAAGCTGTTCATTCCCGAGCTGCCCTTCGGCGGTCAGATCACCCTGGTCAGCATGCTGCCGGTGGTGCTGATCTCCTATCGTCACGGTATGAAATGGGGCTTTGTAGCTGCCTTCACCTATGCACTGCTTGAAATGGCCATCGGCATGAAGACCGTGTCCGCTGCCTTCCTGCCCGGTTACTTTGGCGATGGCACTATGATCTTCAAAGCTATGCTCATGTGCCTGCTGGACTACGTTCTGGCCTACACCACACTGGGCCTGGGCGGATGCTTCCGCAACAAGCTCAAGGACCCCGGCGTGAGCCTCATGTGCGGCAGTCTGGCAGCCCTGGGTGCCCGCTTCGTTTGCCACATTCTGTCCGGCTATATCCTCTTCTCCGGCTGGGCTGAGTGGTTCTTCACCCAGGAAGGCTTCCCTGCCTGGGGTGCACAGCTGGCAGAAGCTCTGAGTCCTGCAGCCTTGGGTTGGGTGTACAGCATCGTTTACAACGGCATGTACATGATTCCCGAGATCCTTATCACCGCTGTTGTATCGCTGATCATAAGTCGTATCCCCAAGATCGTCGCCAAGATAAGCTGAAAATTTGCCCCGCCATTGGGCGGGGCAAAAATTTTTTAATCCTGCAGGCGGAATACCGCTGTGCCGGGGGCTGTGACAGCCAAAAGGTTTGCCTGGTACAGCACCTGTGCCGCATCTGCTCTGGTCAGCGGCGCGTCAGCAGACAGGTCGATACCGTTGTCAGCCATGATGATCAGGCTGGAGGCTGCCCAGGCCGGTACATCCTGCTGTGCGTCGTCAGCAACCGTTTCCAGTATTTCCTGCTCCACCGTCAGATCCAGGGCGTTCTGCAGCATCACAGCCACCTCTGCACCGGTAATGGGTGCATCCGTTTCCTCACTCTCAGGTAGACCGGCAGTCAGTCCGGAGCGGACAGCTGCAGCCAAATACGGCTTCAGCCAGTCGGGAGTATCCGCAGGCAGAGCCGCATAGCTGGCATCCTCCGTGGGAATGTCCAGCATCTGCACCAGCATAGCCAGGAACTGTTCCCTGCTGACCGTCTTATCCGGGCCGAAGCAGAGCTGTCCATTTACCTTCTCGCCCTCGAACAGACCCACATTGCGCATCCATTCGGCAGAGAATTGACAAGACATACCGGCCGTATCGGCATACTGCTTGGCATCGGTAGGCTTCAGGATCTGAATGGTGACCGTAGCCTCCCGGGACACATTGCCCGCAGGATCGGCAACCGTATAGGTGAAGGAGTCCACGCCCACCTTATTCTTCTTAGGGGTATAGAGGAAGCTGCCATCTTCCCGCAGCTCCACATCGCCCCGTTTTGGGGCCCGGACCAGGGTGTAGGTCAGTGCTTCTCCCTCCGGATCACTGGCCTTCAGCTTGCCCTCGTTGGGCAGATTCTTATAAGTCTCCAAAGCGCTGTCCTGCGCGACAGGAGCCTTGTCCTCCTTACCCCGGATGGCAATGGTCATGGTAGCGGCCTGCTCGACCCTGTTTTCATAGATAGGCAGGAAAGAAACAGATGCCTGGGTATCGGTCTGGGTGCGCAAGGGTGCAAAGGTCATCTGTGCCACCTGGTCGGCAGTCAGAATATCCCCCGGCTGGAGCACCCGAGTGCCCAGCATAACGGTGCCGCTGTCAGAATCCGGCAGTTGGGTGATGCAGATCCCCGCCAGGGGCTGCTCGCTGGTAGTAAAATCCGCGGAAGTAAAGCAGTAAGTGGCATCGCAGTCCACCTCTGCAGCCAACACACTGCCACTTAGGGTCAGCAGGCATGCCAGCACCAGCACAAGGCAAACGAAACGAACTCGGAACATATTTGAATTAACCTCCTGTTTTTGTGTTCGTAGGTATTGTTTACCATAGGCGGCAAAAATATGCAGCTTTAAAAAATTTCTCCTTCATGAGTAATTAAGAACGTGTTGACTTTAGTCAAGGGATATGATACCATTTAAATGAACATTTTTTGTGGAGGTTGCTATTATGGAGCATATCACAACCATCGAGACCCGCAATCTGTGTGAGAGCGCGAAGAATGGCGGTTGCGGCGAATGCCAGACTTCCTGCCAGTCTGCCTGCAAGACCAGCTGCGGTATCGCAAATCAGCAGTGCGAGAACAAGTAATTGCACATATTAAAATGCCGCCCTCCGGGCGGCGTTTTTCATGATAAGGAGAATCCTATGATACATCAGTATAAGCTGGGCGGCTACAACATCGTCCTGGACGTATGCTCCGGCGGCGTTCATGTGGTGGACGAGATCGCCTACGATATCATTTCCCTGTTTGAATCAAATGACCGGCAGACTGTCCTGGCCGCCATGGCCGAAAAATACCCCCAGCATTCTGCACAGGATCTTGCCGAGTGCTACGACCAGGTGGCGGCCCTGAAGGAAAGCGGCAAGCTCTTCGCTCCGGACAACTTTGCTCCCATGGCGGGCAAGCTGAAGGAAAAGACCGCCGGTGTGGTCAAGGCCCTGTGCCTGCACATCGCCCACTCCTGCAATCTGAACTGCTCCTACTGCTTTGCCAGCCAGGGCAAATACCACGGCGAGCGTGCCCTTATGGGCTTTGAAGTGGGTAAGCGGGCCCTGGATTATCTGGTGGAGAATTCCGGCACCCGGCGCAACCTGGAGGTGGACTTCTTTGGCGGCGAGCCGCTGATGAACTTCCAGGTGGTCAAGGATCTGGTGGCCTACGCCCGGAGCATCGAAAAGGAAAAGGGCAAAAATTTCCGCTTCACGCTGACCACCAACGGTGTGTTGGTGGATGACGATGTGATCGACTTTGCCAACCGGGAGTGCAGCAACGTGGTGCTGAGCCTGGACGGCAGAAAAGAAGTCCATGACCGATTCCGTGTGGACTACGCAGGTAACGGTAGCTGGGAAAAGATCGTCCCCAAATTCCAAAAATTCGTAGAGGCACGGGAAGGTAAAAATTACTACATGCGCGGTACCTTCACCCACGCCAACCCGGACTTTCTGCAGGACATCCAGCAGATGCTGGACCTGGGTTTCTCCGAACTGAGCATGGAGCCTGTGGTCTGTGCCGAGGGTGACCCCTCTGCCCTGACAAACGAAGACCTGCCCATCGTACTGGAGCAGTACGAAAAGCTGGCGGAGCTGATGCTCCAGCGGGACAAAGCGGGCAAGCCCTTCACCTTCTACCACTACATGATCGACTTGACCGGCGGCCCTTGCATCTATAAGCGGATCTCCGGCTGCGGCTCGGGCACGGAATACATGGCCGTCACCCCC
>CAYVCR010000053.1:0-8903 GCA_964450205.1 uncultured Oscillospiraceae bacterium | reverse complement strand
CGGGATAACCAACACCCCAGGGAGAATCCCACTTCAGCGCCTGATCCTCAAACTTGGACTTAGTAAACCACAGCACGAAATCGTTCTTGTTGCGCTTGTTGGTATCCTCCTCCACGCCCTCGCGGACACCGATCGCAAGGTCATCTTCGTCATGATCGTTAAAGACATAGTACTTTTCCAACTTAGAGGTATCAAAGTATACGTTACCACCGGCAAGGTAGGCAAAACCTTTTTCCAGCAGACCTTCTACGATCTGAATAAATTCAGGAATACAGCCGGTGGCCGGCTCGATCACATCCGGCTTCTTAATGTTCAGCTTCTCGCAGTCTGCAAAGAATGCATCTGTATAGTACTGGGCGATCTCCATGACAGACTTATTCTCGCGTTTTGCACCCTTGAGCATTTTATCCTCGCCGGTATCCGCATCGGAAGCCAAATGACCAACGTCAGTAATATTCATTACGCGCTTAACGTTATAACCCATATAGCGCAGGGATTTTTCCAGAACATCCTCCATGATGTAGGTGCGCAAATTACCGATGTGGGCGTAGTGATACACCGTCGGGCCACAGGTATACATCTTCACTACATCAGGTGAATTCGGCCGAAAAAGCTCTTTCTTGTGAGATAAAGAATTATACAAATACATAAAGATCTCCTCCTGTATGATATACTAAAAAACGCCTCCTGTACCATAGGCACAAGAGGCGGGTCAAACAACTCGCGGTTCCACTCTCATTTATCACTTATTTGCATGTTCGCTCCCGGACGCACTTCCCTGCTCTGACACCACACAGGCTCTCAGCCAATGACCCATGCTCTCTGAAGGTTTGAAGCAGATACTCTTTCCGTTCACAGCGATATGAAGTTTAAATTATTTTACCATTTAGACAACACATTTGTCAATGTCAAATAATGCACAATGGCGTTGCTAGAATAATAAAAGTGTGGTATAGTATATGCAGACAGTTCAAAATCATCTGCGGAGGTGCTTATTATGAAAAGAATGTTTATCCTCTTATTGTTACTTGCTTTATTACTGACCGGATGCGGAAATACAGCAGGCAATGTTGACACCTCAGAAACGCCATCAACTACTGAGGCAGTGACAACGGAAGCACCTACCGACACACCGGCAGAGCCTACCGCCGATGCTGCCGTAGTATCAATGCCTATGATCACAGTAAGCTTGCCTGTAAGCTCCGAGGAAGTGACTGCCGAAGATGGCACAGTTATTTTCCGCAATACAACGCAGAACATGCGCCTGGTGATGCCGGACCCCGAAGTAGCTGATCGAATCATCATTGATTTTCTAAACCGCATTGATCAGATAACGTCTTCCGGCAACGAAATTCTTCAGCAAGCACAGAGTGCGTATAACACATCCGGCGGGTGGACACCATATCTTTGCAGCATTACCTATGACCCAATGCGGATTGATCAGAGCGTTTTGAGTCTATATGGCAGCGGTGTCCTTTTTAGCGGTGGTGCACATGCAGTGTTCACTTCCCATGCTGCCAACTATAATGTGGTGACTGGTGATGTGCTTACACTCGGAAGTATTGTTGTAGATGCGGAAGCAGTGGATAAGCTCTGTGCGCTGACTATTGAAAAGCTGTCAGAAATCGCAGATGAAAAATACCTCCGTGAGGGTTTTGAAGAAACTGTCACACGCCGCTTTGCTACAGAAGAAAGCTATGACGAGGATTGGTATTTTTCTACAACGGGTCTTTGCTTTTATTTTGATCCTTACGCGATCGCGCCTTATGCCTCCGGTGTAATTACAGCGGAAATACCGTATGCAGAGCTTGTGGGTATCATGGACGATGCATTCTTCCCGCCTGAGCTAGAAGAATCTACCGGTACCATTATAACTGAACCTGCCGAAAATGCGGACATGACCAAATTTACAAGAATCAGCGAGGTCGTGCTGGAAAATGAGGCACCAATGTACGTTATTTATACCGATGATACTGTGCAAAACCTGCGCATTATTCTGAATGATGCCGAGCTCGGCAGCAGCTACACCATTTTCGCTGCCCAAACGTTGAGCAGCACAGATGCCGTTGTGATCCAAACGAACATCAGTCTGTTTCATAGAATCGAGATTGCTTACGAAAGCAATGGTCAAAACCTCACAATGCCACTTCTTGCTGAATAAACCAAAGCGGTGCATGATATTCACATGCACCGCTTTTAAATTTAGTTTTCTCCCATAATTTCTGAGCGATAACAGGCAATTCCCTTCCCTAACAGCTCCATAGCACGCTCGAGTTTCTCTTTTTCTAAGACATAGGCAATTCTGACCTCGTTAATGCCGCTGCCGGGTGTTTCATAGAACGGCGCACCCGGCGCAAACATGACCGTCTCGTGGTTGTCCTCAAAGCTCTCAAGAAGCCATCTTTGGAACTTGTCTGCATTATCAACAGGAAGTCTTGCCATGACATAAAAAGCGCCCATAGGCTCTTCTACGAGCACACCAGGGATCTTCCGCAGGCCGCTGACGACAGTATCTCGGCGAATACGGTATTCTTCCTTGCTATTTGCATAGAAGTCAGCATCTACTGAATAGAGCGCAGCAGCACCAACCTGGTCGACAGTCGCAACAGAAAGACGGGACTGACAGAACTTCAGCAGCGCCTGCTGTAATTCCTTATTCTTTGTGATCACGCAGCCTACACGTGCACCGCAGGCAGAAAACCGTTTGGAAACAGAGTCGATAATGACCAAATTGTCATCAATATCATGGAAACGGCCCATTGTGGGGACACCGAACTTATCATCATAGCAGTATTCCCGGTAGACCTCATCGGAAATCAAGAACAAATCGTTCTCTTTGGCAATGTCCGCAATCATGCGCATCTCATCCTCGCTGAGAACAACGCCGGTGGGATTGCCGGGGTTCGTAACCATGATTGCGCGGGTATTCTTGGTGATCAGCTTCTCAATACGCCGTCTGTTGGCATAATGATACGCTTCCTCGGGACCGGTTTGCAATGCACGGATGACACCACCCGCTGCATGCACAAAAGTGGTATAGTTGGGATAATATGGCTCCGGAATGATGACTTCCGTGTACGGATCCAAAATGGAAAGGCAGGTAAACAGCAGCGCTTCGCTACCGCCGGTGGTGATCAAAATATCGTCCGGTTCAAGCTCTACGCCCAGTTTTGCATAATAATTGCGGATCGCCTCGATCAGCAGCGGCATACCGGGAGATTCAGCATATGCCAGTGTAGAATGGTCGAATGCACGCACAGCCTCATAAAAGGCCTGAGGCGTCTCCAGGTCAGGCTGACCAATATTTAAATGATAAATCGTTTTGCCCGCCTTCTTGGCCTTCACGGCCAGCGGATGAAACTTCCGCATAGGAGACGGCTCGCAGCGGTTTGCATTGATAGAAATCTTCATAATTACCTCCCATGGTAAATAAAAATCCCCGCCCCAAATATAGGGGCGAGGTTAGTCGCGGTACCACCCTAATTTACCGGTTGCCCGGCATCTCAGCTGTTCTGTAACGGGAACTCCCGTCCCGGTCCTCCCGGGCGGCTTGGAAGTGGCCTAAAGATACGCACACAAGGGGCTTACACCATTTCCCCTCTCGCTACGGTGAATATATCCTCTTCGTTTCCGCATTGCCATTTTATTTTTTCTTATTTTAGCATATGACAGACAAATGTCAACACTTTTCTCTGTAACGGCAAATGCCGGAATATACATTATACTCTCGCAGCAGTCTTACCAGCTCCGGAGATAGGTATGCCAAAGCAATCAGGTTGGGAATTGCCATCAGACCGTTAACGATCTCAGACAGGACCCATACAGTCCCTGTCTCCAATATAGCCCCCAATAGAACAGTTCCTGTTTGCAACCATACGAACACTCGCCAAGCATTATTACCAAATAAATACTGAGCGCAGCGAATACCGTATAATCCCCAACCAAGAACAGTTGCGATCGCAAAGCAGGATAAGGCTACTGCCAAAAACACCTGGACCCAATTTCCGAAAATTGCGCCAAACGCCTGTGCTGTCAATGTAATACCTGTGTCCTCACCATAGGTGATCGGAATCCCACTGCATAAAATTACAAGCGCTGTCATGGTACAGATTACGATCGTATCTAAAAAAACCTCCATGATCCCCATCAGTCCCTGCTCAACGGGATGAGAAACAGCTGCCGAACTGTGTGCAATGGAAGCAGTGCCCATCCCGGCCTCGTTAGTAAAGACCCCTCTGCGCGCACCGACCTGCAATGCCTGCATTGCTGAGCCGATCATGCCCCCAGTCACTGCTTTCGGTTGAAATGCGCCATTCAAGATTGCAGTAAATGCATCTAAAATCGCGGCATGTCTGACCACCAGTACAATAACACACAGCACTAGATACGCAGCGGAAGCAAATGGCACCAGTTTTTCGGCTACACGACCGATCCGTTTCGCACCGCCAAGAAGAACCGCACCTATCAGAACAGTAAGGCCTGCTCCTATCAACAAGTTGCCAATTCTTGTTTCTTTGCCGCCAAAAGCGGTGATCGCACTGTTGATACCTCCGATTACCGCATTAATTTGCGTAGCGTTTCCTACACCGAATGCCGCTACGACACCAAAAAATGCGTACACAGCTGCTAACCATCTCCACTTAACGCCCATTCCCTGCTGTATCATGTACATGGGACCACCCACATATTCTCCTGTTTCATTCTTGATTCGATAACGTACCGCCAATACTGCCTCAGCAAATTTTGTTACCATGCCTAAAAATCCGCAGATCCACATCCAAAAAATGCTACCTGGGCCACCAATGGCGATCGCACCCGCTACACCTGCCAGATTACCTGTACCAACTGTGGCTGCCAGCGCAGTACAAAGCGCCTGAAACGGTGACACACCATCGTTTGTTTCCTTCCTGCCGGTAAGCATACCCGCAAAACGTTTCAGTGCACGCGGCAGCAGACGAAGCTGTCCAAAGCCCGTACGTATAGTCAGGTACAGGCCCACACCAAGTATCAGAAAGAGCGCCGGTACCCCCCAGATAAATTGATTGACCTTCTGCAATAATTCTGTCATGATTTCACCCCAAATTACGTAAAAAAGCAGTTTCTCCGTAGAGAAACTGCTTTTGTGTTATTCCCATGTTGCCCAAATCTCAGGGCAAAAACCAACTGTTACATGCTTTCCGTTACGCACAATTGGTGTACGCATCAGTTTTGGATCATCAAAGACCTTGTCTTCCTTTGTGACAGGGTCGTCCATGTACCGCATATTGGTGATCTCCTGGGAGTTGCTATTCCAGTCGATCAAATTATCAACGCCACCGATGCCTCGTAAAACCGCATCAAATTCTTTACCTGACAGCCCAAAGCGCAGGAGATCTACAAATTGATACTTGATACGGCGTTCTTTGAAATAACGCTCAGCCTTCTTGGTATCAAAGCACTTTGATTTGCCAAAAATCTGAATGTTCAATAGGTTACCTCCTTTAACATCAGGCCGCACGCCGGGACAAGCGCACCAGCTTGTGCACGCGGCGCGCCAAACAGTTCCGGTATACTATCTGCATCTCGTTCTCTTCTGCCTACTTCCAACAATGTGCCAACCATGATCCGTACCATGTGGTGTAAAAAGCCATTGCCGCAAACTGTAAAATACAACTGGTCGTTATCGCTCGTGATCTCAAAGCTTTCAATGTAGCGAATGGTAGACTTCTTCATGTTCTTGTTGGCACAAAATGCAGAAAAATCGTGCTGACCAATGAAATAACCTGCAGCCGTACGCATCTGCTCCAAATCAAGCGTTTCGGGATCCACGTAAACATATCTGCGATCAAACACGCAGGGCGCATCTGAATTCCACAGACGATACACATAGGTCTTTGTTTTGGCATTCAGCCTAGCATGAAACCGCGGGGAAACATTCTTACAGGAGTATACGCCGATGTCTTCCGGTAAATACCGGCGTAGCTGTGACAGAATCTCTTCACAGGGCATACCACTGGTGCAGTGAAAATTTGCCACTTGTAGTGCAGCATGGGTGCCGGCATCAGTACGACCACTTCCAATGACCTCGATCGGCTCATTCAGAATCCGGCTTAAGGTCGTTTCCAACTTCGCCTGGATCGTATTGTCTGAACCGGCCAAACGCTGCCAGCCCTTATAGCGGGTGCCATCATAACACAAATCAAGCCGCACATTGCGCATATACCATCATTTCCTCTCTAGCTTCCCGCTCCGTATCTGCCGAGAACAGGAATTTTCCGTTCCAGTCATATACCTGCAGGTGACCATAAACATATCGAATCGTAAACATATTGTCATTCCTCCTTGTTTTTTCTGACAATATGATACAGTAGGTAATGTCCAATAATTTACACTTTATCAGCCGATAACCTCATAACCGGCATCTGTAATTGCCTTTTTCAGTACCGCGATATCGGCATTACCGGTAACCGTCACCTGCTTTTGCTGCAGGTCAACAACTGCGGCAGTTATACCGGGAACGTCCTTGCAAACAGACTCAACACGCGCCTTACAGTGAGAGCACATCATGCCTTCCACCTTGATAATCGTTTCCATTGCTTTTGCCTCCTTTTTTATTTCAACAGCTTTCTGCACCGGTTCAGACTTTGCCTTGAAGAAACGAAGCCGAAGCGCATTCGTAACAACAAATACAGAACTAAGACTCATTGCTGCGGCACCGATCATCGGACTCAGCAGCACGCCGAGCGGATACAACACGCCCGCTGCAATTGGAATCCCAAGACTGTTATAGAAAAAAGCCCAGAACAGATTCTCCCGAATATTGCGAATCGTTGCCTTACTCAGGCGAATCGCATCAGAAACACTGCTTAAAGAACTATTCATCAAAACAACATCAGCAGATTCCATGGCAATATCTGTACCGGCACCTATGGCCATTCCCACATCTGCGGACACAAGCGCCGGTGCATCGTTAATGCCATCACCGACCATCAAAACATTGTGACCCTGCTGCTGCAAGTCACGGATCACCCCCGCCTTGTCTCCAGGCAAAACTTCCGTGATCACATGCGTAATGCCCGCTTGCTGTGCAATTGCTCTTGCTGTCAGCGCGTTGTCGCCGGTGAGCATCACTACATCCAAATGCAGCTGCTGCATTGCCTGAATCGCAGTCGCAGAATCCGGCTTTAGAATATCTGCCGCTGCAATTGCTCCCAAATAACTCTTTTCGTCTGCGAAATATAGCGGGGTCTTGCCTTCTGCTGCAAGCTCCGGATACTCAGGCACTTGGATCCCCAACGACAGCATGAGCTTCCGATTACCACCGAAATACTTTCTACTATTGATTATACCGCAAACACCCTGCCCGGGCAAGGTCTGAAAATCACTTACATGTTCTAATGCAACAGACTGTGCATGTTCCATGATTGCTTTGGCAAAGGGATGCTCAGATCTCGATTCCAGCGATGCCGCAATCCGGAGCAATTCCATCTTACCGATTTTAGAAGGCAAAATATCTGTGACAGCGGGTTTACCCTGGGTCAGCGTCCCGGTCTTGTCCAAAACCACTGTGTCTACTCTGTGCAAATTTTCAAGTGCTTCTGCGTTCTTGAACAGCACGCCCATTCGGGCACCTCTGCCGGTACCGACCATAATGGCAACCGGTGTTGCCAAGCCAAGGGCGCAAGGGCAGGAAATCACCAAAACCGCAATGGCGATATTCAGAGAAAATTCAACACCTTTGTCTAAAAGCATCCAAACAACAAAAGCAACAAGGGCAATGCTCATCACTACAGGGACAAACACACCAGCTATCTTATCTGCTAGCCGTGCGATCGGTGCTTTGGAGCCACCCGCTTCTTCCACCATACGAATAACCTGCGCCAAGGTCGTGTCCTCGCCGATTTTGTCGGCACGAATCTGAAGATATCCTTCAGTATTGATGGTAGCGGCCGCGACAGTATCCCCAGTTTCCTTTTCTACCGGTACGCTTTCACCTGTCAATGCACTTTGATCCACAGCTGCCCTGCCAGATATAATCGTACCGTCAACAGGTATGCTGCCGCCAGAGCGTACCACAACCACATCCCCAATTTGCACTTCTTCCACAGGCAATATCAGTTCTGCTCCATCCCGCAAAACAGTAGCTGTTTTGGGACTTAGATCCATCAGCTGCCGGATCGCATCGCCGGTCTTTCCCTTGGCGCGTGTTTCTAAAAACTTTCCCAAGGTAATCAGTGTCAAAATCATAGCGGCGGACTCGAAATAGAGATTTTGACTGTAATGACCGACAGTATCCCAGTCGCCGCGGCCAATCGCATACGCCATGCGGAATAGCGCAAATATACCATAGATCAAGGCAGCACTGGAGCCAACCGCGATCAGCGAATCCATATTTGGTGATCTGTTCCAAAGGGCTTTGAATCCCCGGCTGTAATATATGCGGTTAAGATATACCGGCGGTATCGTCAGTATCAACTGTAAAAGAACTGCAATCAACGCATTTTCCTGACCATGATACCATCCGGGCAACGGTAATCCGATCATGTGCCCCATTGTGAAGTACATGAGTACCACCAAACAGATCGAAGAGCCGATAATTCTCTTTTTCATTTCCTTCAAGGCAGTATCCTGAGCAGGAGCCTCATTTTCCTGTTTCTTCCCATAAAGCGACGCCTCATAGCCCGCATTCTTAACGGCAGTTATAACCGCATCCGTCACAGCAGCATGATCGGCAGTTACGACCATGGTGCCTGCAAGCAGATTGACCTCCGCCTTTTGAACGCCTACGACCTGCTGTGAAACCTTTTCTACACGCGCAGAGCATGCAGCACAAGTCATTCCGTTTACCTTAAATTTAATTTTCATAGGGTCACGTATAATAAAAACCATCTCGAAAGGGGTGGTTTTTATCATTTCTCCTCTCT
>CAYVCR010000052.1:0-9219 GCA_964450205.1 uncultured Oscillospiraceae bacterium | reverse complement strand
AAGATCATCTTGTCGCCCCGCTTTTTCACAGCAATGTTGTAGTTCTTTACGTTGGGCAGCTCGTCCTCGATGGCACTGAGCTCGTGGTAGTGGGTAGCAAAGAGAGTCTTGGCACCCAAATGCCGGGGACTGGCGGCATATTCCAGCACTGCCCGGGCAATGGCCATGCCATCGTAAGTAGAAGTGCCCCGGCCGATCTCGTCCAGGATCAGCAGGCTCTTGGACGTGGCGTATTTTAAAATGGAGGCCACCTCTGCCATTTCCACCATGAAGGTGGATTGACCGGAGGCCAGGTCATCACTGGCACCGATGCGGGTGAATACCCGGTCCACGATGCCAACGGTGGCGGAGCGGGCGGGTACAAAAGAGCCCATCTGTGCCATCAGCACGATCAGCGCCTCCTGGCGCATGTATGTAGTTTTGCCGGCCATGTTGGGGCCTGTGATGATAGACACCTGGTTGTCCAGTGCACCTAACTGGGTGTCGTTGGGCACGAACAGGGAATCGGTGAGCATCTGCTCCACCACAGGGTGGCGGCCGTCGGTGATCAGGATCTCGTTGCCTAGCGTGATCTCCGGGCGGCAGTAGCCCCGCTGGACAGCCACAGCAGCCAGAGAACACAGCGCGTCTGCTGCGGCAACCGCTGCAGCGGCAGCCTGTACCCGTGCCGCCTGGGCGGCGATAAACTCCCGCAGCTGGGTAAAGATCTGGTATTCCAGGGCAGTCAGCCGCTCCTTGGCGGTGAGCACCTGCTCCTCCAGCTCCTTCAGCTCGGGGGTGATGTAGCGTTCGTTGTTGGCCAGAGTCTGCTTGCGGATATAGTGGGCAGGCACCTGGTCGATAAAGGACTTGGAAACCTCGATATAATAACCGAATACCCGGTTGTAGCTGACCTTCAGGGTGCGGATGCCGGTCTTTTCCCGCTCAGCAGCTTCAATGGCTAAAATCGTGCCCTCGCCGCCGTTCATGATGTCACGGAGACGGTCGGCTTCCGGATTAGCGCCTGGGCGGATCAGCTTGCCCTCACGGATGGTGATGGGCGGCTCGTCCACCAGGGTGCTCTCGATCACATCGGCGCAGTCGGTCAAAGGATCAATGGCCTGATCCAGCTTCTGCAGCAGGGGAGAATCCAGACTTTGCAGCTGCCGTTTCACATCGGGCAGCGCCCGCAGACCCTGGGCAAGGCCCAGCAGCTCTCTGCCGTTGACAGAGCCGGTGACCACACGGGTAATGACGCGCTCCAGGTCAGTCACATGCTTCAGCGCTGCCTGCAGCTCGCCACGGCAGATGGTGCTGCTGACCAGCTCCTCCACCGCGTTTTGGCGGCGGCCGATCTCCACAGGGTCCAAAAGGGGCTTTTCCAGCCAGCTGCGCAGGAGTCTTCCGCCCATGGCGGTGTGGGTCTTGTCCAGCACCCACAGGAGAGTGCCTTTCTTTTCCTTGCTGCGCAGAGTTTCTGTCAGCTCCAGATTACGGCGGGCATCCATATCCAGCTCCATAAACCGGCCGGTGGTGTAGTACTGTAACTGGCGGATGTGTGCCAGATCATTTTTCTGCAGCGTCAGCAGAGTCTGCAGCAAAGTACCTGCGGCGATGATGGTCTCCGGCATGCCGGTCAGACCCAGCTGGGCCAGGCTCTGGCCGAAATGCTTTTCCAGCAATTCCTCGGCGCTTTCCTGGACAAACTGTTCGGCGCGGCCCTCGTCCACGCAGCAGCTTAAGCGGTGGAACAGGGCGTCGTCAAGAATGGGGTCGTGGCACTGGCTGCCATAGCGCAGCACCTCGGAGGGGGCAAAGCGGCCCAGCTCGGAAGCAGCGGCGGCAGCATCGGCACACACAGTTACAAAGAAAGCACCGGTGGAAACATCGCAGAAGGCAAGGCCTACCCTGCCGCCGTCCGCATACAGACAGCCCATGTAGTTGTTCCGGCTCTCGTCCAGCATGCAGCTTTCTGTGACGGTGCCGGGGGTGACGATGCGGGTGATGTCCCGCTCCACGATCCCCTTGGCCTGGGCAGGGTCCTCCATCTGCTCGCAGATGGCGACCTTGTAGCCCTTGGCAACCAGACGGGCGATGTAGGCATCCACCGAGTGGTAGGGCACACCGCACATGGGGGTCTGCTCCTCCTTGGGCTTGTTCCGGTCCCGTGTGGTCAGGGTCAGATCCAGCTCCTTGGCTGCCACCTGGGCGTCCTCGTCGAACATTTCATAAAAATCGCCAAGGCGGAAGAACAGGATGCAGTCCTGATTACGCTCCTTGATGGCGTTGTATTGGCGCTTCATGGGGGTGATCTCAGCCATTTCTATCATTCCTTTTCTGCCAAAGTACCGGCCAGACTCCAGGTGGTGGCACCCGTGATGGTGACCGGCGCAAATGTACCAACCAAAGAGCTGTCGCCCTGCAGCCGTACCAGACGGCCGCCTTCGGTGCGGGCGGTGAGATATTCTTTGTCGATACCGTCGATCAGACAGACCATGGTCTTGCCCACGTAGGCGTTGTGGATCTCTTCGGAAATGCTGTTTTGTACCGCACACAGCCGGTCAAAGCGGCGGTTTTTCTCCTCCTTGGGCGTGGGGTCCTCCATAGAGGCGGCAGGGGTACCCTGCCGGGGGGAGAAGATGAAGGTGAACAGAGAATCGTAGCGCACCTGCTCGATGAGGCTGATGGTCTCCTCAAATTCCTCTTCGGTCTCACCGGGGAAGCCTACGATCACATCGGAAGTCAATACCAGCTCGGGCATGACCGCCTTGGCGTAGTTGACCTTCTCCAGATAAGTGTCCCGGTCATAGTGCCGATTCATGGCCTTCAGCACACGGGAAGAGCCGGACTGGAAGGGAAGATGCAGCTGCTTGGCGATCTTGGGGGAGGCGGCCATGGTGTCAAAGAGCTTCTTGGAAGCGTCCCGGGGATGACTGGTCATAAAGCGGATCAGAAAATCTCCGTCGATGGCAGCGATCTCGGTCAAAAGGTCGGCAAAATCCTTGCCCTCATCCAGATCCTTGCCGTAGGAATTAACATTCTGCCCCAGCAGGGTAATATCCTTAACACCACTTTCGACAAGTGAGCGGCACTCCGCCAAGATATCTGCACTCTTGCGGCTGCGCTCCCGGCCCCGGACATAGGGCACGATGCAGTAGGTGCAGAAATTGTTACAGCCGTACATGATGGATACCCAGGCCTTCAGGGTGTTATCCCGGCTTTGGGGCAGACCCTCGGCGATGGAGCCGGGCTCGTCCTGAGTAAAGTAGGAACGCTTACCGGTGAAAAGCACCCGGTGCAGCAGCTCGGGAAACTGCCACAGGTGGTGGGTGGAGAAAACACCGTCCACGTGGGGGTAGCTTCTTTTGATCCTGTCTACCACCTGCTCCTGGCCGGCCATACAGCCGCACAGGAATATTTTCTGCCGGGGGTGACGGCGCTTGACATGGGTCAGCGCGCCCAGATTGCCGAATACACGCTGCTCTGCGTGCTCCCGGATGGCACAGGTGTTCATGACCACCACATCAGCACCCTCGGCCGTGTCGGTGATGGCGTAGCCGCTTTCGATCAGCAGGCCCCGGATCCGCTCGGAATCGGCCTCGTTCTGCTGGCAGCCGTAGGTCTCTACATAGGCCAGGGGCGTGATGGACTGGCTGCGCCAGTATTCATTTATTTGATGGCAGAAGGCAAGCTGCTTGACCAGCGCCTCCTGAGAAATTACGGTAGTTTGCTTTGCCATAAAAATGCTCCTTAAATGCACACTTATACAATTTAATATAATAGCATTTTTTTCTGCTGTTTGCAAGGGCGTTTGGGGGATAAAATATGACGAAATTGTGAAATTCTTATGAGTACGGGAAATTGCTTGCATTTGGATATTATTCGTGATAAACTGATACAGTATTTTAGTCCCCCTGGGGGAGAAAGAGGCAAAAAATGATATGCAAAAATTGTGAAAAGGAACTGCCTGAGGGCAGCGTGCTGTGCTGCTTCTGCGGTGAGCCTGTAGAGCAAGCCGAAGAAGAAACGGCAGTGCTGGCTTCCCAGGAAACTGCAGAAGAAGGCGTCTGTGAAACAGAAGAAGCCGCAGAAGAAGCTTCTGCAGCTGAAGAGGAAGCAGCAGAAGAACTTTCCGGCGAAGAGACAGCAGAAGAATTGACGGATACAGAGGAAGTGCCCGCACCGAAGAAAAAAGCAAAGGTGTGGATCATCATTTTGGCTGTCATTGCAGGTGTTGCATTGCTGGCTGTGCTGGCCGGTGCGATCCTGTACGGTTTGGGAATCAATCCCTTTGCGGATAACGATATTCTGGTAAAGGAAAACTATTCAGTGGAAGATGCCGTTGCCCGTGACAATAAGGACGTTGTGGTTGCTACTATCGGAGAGGAAACTCTGACCAGCGGCGAACTGCAGATCTACTACTGGGAAACGGTGCTGAACTTTATCAACAGCAACTACTACTATTTGTCTATCTATGGCCTGGATATTTCTGAGCCTCTGGATGAGCAGACCTGCCTCATAGCAGATGACCAGACCTGGCAGCAGTTCTTCCTGGAAGCAGCGCTGGGCACCTGGCAGCGCTATACCACCCTGCAGCTGATGGCTAAGGAAGCAGGCTATGAGCTGGAAGCAGAAATGCAGACCTTCCTGGACAGTCTGCCCACATCCATGGAATCCAGCGCCATCAATAACGGCTTCGACAGTGTGCAGGCATGGCTGGAGGATAACTGCGGCCCCGGTGTCAGTGAGGCCGGTTATCTGGAATATGTAACTGCCTACTACGAGGGTACCTTCTATCTGACCAGCCGCTACGATGACCTGAATCCCACCGATGCAGAGGTAGAGGCTTACTTTGCCGAAAATGAAGCGACCTTCGCAAGCAGCGGCGTGACTAAGGACAGCGGCAAATATTACGATGTGCGCCACATTCTGATCGCTATTGAGGGCGGCACCGAGGACGAAGAGGGGAATGTGACCTACACGGACGAGGAGTGGGCAGCCTGTCAGGCTGAGGCTCAGAAACTTCTGGATGAGTGGCAGGAAGGCGATGGCACCGAGGACGGCTTTGGTACCTACGCCATGCTGTATTCTGCCGATGGCGGCTCCAGCACCAATGGCGGACTGTATTCCGGTCTGACGGCGGACACCAGCTTCGTGCAGGAGTTCAAGGATTGGTATCTGGACGAAAGCCGGCAGCCTGGCGATACAGGTTTGGTCCAGTCTACCTATGGCTACCACATCATGTATTTCTCCGGCAGTAGCGATATTTGGTTTGAGACAGCTGCCGAGCAGCTGATGGCAGAGCGGATCAGCGCTTATATCGATGAAGGCATGGAAAAATATCCCATGAGCGTCAATTATAAAAAGATCGTTCTGGGCGACCATGCCATTGTGTAAGCTTTTTGCAGATCATGTAGGGGCGGACCTTGTGTCCGCCCTTTTTTGCATGAAAATATCAGAACGGGGCATACTGATACCATCATGAAAAAAGGAGGAACCGGCTGTGAACTGCAATGCAAACAAGAGCATCGAATGCACCGTCAAGCAGTGCGCCCATCACTGTGATGAGGCAAACTACTGCTCCCTGGAGCGTATTCTGGTAGGCACCCACGAGGCCAATCCTACTGTGGACCAGTGCACCGACTGTATGTCCTTCCGCAAGAAGTAATGTGAAGATCGCGGCGGCATTTTACCGCCGCGATGATTCTTTTCTCTTGACGCAAAGAGAGTTTATGGTATTATAAAAATGAATAAAATTGAAAAAAATCAGAAAAAACGCTTATGAGTACATAATTTTTTCATAAGTGCAGGATATAGTGTCAGTGGATAAACATAACCTGCAATGGGAGGTAAGACCATGGAAAATGAATTTGACTACATGAACGATACGGAAAATGCCGTTGAGCAGTCTCCGGTCATCCAGTCTGCCGAAGAAACGATTCCTGAGCAGCAGGACTCTCCTTACGGCAGCTCGCCCTACGCATATACCTACACACCCTCACAGGAGGAAAAGCCTGCACCGCAGCCTAAGCAGAAAAAGAGCGGCAAGGGTGTTGTCATTGCTGTCAGTATTGTAGCAGGTGTTATGCTGCTGCTGAACATTATTTTGCTGATTACCGCTACCAGTCTGCGCGGCTCTCTGGAGACACAGCAGGATCAGAACCAGGCGCTGAGCAGCCGCTTGGATGATCTGGAGGATCAGCTGGATCAGATCGACCAGAACAGCCAAAACATCCAAAGCAGCCAGGGCAGCCAGAGCGGTACGGCCACAGTGCCCACGACCCCTGGCCAGGAGGAGTCCTCCGCTGGCTCGCTGACTCCCCGGCAGGTCTATGCGATGAATGTGCAGGCTGTTGTCGCGGTGACCAGTGAGGGCGTGACCACCAATTTCTATGGGCAGACTTCCAAAACGGCATCCACCGGCTCCGGCTTTATTATCTCCGCAGACGGTTATGTGGTCACCAATTACCATGTGATCGAGGGCGGCAGCCAGTTTAGTGTGATCACCTATGACGAACAGGAGCATGAGGCAACGGTGATCGGCTATGATAAGACCAATGATGTGGCACTGCTGAAGCTGGAGGGTGAGGACTTCCAGTATGTAACGATCGGCAACAGTGATGAGCTGCAGGTAGGCGATCAGGTCATGGCTATCGGTAACCCGCTGGGTGAGCTCACTTCTACCCTGACAGTAGGCTACGTCAGTGCCAAGGACCGTATGGTCAGTACCGATGGCACTGCCATCAATATGCTGCAGACCGACGCTGCGATCAATTCCGGTAATTCCGGCGGCCCCCTGTTCAATGCCAAGGGCGAGGTCATTGGCATCAATACTGCCAAGTACTCCGGTACATCCTCCAGTGGCGCAACGATCGAGGGTATCGGCTTTGCCATCCCCATGGCTGATGTGGTCGGTATTATTGAGGATCTGCGGGACAAGGGATACGTGAGCAGCACCTACTTGGGTGTTATGGTCCGTGAGGTGGACAGCACTGCCCAGTCTTATGGATTGCCTGCCGGCGTATATGTTGAAGAGGTTACTTCCGGCTACTGTGCAGAAAAGGCCGGTGTCAAGGCGAAGGATATTATCATCGCTGTTGGTGAGTACGAAGTGGATTCCATGTCTGCGCTGACGCGTGTGCTACGTCGGTTCGAGGCCGGCGACCAGACTACGATCACCGTTTACCGTTCCGGCCAGGAATTGACGCTGGATATCACTTTGGATGAAAAGCCCGTGCAAGAGACGGCAACAGAGCCTACAGAGCAGGAAACGACCTCCAATAACGGTGGCAGCTACACCTATCCTGATATTTGGGATTTCTTCTTCGGCGGTTGAGTAATTTAAATCTGCCAGGCCTAAAAACCTGGCAGATTTTTTGTAAAAAAACAGGAATATACTAGATTTTTGCGAATGCTTAGCGTATAATGGGCCACGTTAAAAAGCATAGAGCGCATTTGGAGGAAAAAAAGTGAAAAAGAAAACACAGAAAAATGGGCCAGATGTAAAACGCATATTGCTGATCATCCTGTGCGTATTTCTGGCTGTGGTTTTGGTTGCACTGATTCTGCTGGCGATCGGACAGTCTTATCTGGGTCTGATCAACCGGGATGTGGATAACAGCGCAATGTCTGCGGAGGAGTACGAGCAATGGCTCCAGCAACAGCAGGAGGAAGTGGCTACCGGTACGGCATCGGAGCTGGATCCGGAGGATATTACATGGCAGGATCAGTATATCGAGCAGGGCGACCATATTATTAACATCATGCTGATCGGTCAGGATCGTCGGGAGGGCGAGGGCCGCCAGCGTTCTGATGCCATGATCCTGTGCACCATCAATACGAAAACCAAGACCCTGACAATGACTTCCTTCATGCGCGATCTGTATGTGCAGATCCCCGGCTACAGTGCCAATAAGATGAATTCCTGCTATCAGATCGGAGGCATGGAGCTGTTGGACAGCTGCCTGGAGACTAATTTCGGCGTGACCGTGGACGGTAATGTGGAAGTGGACTTTAGCGGCTTCATAGAAGTGGTGGATCTGGTGGGCGGCGTAGATATTGAGCTGAATGAGTCAGAAGCGAATTATCTGAACCGCCGTGGTAACTGGGATGTTAATGACAGTTCTGCCGGCACCTGGAATTTGAAGGCAGGTGTCAATCATCTGACCGGTGAGCAGGCGCTGGCCTATTCTCGCATCCGCTATGTCGGCAACGGTGATTTTGAGCGCACTGAGCGCCAGCAAAAAGTCATCAGCGCCTTGGTGGAGCAGAGCCGAAATCTGAGCATTCCCCAGCTGAATAACCTTCTGCAGAAGGCACTTCCCATGCTGACCACCGATTTGAGCGATAAGGAAATCATCGGCTATGCAGCCAGAGTCTTTACGATCCTGTCGGATCTGAAGATCGAGAAGCAGCGCATCCCTGCTGATGGAACTTGGGAATATGCGATCGTCAGCAATCTAGACGTGGTGCGCATGTTCGATGTGGATACCAATGTAGAGCTGCTTAGAAAGGTGATCGAGGACGAGTGACCCGTGCTTCTCTTTAGAAAATGGTGAATATTTCCATCCGCGCGATCTGAAATGTTTCGCAAATGTCGAAAATTGCTTAAAAACCTCTTTATTTGGCGAATTAGATTACATTATACCTATAAAATGATTGACAAAGCATTGGGGGAAATGTATAATAATTCCAGATGGGAGGCGTTATGAATGGAACTGACTAAAAGTGAAATGCAGATCATGGATGTTCTGTGGGAGGCCAATACGCCCATGTCCCGTGCA
The DNA here is from genome assembly GCA_964450205.1 of uncultured Oscillospiraceae bacterium. Taxonomy (GTDB): domain Bacteria; phylum Bacillota; class Clostridia; order Oscillospirales; family Oscillospiraceae; genus Faecousia. Next base: position 457 of record CAYVCR010000052.1, on the reverse strand, counting down.
GACCTGCTGTCTCAGTCTCAGGAAAAATCCTGGAAGGACAGCTCAGTCCACATTCTTCTCAATGGCCTTTTGCAAAAAGGTGCCATTCGGGAGGCAGGATTTGTCAAGCGGAGCAAGACCTATGGACGCACCTTTGTGCCCACACTGACCAGAGAAGAGTACTTCGCGACCACCATCTTCTGCCATCGGCACAAGCCGCAGCTCGTGGGTCTGTTTGCTGCGCTACTGCAGCGGGAGGACATCACTCCAGAACAGCTGGAGCAGATCCGTCTTCTGGTGCAGGAACGGGCCGAAAAATAATATTTTGACCTGCCGCATTTCGCGGCAGGTCTTCTATATTCCAGCGCGCCTCACCGCACTGTAAAATTCAGTTTATCGAGCCGTTCAAATTATCACCGCACTGCCCTAAAGGCGTCATCCTGAGCGTAGGCGAAGCCGGAGTCGAAGGATCTTCGCA
>CAYVCR010000051.1:0-9232 GCA_964450205.1 uncultured Oscillospiraceae bacterium | reverse complement strand
CCGGAAGAGGAAGAGGATGACATTCCCGATTATCCTGTTACTGTCTTTGTATCGAAGGAAGGGTATCTGAAGAAGATCACCCAGCAGAGCCTGCGCATGTCCGGTGAACAAAAATTCAAGGAAGGGGATAGTCTGGCATTTTCCAGAGAAACTAGCAACAGAGCGGAGATCCTGGTGTTTACGGATCAGTTCCAGTGCTACAAGTCCAGACTTTCAGACTTTGAAGACGGCAAGGCTTCCCAGCTTGGTGACTACCTGCCCCAGAAATTGGGCATGGATCCCGGCGAGAACGTGCTGCAGGTGGTGTTCCCCGGCGACTATAAGGGTTTCATCCTGTTCTTCTTTGAGAACGGCAAGGCCGCCAAGGTGCCCCTGTCTGCTTATGAGACGAAGACAAACCGCCGCCGCCTGACAGGTGCCTACTCGGATAAGAGTCCTATGAAGACGGCATTGGCACTGCAGACTGACGAGCAGGTGGCAGTGTACACGACGGATGGTCGCGCGGCGATCATCTCTACGGCCCAGATGCTGCCCAAGACCACGCGAAACACCATCGGTGTCAGTGTGATCACATTGAAGAAAAAAGCGGCGCTGAGCCATGCTGTGCTGCTGACAGAGAGCGGCATTACCAATGTGAGCCGTTACCGCACCAAGAACCTGCCCACAGCAGGCGCCCCTCTGAAAGAGGAGGATTCTCCGGAAAAACAGATCAGTTTTGATGTGTAACAGGAGGATCCTATGAAGAAAATCTGGACCATGCTGCCGATCATATTGAAGACGGTGATCGGCTGTGCCATGTTTGCCTTGGCCTTCAATTTGTTTTTGGAGCCCAATGGCTTAAATGCCGGCGGTATTTCCGGCTTTGCCATGGCACTGGTCCACATTCTTGGTGTTGGCTCTGTTGGTCTCGTTACGGCGCTGATCAATCTGCCCTTATTTGCCATTGGTGGAATTAAGGTTGGAAAAAAATTCTTCTATGGCTCTTTGTTTGGAATGGCATGTGCATCGGTGCTGATCGATTTATTTGCTTTTTTACCGAAGCCGGAGACACAGCCATTGATCGGCGCGCTGTATGGTGGTGCGATCTGCGGACTGGGACTTGGGATTATATTCTCTGCAGGCGTTTCCACCGGCGGTTCGGATATTATCGTCCGGTTGCTGAAAATGAAGTGGCGCAATGTGCCGATCGGTGTGATCAGTATTTGCTTTGATCTTGCGGTTGCGGTACTGACCGGCATCGTGTTTCGGGATATTAACCGGGCGCTGTACAGCGGCGTGGCGATCTTTGTTTCTGGGCAGGTCATTGATGCGGTGGTCTACCGCTTTGATTACTCCAGGGTCGCTCTGATCATTACGTCCCATCATGAGATCATTGCCCGGGAAATTGCAAACCAGCTGGAACGTGGTGCCACCTTCCTGCATGGGGAAGGGGCATATACGCATAATGACACGAAGGTCGTTCTGACAGCAGTCAAGCGACAGCAGCTGGCACAGCTGAAGCAGCTGGTGTCCGAGCTGGACCCGGATGCATTTATTATCATGCAGGAAGCACATCAGGTTTTGGGAGATGGATTTTCCCGCTATACGAAGGATTCTCTGTAGGAAGGAGGACGCTATGAAACGAAAAATAGCTCTGCTGCTGGCTGTTTGCATGTGTTTTATACTCAGCGGCTGTGACCTGTGGATGGATGGCAGCTATTATTCTATCCAGCCCCATGAGGATGACCACGGTAATGAGGTTCTGGAGTCAGCAACGGTGTCCTCGTACAATGAATTGCAGAACGTGCTGATCGATATGGTCGAGAAGGGGCTGCAAAACAGTGTAGTCTATATGCCGGGTTTCCAAAATGCCCAGCTGACAAGCTACATGAAACGGGTCATCACGTACATCACAAACAGCCACCCGATCGGTGCGTATGCTGTCGATGAGATCCAGTATGAAATTGGTACCAACAGCGGCAAGCCTGCGCTGGCTGTGAACATTTCCTATATTCATAACCGGTCTGAGATCCTGCGGATCCGCAAGGCAGCGGACATGGCGATTGCCGGCGGAATGATCGAAGATGCGCTCGACAGCTGTGAAGCTGGCATTGTGATCCGCGTTGCAGCTTATGAAGATATAGACTTTGCGCTGTTGGTGCAGGATTATGCGGAGCAGCATCCAGATACCTGCATGGAAACGCCCCAGGTAACAGCGGTCGCATATCCGCAGACGGGCAATGACCGAGTTATCGAACTGTCCTTTACTTACCAAACGAATCGTGATGCGCTGCGCAATATGCAGGCATACGTAGAGCCTGTTTTTGAGGCTGCCGAACTCAACGTCAAGGGTGAGGAGACCCAAGGCGCGAAATTTGCGCTGATGTATGCTTTCCTGATGGAACGTAGTGACTACCAGCTGGAAACCTCCATCACGCCGGCATACAGCCTTTTGCGGTATGGTGTAGGGGATGGCAAAGCCTTTGCTACTGTCTACGCGGCCATGTGCCGCCGTGCGGGCCTGGACTGCCAGGTGGTGACAGGCACCAGGGGAGGAACACCTTGGGTTTGGAACATTATCTGCGAGGACGGCATTTACTATCATATCGACCTTTTGAATTCGGCTGGCAGCGGTAAGCTGGAAAAGCTGACGGAAGAAATGATGCAGAACTATGTGTGGGACTATTCCTCCTATCCGGCTTCCGGCAGCGAGAAAACAGAGGATGCATAAATTCAACAGGTGAGTTATAAAATTTTTCCTGTTTAGGTATTGACAAAGCGGGAAAATGTGCTATAATTTCACTTGTTCCGCGGGTGTAGCTCATCCGGTAGAGCGCCACCTTGCCAAGGTGGAGGTAGCGAGTTCGAGCCTCGTCACCCGCTCCATATCAACAGGTCGTCGTTTGGCGGCCTGTTGTTTTTTTGCAGAGAATTTTCATGAAAATCAGCCTTAAAATTCGATGATTTTCAATGAATCGAATTGACATTAGCATGCGAAGAGAGTATACTATCGGTATGCCTCTTGCAGACATTTGTTTTTCTGGAGGAAACTGCAACATGATCAAAAAGTGGAATGTTACGATCCCCAAACTGACTGGAGACAAAGAACGGCGGGGTTATATTTATCTGCCGGATTCTTATGCAAAGGAGCCTGACCGGCGATATCCCGTAATGTACATGTTTGACGGTCATAATGTTTTCTATGACAGTGATGCCACCTATGGCAAGTCCTGGGGTATGGGTAAGTACATGCAAAAGTCTAAAAAGCAGATGATCATTGTTGCGGTTGAATGTAATCACGAGGGTAACGGTCGGCTGCAGGAGTATTCGCCTGTCAATTTTGATAATGCAACCCTGGGAAAGATCAAGGGCAAAGGCAGAGTCTACATGAACTGGCTGGTAGGCACATTGAAACCGTATATTGATGCGAATTACCGCACCTTGCCGGACCGCCTGAATACGATCATTGCCGGCTCTTCCATGGGCGGCCTGATGGCAATGTACGGCGCAACAGTTTACAATCATGTGTTTCAGCGGGCAGCTTGCTTGTCTCCCAGTTTATGGGTAGCACCCGGTAAGATGTTGGAAATGATCGCTCGCGCCCATATCCGCCGGGATACCTGCATTTACATGGACTACGGCAGTGAAGAGATGTTCAATCACGCAGCCAATGCGGAAGCTTTGTTTTCCACTTCTCATTTGCTGCTGACCAAGCGTGTGAATTTGGCATTCCGGATCGTTCCCGGCGGCAATCACAGTGAAGCCTCCTGGGAAAAGCAGATCCCTATTTTTATGGAGTGTCTTGGCATATAAAGGAGAGAAAAAATGGAGATCCGTTACTACAAGCATTACAGCGGTCATCTGAACCGTGATATGGAGTTCAAGGTCTATGGTCACGCCGGAAAGCCGGTGCTGTTCATACCCTGCCAGGGTGGACGTTTCTTTGATTTTGAAAATTTTCACATGGTCGATCATTGGGCACGCTGGATCGAGGAAGGCCGCTGTACTGTTTATTCGATTGACTGCATTGATAATGAGGCCTGGGCCGCCAAGGGGGCCGATAACCGCTGGCGCATAGAGAATCATGAGCGCTGGTACAATTATGTTGTGGAAGAAATGGTTCCAACCATCAAGCACTTGAGCGGCGAGCGCAATGGCTTTGATCAGGGGATCTTGACCTTTGGCTGCTCTATGGGTGCTATGCATGCGGCAAACCTTTTCTTCCGCAGACCGGATCTGTTTGATTCCGTATTTGCCATTTCCGGCTTGTACGATTCTCCGGAATTCTTCGGAGATTACATGGACGACCTGGTCTATAATAACTGTCCTGTCAACTATTTGGCCAATATGCCTGCTGATCATCCCTACATTGATATGTATAACCAGCGCAAGATCCTGATCGTTGTGGGTCAGGGCAAATGGGAGGAGCCTTTGATCGCCAGCACTGATCGTCTCAACGATGTGCTCAGAAATAAGGGGATCCATGCCCAGGTGGACTATTGGGGCTACGACGTCGATCATGACTGGCCCTGGTGGTTTAAGATGGTAGAGCATTACGCGCCGCAGTTTTTGTACTAAGCCAGAGGAGAAAGCCTATGAAAAATTTTGTATTCATTTCACCGAATTTTCCGGCGGCGTACTGGAAGTTCTGTGCAGAGCTGAAGAATAACGGTCTGCGGGTTTTGGGAATCGGTGACTGCCCCTATGATGCGCTGAAGCAGGAACTGCGGGACAGCCTGCATGAGTATTACAAGGTAGATAACCTGGAAAGCTATGACGAGGTCTTCCGCGCAGTTGCTTTCTTTACTTACAAGTATGGCAAGCTCGACTGGCTGGAATCCAACAATGAATACTGGCTGGAGCGGGATGCCAAGCTGCGTACAGAGTTCAACATCACCACCGGCTTTAAGCACCATGAGATGGAGAAGGTCAAGCGCAAGTCCGCCATGAAGGACTACTACACCAAAGCAGGCATTCCCACTGCCCGTTACCATATCGTGCAGGGCTATGAGGATGCTGTGGAATTTGCCAATCAGGTCGGTTACCCTGTGGTTGTCAAGCCGGATAACGGTGTAGGCGCCAGCCACACCTACCGCCTGTGCAGTGATGACGAGGTCCGTTTCTTCATCGACACCAGAGACGACAACATCTATGTGATGGAAGAGATGGTGAACGGTGTGGTCTGTACCTATGATGCCATTATCGGCTGGGAGGGACAGCCCCTGTTTGAATCCGGCAACGTGACACCGCTGTCGCTGATGGACGTGGTCAATGATAACGGCGAGTCTATTTATTACCTGGTCAAGGAGCTGCCAGAGGATGTCCGGGACGTGGGCCTGCGCACCGTAACGGCCTTTGGCGTCAAGAGTCGCTTTGTTCACCTGGAGTTCTTCCGGCTGATACAGGACCAGGAAGGCTTGGGTAAGGCAGGTGATCTTGTCGGTTTGGAGGTCAATATGCGTCCTGCCGGCGGTTTCACACCGGATATGTACAACTACGCCTATGAGACCGACGTGTACAAGATCTGGGCGGACATGATCGCTTTTGGTGAAAGCACCAAGTCGCTGGGCAATCGCCATTTCTGCGCCTTTGTAGGCCGCCGTGACGGCAAGTCCTATGCCATGGATCACGATGCCATTATGGCAAAGTACGGTGACAGAATGAAACTGCAGGGGAGAATTCCGGATGCTCTGTCCGGTTGCATGGCCAATGTAATGTATATTGTCAATCTGGACACCCAGGAGCAGCTGGAAGAATACTTCCGTGATCTGCTGGCAAGTGAATAAGAAAAACCCGGCATTTGCCGGGTTTTTTGGTATAGGGATTTTTTAGGTTGCAATTCCCGGGAAAATCGAATAAAATAACAAAAAGGAGGTGTATCTGATGCAGACGATCCCGGAAAAACAGACATTAAAGCAGATCGCGGAGCTGTTTAAGGGTTTTGCAGACCCTACACGAGTCCAGATCCTGTCTTTGCTGATCGACAAAGAAATGTGTGTTGGCGATATTGCGCAGTCTGTAGAGCTGTCTCAAAGCGCCATATCCCATCAGCTGCGGCTGCTGAAGCAGATGCACCTGATCAAAGACCGCAGGGAAGGCAAGAACATTCTGTATTCACTGGCGGATAACCATGTGCTGACAATTCTGCAAATGGGTCTGGAGCATGTGCAGGAATAACAGATTTTACAGCGGGAAGTGAGCAAATCACCTCCCGCTGTAATTATTTCTTGGTACACGCGTCAGTATTTGTCTAACGATTTTCGTTCTGAACACCTTGATTCCCTTTTTTCAGCGGCGGGAGCCTGCGTATAATGTGCCACGGAAGGGAACGGTGGTACATTTATGAAGCGGTATCAGTTTTGTGGCCTGGCAGTACGAAAAATTTGTCTGATGTTGCCAGGACTTCTGTGCTCAGCCACATTGCTGTCAGCCATGATCGTCAGCATGACTGCGCTGTCGGCTGCGGGTAGGGAACAACCGGTGCTGAATTTCTATACGACTGAGGACCAGGTGCGTGCGGTCAGCTTTCCCCTTGTGATAGAGGGAACAACTCTGACAGCAGAACGGACAGCGGTCTATGACGGACCGTATCTGGAAGACCGTTCCAATACAGAGGTGACCGGAATCGTTGCACTGGTGCTGCGCAATCATGGCTTGCAGACGGTAGAGCGCGCAGAGGTGACACTGATCCAGGGCGATCGACGCCTGGTATTTTGCGCAGAAACGATTCCGCCGGGTGCTGCGGTCCTGGTGCTGGAAGCCAACAAAAGTCCATATCAAACAGAAACATATTGTGAATGCTATGGGTATACTGTTATTGCGCAGGAAGGGCAGCTGCAGTTCTCGGACGTACAAATTACGGAATGCGGTATGAGGGGCATCACTGTTCAGAATATGACAGATATGCCTATCGTGGGACTCCAACTGCATCACAAAGGTTGGTTGGAAGAGCCGGGGATTTACATTGGCGGCGTGACTTATAAAACCTTCGTTGGGAGTCTTGCACCAGGAGAAAGCGTACAGGTGTATCCTGCTTTTTATGCAGCTGGTTATAGCAAGATACTGCAGATCACAGCAGAATAAAACCCGCGCTGCCATCGGCAGCGCGGGTTAAAACTATAGGACCTTGGATAAAAATTCCTGAAGTCTTGGATGCTGGGGATGGTCAAAGACGTCTTCGGGCGCGCCTTGCTCAACGATTCTGCCTTCATCCATAAACAGAACGCGGCTGCCAACTTCCCGGGCAAATCCCATTTCGTGGGTGACGACCACCATGGTCATGCCCTCGTCAGCCAATTCCTTCATGACCTCCAGAACTTCGCCGACCATTTCCGGGTCCAGGGCGGAGGTGGGCTCATCAAACAGCATCACCTTAGGACTCATTGCCAAAGCACGGACAATGGCAATGCGCTGCTTCTGACCGCCGGAGAGCTGTGCGGGGTAGGCTTCGGCCTTATCTTCCAGACCGACACGCTGCAGCAGCTGCATGGCCACATCGTCAGCTTCCGCCTGCTTCATCAGACCTGTACGGACAGGTGCCAACGTAATATTCTTTTTGATCGTCATATTGGGGAACAGGTTAAAGTGCTGAAAAACCATGCCCATTTGGCGGCGGATCAGATCGATGTTGATCTTTGAATCGGTGATCTCAGTTCCGTTGAAGGTGATCGTGCCGGCGGTAGGTTCCTCCAACAGATTCAGACACCGCAAAAATGTGGACTTACCGGAACCGGAGGGGCCGATAATAACGATCTTTTCGCCGGGGTAGATATGCTCGGAAATATCATTGAGCACATGCAGCTCCCCAAAATTTTTGGATAAGTTTTTAACGTCGATCACTTTGACGCAGCCTCCTTTCCAAAATGCTCTGCAGCCAGGTGAAGATCAGAACCAAAATCAAATAGAGAATTGCGGTGCCGACCAGAGGGAACATTTGCTCATATGTACGTGTAGAGATGGCCTTGGCTGCATACAGCAGTTCCTCGCCGCCGATGGTATAGATCAGCGCGGTGTCCTTCAAAAGGGTGATGAACTCATTACCCAAGGAGGGGAGTATAGCTTTGAACGCCTGCGGAATGACGATAAAGCGCATAGTATCGATGTAATTCAGACCCAAGCTGCGGCCAGCTTCTGCCTGCCCCGGATCCAGGGACATCAGACCGCCGCGAATGATCTCAGCAACATAAGCACCGGAGTTGATGCCTAAAGTCAGAATACCGATAGCAGTATACTGCCGGCTGGTGCTGAAAATAACAAAACCCATAATCAGCAGCTGAACCAGCATGGGCGTACCACGGATCACGGTCACGTAGACCTGGCAGATGCCGTTGACGATCCCAAGGAAGGGGTTGCGTTTGCCCGGTCTTTGCTGATCGTGTGCGGTGCGGATCACAGCCACAAGCACACCCAGGATCACGCCGATGACCAGCGCCAAAGCGGTGACCATCAGGGTGCTGCCAACACCTTTCAAGTATTGAAGCCAGCGGTTGTTTTCGATGAATGCCTGATAGAATTTCACATAGAATTCCTGCCAAAATGGGATGTCTACGTTATTCTTCATCAGCTCCATCCATTGCAGATAATGTTCCACAGGATCGCTCCTTCCAATCTTCTATCGCACGAAAAAGGGCGGCGTGCGCCGTCCTTTTTCGGTAAGGGATATTTTCAAAAATTATTCAGCAGGGATGTACTTGTCGATGATCTGCTGCACAGTGCCGTCGGCGATCAGCTCAGCCAGAGCCTTATTGACTGCTTCCTGCAGTTCAGTATTGCCCTTCTGGAAGCCGATGGCGTAATCCTCGATGACCCACTCGCCCTCCAGCAGAGTCAGACCGGGGTTGTTTTCCACAAATGTCTGTGCGGGGGCGTTGTCGATGATAACTGCATCGATCTGATCGTTCATCAGCGCCTGAACAGCGGTGATACCGTTGTCGTAAGCAATGACGTGATCCTCACCGTAACCACCGTTCTCGATGGTGTCGGAAGCGTAGATATAACCGGTGGTGCCCATCTGGGTGCCGATCATCATTTCGCCCAGGTTGTCCATAGTGACATCAGAGCCTTCCTTAACAATAACGACCTGAACGCCAGTAGCGTAGCTGTCGGAGAAGTCCATAACAGCCAGACGCTTCTCGGTAACGGTAACACCGGCCATGACCATGTCGGCCTTGCCGTTCTGCGCAGCTTCCAGCGCAGCGGTGAACTCCATGTTGTCGATGACCAGCTCCAGACCCAGCTTGTCAGCGATGGCCTG
>CAYVCR010000050.1:0-9320 GCA_964450205.1 uncultured Oscillospiraceae bacterium | reverse complement strand
GTCCCTACAAATAATCATTTTGAGACAGCCCCTAATTCTTATAGAGGTGTTGCGTGTTGCTTTTTCCTTTTTTTATAGAGAATGACAAAAGCAATGGTCTGCGCGGCAAAAGTTAGTATCCAGGATATGGGGTAGGTGATATACAGTCCCTCCGGAGAGTGAAACTGCGGCAGTTGAAATACTGTATAGATCCATGTGATTCGCAGGCCGCAAACACCAAGCACACTGATGAACATCGGAATAAAGGAAGAACCCAATCCGCGGAGCGCGCCTGTAGAAACTTCCATGAGTCCGCACAGTGTATACGTGGCACAAACATAGGAAAAACGCGTTAAGCCAAATTGGATCGCTTGCGGGGAATCTGTGATATAAATGCCAAGCAGATCCTCTGCAAAAATGTAGGCCAAGCCGCTTGTTATACCACCTGCGACAACCACACTGGCCAGGCACAATAAGAATACTTTCTTAATGCGGTCAAACCTGTGGGCACCGGCGTTCTGTCCGATATAGTTGACAGTTGTCTGGTAAATACTGTTCATAGTCACATAAACAAAGCTTTCGATATTGCTGGCCGCGCCATTGCCGGACATGAGAACAGCATTATCAAAAGAATTGATCGAGGACTGGATCAGCACATTGGAGATGGAGAACAGAGAAGACTGGATACCGGCGGGCAGACCGATGCGAATAATTTTCAGCAGCGGGGCTTTGTAAAAACGCATACTTTTCAATGTTAGTTTGCATGCATCTGTTCTGCGCATCAGCGCGATCAGTACAAGCACGGCTGAAACGGCCTGTGAGATCGTGGTTGCCAGCGCAACACCTTCTACGTTCATTTTCAGTACGACAACAAAGAAGAGATTCAAGATTACGTTGAGCACACCTGCAATGCAGAGATAAATAAGGGGACTTTTTGTGTCGCCGGCTGCACGGAGAATGGAGGAACAAAAATTATATAGGAGAGAAAAGGTGATTCCACCAAAGTAAATCCGCATGTATACGGTAGAAAGCGGCAACACATCAGCAGGTGTTTTCATAAGCGTCAGCAGGTCGTCGGCAAAAAAGACACCAACAACGGTCAGCAGAATGCCGCCCAAAAATGCGGTCGGAATTGCTGTGTGAACGGTGCGACGGACTTCTTCATCCTGTTTGCCGCCCAAACCGTGTGCGATGGTAACACCGGCACCTACGGAAAGGCCAATAAACAGATTGACGATCAGATTGGTAATGGAGCCGGTTGCACTAACAGCTGCCACAGAGATGCTGCCGCGGAAACGGCCAACAACCACGAGGTCGGCAGCATTAAACAGAAGTTGCAGAAGACTGGTTAAAATGATTGGAATTGTGTAGGAAATGATTCCGGACAGCAGCGGTCCATTGACCATGTTGATACGTGAACGTCTCATGTTCCACACCTCCAGAATAGTATGTTCTAATAAAGATTATAGTCCGTTCCAGACAAAACGCAAGTGCCCAAAACGACAAAATATTCGTAGATTATTGATTGCTTTTGTGTTATAATGAGCAGGTAAAATAATCTGAAATGTGAGGTACATATGAATCAAAAGGAAATTGGCGAGATTCGCCGCAGGGTTCGGCGTGATCGCAGCAATATGACGACTATTTATGGTTGTTACGTTAATGCTCAGAAGGAGATCGTTTCTGAATTCAAGCAGAGCACGGGCACCATGCCTGAAAATGAGGCGGAAAAGTATTTTGGGACGATGAAGCGCGTTCTTTCCGGTGGTATTGGCAGGAACTTGATCGATATTACTTTCCGTACTGCGCAAGTTGCCGATTCACCGGAACATAAGCTGTTGATGGACCTGCGAAAGACTGCTTTGCAGGACAGTGATGTCCGTCACAGCTTTTATCAAAAGGTAATCGAGTCGGTCTCCTTGGACGACGGCTACCTGATTCTTTTGGGCTGTGACAGTTACGACGTTCCGTTTAAAGGGAAAGATGATGAACTCCATGCAGATGCTTCCGATGAAACATACACTTATCTGCTGTGTGCCATTTGTCCGGTAAAACTTGCAAAACCGACACTGCGCTACGTAGCGGAGGAGAAGGCGTTTCATGATGGCGGTGCGGTAAATGTTGTAGCCGCACCGGAGCTGGGATTCCTGTTCCCTGCTTTTGACAACCGTTCGACCAATATCTATAATGCGCTTTACTATACGCGCAGTCCCAAGGAAAGTCACCAGAGCTTTGTAGAAACGGTTTTTAACACACCCATACCCAAACCTGCAGAGGAACAGAAGAAGTCCTTCGAAGCGCTCCTGGCCACGTCACTGGAAGATGAATGCAGCCTGGAGGCGGTGCAGGCGGTACATGATCATTTGCGGCAGTGCATTGAGCTGCATAAAGAAAGCCACGTGTCAGAGCCGCTGTTGATCAGCAAGGAGCAAGTCAAGGAAGCGCTGAACAACTGTGGTGTTCCGGACAGAAACGTGGCAAAATTCAGTGTTGAATATGATGAGGTGTTTGGTTTCGAGGCTGAGCTGCATCCAAAGAATATTATCAATGCCAACCGGTTTGAAATCAACACACCGGATGTATCGATCAAGGTGAATCCGGAGCGGTCCGACCTGATCGAAACACGGGTGATCGGTGGCGTGAAATATCTTTTGATTTGTGCGGATGAGAATGTGGAAGTGAACGGTGTCAATATTCATATTTCCGATGGAGAATTACTGAGCGTATAAGTAAGTTCCCGCTGATTTGTGATCAGCGGGAACGTTCTTTTATTTGGAGTTGTTTACCATATCAATAATGATTTTTGCACATTGCTCGATGCCCAATGTGCTGCTGTTCAGGCAGATATCGTAGTTCTGCGCCTGTCCCCAAGACCGGCCGGTATAATGCTGATAATTGACACGGCGGCGCTTATCCTTTTCCTGCAGTCTTGCGGCAGGACTCTTTTCAGATTCGCCATACAGACGGACGATGCGATCAGCACGGTAATCTATATCTGCGTGGATATAGGCATGCAGACAATCTTCGCGATCTTTTAAAATATAATCTGCATTCCGTCCCACAATGACGCAGGGGCCTTTATCTGCCAACTGCAAGATCACATTACACTGAATGTTCCACAGAAAGTCGGCTGTAGACAGTCCGTTCATTACACCTGGTACACCCTGTGGCGCAAAGGCATAGGACAGCAGGCTTTTACCGGGGGAATGCTCGCCGTGCTCTTCTACAAATTTGGGAGCAAAGCCGGATTCCACAGCAATCTGATCTACCAGCTCCTTATCATAAAAGGGAATACCAAGTGCATCTGCGACCATGTGACCAATGGTACGGCCACCGCTGCCAAATTCGCGGCTGATTGTTATGATCTTCTTTTCCATGCTGATTCCTCCTTAGGCAAATATCGGATAAATTTATTATATCTGCCAAAGAAAGAAATGTCAATTACGAAGGCGCTTACATCATGTGCTCTTCGGCACAGTCATCCACTACACGCATTCCCATTTCTTCAGGTGAGGCAACAGGAAATGTGGCAAGACTTTGAAGATTGAATTTAGGACATACTCTGTTTTCCGGATTAATGCGAATCTCTACATCATCTTTTTTCTTCATTTTTTCACCCCTGCTTAGTATGTCCGAAAAAAAGCGGCTGCATTTATAAATGCAGCCGCTAAAAAACTATTCGATTTCAATACCCCAGACCTGGCAGCCGCGGGTACCGACAACCAGCATGTTATTGAATACGACAGGAGATGCCTCAATATTGGAGCCAAGACTTTCTGTGTACAAAGTCTCGCCTGTTGCACCATCGATCAAATAGATATAACCAACGGAGTCACCAAGTACCAGATAACCCTTACCGATGTCAGTATAGATGCCGACAGGGGAGCTCCACGCATAATTGCTCAAGGTTTTTTCCCAAACAACTTCACCAGTAGCGGTATCCAAAGCAACGAGCGTGCCGCTCCAGGCGCTGGGCGTTTTGGCGACAGAGTAAATGATCAACCCCTCCAGATCTGTACCATCCTTGCCAAGTACCGGAGAGGACAGCACGCCGCCGGAAACGTCGTAATCGTAAGCCACATTGTCGTAAACCTTTGTCCATACGATCTCGCCGGTGGATGCGTTGATTTTATAGATGTACGCAGAATTGTCCGAGTACTCCATGGAAGAGGCAACGTACAGGTAGCCTTCTCCATCCTCGTCCCACTCAAATACGGGTGTTGCGTTTACATCATCTTTGACATTCTGTGCCCAAACGAGGCCCATCGTGTGCAGATCGATGCAGTAGAACATGCCACCGTTATCGCCGATGTACATATAGTTGCCGACCATGATCGCACTGGCTTCATAACCGACAGTACGGCTCGCGTTGGTCGAGTACCGGGCTTTCACCAAAGTTTCGGGAGACATCGTCAATGTACCGGCAGCTTTGTCGTATTCCGTATTGAGCTTAATGGAATATATAACGCCGCTTTCGCCGGGCCAGAACAGGGTGTCAGTTTCGCCGGAGATCATAGGGGAGGAGTCAAATGCATACCAACCACGGTAAGCGAAGTTATCGCCGCCGCTTTGCTCCATCAGCAAGGTGCAGTCGATCAGGCTGATAATGTACATTCTGGGATATTTGTCACCGTTCGTCAGTCCGGAGCCCGCATATAGAACGGGATAACCTCTCGGGTCCAAAGATGCGGTGCCCTTGAAGCCCATGCCGATCCAGAGAGGATCGCGGGTATAGGTGCCATCTTCCATATCATAAAAATAGATGTAACCATCCAGCGTAGTGGCGATGACTTCGACCAGGCCCTCTTTTGTCTTCTTCTCTTCATAGAGGTTCATGATCGCCTTTGTCTCATCATCCCATTGCACACACAGTGGCTGACCGGTCCAGCCGATGCCGGGCCAACCGTTCAGACTGCCGACCTCGCGGCACCATTCCTTTGTCAAAACTTGATTGGTGATAGTTGCAGTGCCGTAAGAAGCGCCTGTGCGGTAATTATCGCCGCGGAAAGTGGGAATGCCGGGCAGAGCAAAATAGTCAGAGCCAAGAGTAAAATCGTAAGTGTCTGCACTCTGATAAGTATCCGTTGTTTCTCCGTTGACTTGAAGCTGCCAGTTAACTCCCCAGTTAGCAGGATCACTGTTTTCAGTTTGCACAGGATTGACTGTGGGTACGAGAAGTTCCGGGGGGACGATCAATTCTGTAGTCTCTTCGGTAGGGGGCTCGGTAGCCTCGGTCGTATTCTCGGTGGGCGCTTCCGTGGTAGATTCTGCAGTCATATCCTCGGTAGCTTTAGAAAGCTCAGCCTGTAAATACGTGCCAACCTGCCGATAACGGATGAAACAAAGCACGGTACAAACAAGAACAACGATAGCTGCAAAGTACATAATGATCCGCAGGACAGTTTGTCCGGCGGCGTTTTTTTTATGCTTATTTTTGCGGGCATTAATGGCACCGATCGTGAAAATCACACAAGTGATTATCAAAACCACCAAAATTGCCAGCATAACGATGAGTGCCGGCAACATAGCAGAATATGTTCTTTCCAGTTCCTGCGCAGGAGCTTGGGCGGAGACTTGCACAGTCAGACATGCAAGCATACATACGGTCAGGAACATTGCCAGGATCCTTTTCATAATTCTACCTCCTATTATGATAAAGAAGTCCATGTAAGTATATCACCAGACAAGAATATAAGCAAGGGAAAATAACGAATCCTGTTGATTTTTGACACAGAAAAACAGGAGCGGATCATTGTAAAGATCAACAAAATGTGCTATACTCATGAAGATTATTACGATAGGAGTTACTTATGAATACGATCATTGAAATACTTTCGCAGGAACTTGGCCAGAAAACAGAATACGTCGCCAATGTTGTTTCCCTGCTGGACGAAGGCAACACGATTCCCTTCATTGCCCGCTACCGCAAAGAGCTTCATGGCAGTATGGATGATACTGTTTTACGCAATCTGGAAACGCGCCTGCGTTATTTGCGTAATCTACAGGAGAGAAAGGAAGAAGTCTGTAAGTCGATTGCTGCCCAGGAAAAGCTGACGGAAGAATTGGAGAAAGCGATTCTCTCTGCTGTCACACTGGCGGAAGTGGAGGACCTCTATCGCCCCTATAAGCAAAAGCGCCGTACACGCGCTACAGTTGCGAAGGAGAAGGGCCTGGAGCCGCTGGCATTGGCGATTTTTGCACAGAACGGAGAAGATCCTGCAGAACTTGCTGCACCGTATGTTGATCCGGAAAAGGGCGTTGAAACAGTGGAGGATGCCTTGGCAGGCGCATCAGACATTATTGCGGAGATCATTTCTGATGATCCTGATATCCGAAAAGCACTTCGTGAAAAAATGGAGCGGCAGGCAATCGTCAGTGTACAGGCGGTCGAGCCGGAAGCGGAAAGCGTATATCAGCTGTATTACGATTTTCATACGGTGGTTTCCAGATTGCAGAATCATCAGATCCTTGCGATCAACCGGGGTGAGAAGGAAGGCTATCTGAAGGTGACGGCAGCGCTGCCCGGTTTGGAGGGACAGGCACTTGTGTGTCGCAAGGCGCTGAAGCCTACCATAACGGTTTCTGCTTTTGTGCGAGCCGCAGCAGAGGATGCCTATAACAGATTGATCGCCCCCAGTGTGGAACGTGAGCTGCGCAATACACTAAGTGACAGGGCAGCAGAATCTGCTATTGCAAATTTTGCGCTGAATCTCAAGCCGCTGCTGATGCAGCGCCCGGTGAAGGGCTTTGTGACCATGGGACTGGACCCAGGATACCGTAACGGCTGCAAAGTGGCCGTTGTTGATGGCACCGGACATGTTTTGGATACGGCTGTGGTATACCCCACGTTTTCTCAGCATAAAAAGGAAGAAGCTATTGCGTTGCTGTCACGGTTGATCCGCAAGCACGGTGTCAAGCATATTGCCATCGGCAACGGAACAGCATCCCGGGAAACAGAAGCGATGACGGTAGAAATGCTGAAGGGCACTCCCGGTGTCAGCTATGTGATCGTGAGTGAAGCAGGTGCATCTGTTTATTCTGCGTCCAAATTAGCAGCAGAGGAGTTTCCTGATTTCGATGTAAATCTTCGCAGCGCTGTATCGATTGCCCGTCGCCTGCAGGACCCACTGGCAGAGCTTGTAAAAATCGATCCCAAGGCAATCGGCGTCGGCCAGTATCAGCATGATATGCCTCAGAAACGGTTGGATGAGACCTTGGGCGGTGTTGTTGAGGACTGCGTCAATGCAGTGGGTGTTGACATCAACACGGCTTCGGCAAGCCTTCTGCAGCAAGTCTCGGGACTCAATGCAACTACTGCCAAAAACGTGGTTGCATACCGGGAGGAGAATGGTGCATTTACGTCCAGAAATCAACTGAAGAAGGTTCCCAAACTGGGTCCTAAGGCGTATCAACAGTGCGCAGGCTTCCTGCGTGTGCCTGAGAGTAAAGAAATTTTTGACAATACCGGTGTGCATCCGGAGTCCTACACTGCGGCAGAAGCCTTGCTGGCGCTGTGTGGATACACAAAACAGGATGTGAAGTCCGGCGCGATTACGGAACTACAGACCCGTTTTGCTGACTTTGGTGCAGAACAGGCCGCAGAACAATGCGGCGTCGGTGTTCCTACATTGCAGGATGTGGTCAAGGAGCTGCTGAAACCGGGCCGTGATCCGCGTGATGAGCTGCCCGCCCCTGTCCTGCGTACAGACGTTCTGGAAATGAAGGATCTGAAGCCTGGTATGGTTTTGTCCGGAACGGTGCGCAATGTGATCGACTTTGGCGTATTTGTTGATATCGGTGTCCACCAGGATGGTCTGGTTCACATTTCACAGGTGTGCAACAGGAAACTCAGACATCCCAGCGAGGTCGTTCAGGTTGGGGATGTGGTGAAAGTTTCTGTTTTGGAGGTAGATGAAAAACGGAAACGTATCAGCCTTACAATGAAGAATATTCCAAAAGAAATGTAATAAACTCCGGGAACAACAGTTCCAGGAGTCCCTTTTTGACAAATTCATTTCTACTGTTGACAACCGGCTGAATGTGTGTATACTATTCTTATTAACCAAATATATCCGTTGAAGCTTTCGGAATGATGTAATATCTAACCGAGAGCAGAGGACACTCTGGAGAACACATTAAATTGTGTGCCGAAGGGGCAAGGCAATTGCCGAATCTCTCAGGCAAATGGACGGAGACGCATACAAGAACGTTTTTCGGAAATTGAGCAGTCCTCATACTGGATTGCTCATTTTTTATTTGGTAAAACTATCGAAAGAGGGAAAATAACATGCATGAAAAACCTATTGACTCTATCGGATTTGTAGCGCAGTATGATCCAGAATTGGCGGCGATGATGAACCGGGAATTGATGCGGCAGCAGGACGGCTTGGAGCTGATTGCATCGGAAAACTTTGCTTCTCCTGCAGTGATTGCAGCCATGGGTTCAATTCTGACGAACAAGTATGCAGAAGGTCTGCCCGGCAAGCGTTACTACGGTGGTTGTCAGTACGTTGATGAGCTGGAGAGTTTGTGCATTGAGCGCGCTAAGGCTCTGTTCGGTGCTGAATTTGCCAATGTGCAGCCACACTCCGGCGCCCAAGCGAATATGGCCGTTCAGCTGGCATTTCTGCAGCCTGGTGACACCATGATGGGTATGAGCCTCGCAAACGGCGGCCATCTGTCTCACGGCAGCCCGGCCAATATTTCCGGCAAGTACTATAATGTTATTTCCTATGACATTGATCCTCAAACCGGTTTGATCGACTATGACCAGATCCGTGATATGGCTAAAAAGAATCAGCCTAAACTGCTGATTGCCGGCGCCTCCGCGTACCCCAGAGCGATCGATTTTAAAACATTTGCTGAGATCGCTCACGAAGTTGGCGCGCTGCTGATGGTTGATATGGCTCATATTGCGGGCTTGGTTGCAGGCGGTGCCCATGAAAGTCCTGTGCCGTATGCAGATATTGTGACCACAACGACCCATAAGACCCTGCGCGGCCCCCGCGGCGGTTTGATCCTCGCCAAGGAGGAGTTTGCCAAGAAATTGAATTCTGCTGTGTTCCCTGGCACGCAGGGCGGCCCGTTGGAGCATGTGATCGCAGCCAAAGCTGTATGCTTGAAGGAGGCGATGAGTCCGGAGTTTAAAACCTATGCACACAATGTGGTGAAGAATGCCAAGGTGATGGCAGCAGCTCTGCTGGAGGAAGGCTTTGATCTGGTCACCGGCGGCACGGACAATCATCTGATGCTGGCAGACCTGCGTCCCATGCGCATCACTGGTAGGGAACTTCAGAATCGCTGTGATGCCAACCATATTACACTGAATAAGAACGCCATTC
>CAYVCR010000049.1:0-9539 GCA_964450205.1 uncultured Oscillospiraceae bacterium | reverse complement strand
CGAAGCCCAACACAGGAATGTG
Organism: uncultured Oscillospiraceae bacterium; assembly: GCA_964450205.1. Classification (GTDB taxonomy): domain Bacteria; phylum Bacillota; class Clostridia; order Oscillospirales; family Oscillospiraceae; genus Faecousia. Next base: position 9,517 of record CAYVCR010000049.1, on the reverse strand, counting down.
CATCATGTTGGCCATCTTCACAGCCTTGGAGACGATCATGGACACCAGATCCTGGGGGCTGGTAACAATGACAATACCGTCAACCGGCAGGCTCTGGAAGACTGTCAGTGGCACGTCACCGGTGCCAGGCGGCATGTCCACAAACATATAATCCACGTCCTCCCAGATCACATCGGTCCAGAACTGCTTGACAGCCCCGGCGATGACCGGTCCTCGCCAAACCACTGGGTCTGTATCGTTATCCAACAGAAGGTTAATGGACATGACCTGAATGCCGCTGCGGGTCAAGGCCGGATACAAGCCTTCCTCTGTTGCCCCCTGGCACTCCGTAACACCAAAAGCCGTAGGTGCAGAAGGACCCGTAATATCCGCATCCAAAACGCCCACGCGCTTACCGCAGCGAGCCATGGCAACCGCTAACATGGAAGTGACGGTAGACTTGCCAACGCCGCCCTTGCCGGACACCACCGCGATCACTTTCTTCACACTCGCTTTTGGGTTTAAGCTGGCCAGCGGGCTTTCCGCCTTGCGGTCACCACAGGTGGAGCTGCCACAGCTGGAACAATTTCCGCTACAAGAACTCATAGTTTTTGTGCTCCTTTTGATTGATCTTTCCGTATTATAGGACTGTCCGCATTGTCTGTCAAGTCTGCGCGTTTTCCCACTGCTCCATCAGCTCCAGCAAAACGGTCTCCGCAGCTTCCTTCTCTCCCAGCAGGCGGGTCAGCTCTTGGTAGTCCGCAGATGCTGCCTCGATGGCTGCATCCAGTTCCGTGATCACATTTTCCTGTTTCTCGATCTCTCGCTCCAGCCGGCGGATCAGCTTGTCCTGGTCCTTTGTGCCACCTTTGGGGCGTTCTTTCTTTGGTTTTGCTTCTGCCGCAACAGGTGTCTTCAGCATGGCTTCGTGCTCCAAAATGGAACGGTACTTGCTGTAACCACATTTGAAGTCACGGATCTTGCCGTCCTCCAGCAGCCAGATGCGCTCGGCAAACTTTTCAATAAAGTAACGGTCGTGGGAAACAAAAAGCAAAACGCCCTCAAATTCCTCTATTGCGGCCTCCATCCATTCTCGGGACGCAATGTCCAAATGGTTAGTTGGCTCGTCCAAAACAAGAAGATTGATCTTTTCATCCATAAGCATGCACAGCCTCAACCGGGACTGCTCGCCGCCGGAGAGGTTTCCAACCTGCTTGAACACATCTTCGCCCTGGAACAGAAACGCGCCCAGGCGGTCACGGGCAGTCTGCGGCGTGCAGTTTTTCTCGTACAGCATCGTGTCGTACAGGCTGCGCTCCGGATGACGGAATTTTATGATCTGAGGCAGATACCCCCACTTAACTGTGGGGCCAAACTGGATCTTGCCTTGACAAGCTTCCTCCCCTAACAGGCATTTGATAAAGGTGGATTTTCCTGTGCCGTTATCACCCAACAAGGCAATCCTCTCGCCACCCTCCACGTTCAGCTCCACATCCGAAAACAATGTGCGATCAGCAAAGGATTTAGACACATTCTTCATCTTGAATACCACATCACCGGAGAAGTCCTTTTCACCAAAGGTCGCCTTCATGGTCTTCTCCGTCTTGGGACGCTCTGTTTTTTGAATGCGCTCCATTCTGTGCTGGATGGACATGGCGCGGCGGTACAGCGTACGGTTATTGATGCCCCAACCCTTCATCCGTTCGACCGTGTAGCCAAGCTGTTTCAGCTTTGCCTGCTCCTGCTCATACTGCTTCAGCTGCAGATTGAAACGTGCCTGTTTTTCATCGATATAAAACGAATAGTTACCGGAGTAAAACTCTGCATGACCATCTACGATTTCGATGACCCGGTCAGCAATACGATCCAAGAAATAGCGGTCGTGGGAGATGGCCAGCACGGTGCCCTTGAAACTGTTGATGTAGCCCTCCAGCCATTCTACACTGCGCAAGTCCAGATGGTTGGTGGGCTCGTCCAACAATAGAATATCCGTTTTTTCCAAAAGCAACCGCGCCAGATTTACCCGGGTCTTCTCGCCGCCGGACAAGCTGTCAAACAGCTGTGTGCGCTGATCGGAAGTAATACCAAGACCATTACAGATCTTGTCCACATCTACATCCATGTCATAGCCGCCGCCGGCCTGGAAACGGTTGACCAGTACATCGTACTCCCGAAGCTGCTCGTCGCTGGCACCGGCAGTCATCTGCTGCTCCAGCACTTCCATCTTACGGCGAGTCGCAATCAGCACAGAAAATGCCGAGCGCAGTACGTCCTCTACCACATAACCGGCAGGAAAACGCGGTATCTGGGAGATCAATCCCAAACGCTTGTGGGGGTTGATGAACACTTCGCCCGCATCGTGATCCATAGCACCGGTGAGAATATTGAACAGCGTTGTCTTACCGCAGCCGTTACGGCCTAAAATCGCAACACATTCCCCCTCCTGGATCTCAAAGCTTAGGTCTTCCAGGAGGTTTTCACCGATAACAAAGAATTTTGTTAAGTTTTTAACCGATATGTCTATCATGTTAAATCTCTTCCATAACAGCTGCCAGCTCCCGGGGAGTATACAGCAGGTTTAATGCCTGCAGCATAGCATTACAGGACATATGCCCAGGCAAATCTAGTCTTTTCAGCAGCTTTTGGCGCTTATAGCTGCTGTCTTTACCTCCGGACAGGCCCAGCACCATCAGATCCTGCTTAGTGATCCGCTCGGACGAAACTGCAGTTTCTTCACCCTCGAAGGTTGCACCCGCCCTGTGAAGGCAATCCAGGATCACCTGAGGCGTCATGCCTTCCACGCCCAGCTTGCCTTCTTTTCCGGCAGTATCTTTGCGACGCTCCTTACCGGGAATGTCCGGAATGTACGCATGCTTCAAAAGCTTATTATCAATACAGCTTTTCAAATAATTGCGAATCACAAAGCCGGCGCCATCGGAATCCGTAAAAACGATGAGCCCACGGCTCTCGGCGACCCGGCGCAGCAGTTTCAGCTGGGTCTTATCCTTCATAATGCCAAAGCCGGAGGTTTCCAAAATAGGCGCGTCCACGATCTGGGACAAGGTATTCTTGTCGTAGCGTCCCTCAACCACGATGGCCTCTTTGATCTTAACCATTCCGGGCCTCCTGCGCAATTTGCAACAGCAGCACCTCCAGAAGGCGCTCAGGGGCGTCGTACGAGGTTTTTAGCGCGATATCGGTTTCTATTACCAGTTCAGAAACGCGCGCGTAAAAGCGGTGTGAGAACTTACCTGCCGCAGACATAGTTTTCCTGGCCGCATAGTCGCCAATGCCATACAGTCGCATCAGCTCAGAGGACTGTCTGCCATGATCCAACAAGGTGCGTGCCGTACTCAGCCGGCGGAAATGGCTGCCAACTGCACCAAGGATCGCGGTCGGCTTCTGCTGCATTTTCAGCAGCTGCTGCAGCTTTTGCAGCGCTGCACCATATTCCCGCTGCCCCAGAAGGTCTGTCATCTGAAAAACGACGGCATCCAGCACAGGCTCTGTCACCGCATCAATATCACTTTTGCAGATCTCCTCTGCACCGGAGAATGCGCAGATCTTGGAGATCTCACCAGCTAAAGCCGTCATAGTGCCGCCGGTGATCTCGATCAGATAGGCACACAGATCCGGCGATATCCTCTTTTTGTTTGCAGCAAAATGCCGCGTGACCCACGCGATCAGATCCCGCAGATCCTGTTTGGCAAACTCCACCACTGTACCGTTGGCCTTGATGGTGTCACAGTACTTTTTCAGACGGTTATCCATCTTCCAGGGTGTCGTAATGTAGGTAAATACGACCGTACAATATTCTGGAATATCCGAGAATATCTCGGCCATTTTATCCCGGTCTGCCTCCGGCAGCTTGAAAATATCCACATCGTCGACCCAGACCATGGTTGACTCTGCCATCATGGGCAGATTTTCCACTGCGTCGGCAAAGCTGCGTACATCAAACGTTTCGCTCGTCAGTTTATGGAAATTAAAGGATTCTGTCAGTTCATCCAAAAGCTGCTTTTTGATTTGGTCAAGATAGTGATGCAGCAGGAAGGTTTCTTCCCCGTGGAAGAAATACAGCCGGTCAAGACGTTTTTCCCGGATCGCAGTCTTTAAAAGCTGCACATTATTCGGTTGTTCCGTCTTTTTTGCCATTTGATCACCCCTTGATAATCACCGTACCCATTTGGTCGGTACGAAAGATATTGCAGCCAAAAAGCTTCAGTCTGTCCAATACTTCCTGGGCCGGATGCCCGTAATTATTCGTGGCTCCCACGGAAATTACAGCGATATCCGGCGTCGTTGCCTGAAGCAGGTCAAGGCTTGCAGTTGTTTTGGCACCATGGTGCCCCACAACCAGTACGTCCAGTTCCGGCAAGGTATGGGACTGCACCAAACTGCGTTCGCCTACAGCATTTCTGTCGCCGGTTATCAGTATATCACAATTCTCAACCTGACACAAGACGCACATGGAACTTTCATTATCAGATGCATATTCCGTCGCCGGATATAAGGTAATCGTAATATCCGCATCGGTAAACTGGGTATCTGTTCCGATCCATTGAATGATATCCGCATATTGATCCGCAAAGCGTTTCATTCCTTCGCTATCCATCGTCACAGGTAAATATAAAGTATCTGCAGGTATCCTGGTCAGCAAAAGTTCTGCCCCTGCTGCATGATCATTATCGTAATGGGTAAGGATCACGCCGTCCAGGCGGGTAATTCCTTGGCTGAGCAATGTCTTCGCTGCTTCATCTGCCGCCTGCTCCGCTGTGTCTCCGCCACAGTCGATCATGTAGTTTTTTCCGTTACTTTGCAGCAGTACGCATTGTCCCTGCCCCACGTTTAAAACACTGACACGAAAACGATCCATCCTGGGTTCCAGATAGGATACAGCAATAGCTATGCAAAGGACTATACTCACACAGGCAGCAAAAACAGCGGGTCGTTTTTTCTTGCTTATCAAAAACAGTCCCAGTAAAACGTAGCTGAAAATCAGCCAGACAACAATATAGACGTTCTTTGTATACACCGCCGCCAGCGAAAAGCTGCTGAGAAACTCTGCAACCAAAAGCACATAACGGATCGCCCAGGAAATGACCCAAGCCACAGCCTGTCCCAAGGGAAGCCAGATCGCACCCAGGAGGCAGGCAAGCATGATGCCGTAGAATATAAAAGAAATGATCCACAGTGTCAGCAGATTGGTCAATATACCAACAAGGCTTACAGACTCAAAATAGTAGGCACACAGTGGTGTGGTCGTGATCATAGCGCTGATCGTTACGGAGATCGACCCTGCGATCCAGTGGGTCAGCTTTGCCATAACGGTCTTCTTTTTGGCCTTCCCCAGGAACGTTTTGTTCAGCAGATATTTCTGGATCTTTTCACCGAACAGGAAAATTCCCACCATGCAGCCAACCGAAAGTTGAAAGCTGACCGATGTGATCGTCAGCGGATTCACAACCAGCATGACAAGCGCGGCAAAACCTAATGCAGTCGGCGGGTCATACTCCTTATCCACCAATAGCGACAGTAGCATCAGCGCCTGCATGATACAGGCACGGACAATGGAAGGTGTGAATCCCGCCACTGCTGCGAATACCAGCAAAACAGGCATTCCCAACACAACACCAAGAACTTTATGGCGGCCACCAAACACATAGATAATTGAAAACAGGATGGAAACGTGGAGGCCTGAGACTGCAATCACATGACGGATCCCACTGGTCTGAAACGCTGAATCCGCCTTGTAGGAAAGCAAGCTGCCGTCGCCGAGCAGCAAGGCTCTGGCAAAACCCACTGTGTCCTGCGGAAAAGTGGCATCCAGCTGCTGTAAGATCTTTTGCCGCATAGTCGCTGCAAAGTACTTGACTGGTACACTGTCGGCAGTTGTAATCTGCATTTCCTCCCTGCCATATGCAAGAAGAAAAATCCCCTTACCCTGGTGATAGGTAGGCTCCTTCTCTCCCCCATCCGCTGTATAGCGCAGGCGGAAGCTGCCTGTTACCCGGTCGCCAGGCTTCAGCGGTGTCGCTTCATTCATATAAAAATACACACGGTATGTCTTCCCTGCCAAGCTCAGCTTGCCATCAGCAGCAACACCGTACTCTGTGTCAGTACTGTAATCTGTAATTTCGATCTGTGATTGAATGACTTTTGCGTCATAGCTGCGGGCATCTGCTAAGTACAGACTATCATATCCCCAGATCCACAGAAGACCCGCAACGCTGCCCAACAATATTACGGCGGTAATCCTGGCTTTCCGGGATTTGAGGAAGAATAACACACCCATAGCCACAAGGCAGATCGCAGCAGGGATCAGCAGCAGATTTCCGCTGATGAAGTACACACCCAAAATGCATGCCAGTATAAATCCAATACTGAACAGCATGAGCTTACGCATGGATATTCCTCCTCTCTTGTTTGATAAAAAGGGCGCCGCACCAGCAGCGCCCTTTTGGATTTAATTAAGCCTTGGAGGCCACGTAATCGTCCACCATGGCCAGAGCGTCGTCGATCTTGTTGATGTCCTTTCCGCCGCCCATTGCGGAATCGGGCTTGCCGCCGCCGGACCCGCCGCAGGCAGTACAAACCAGCTTCACCAGTTCACCGGCCTTCATGCCCTTGGCAACTGCGTCCTTACCGCAGACCGCCAGGAATGTGATCTTGTCGCCAGTCACACCGGACAGCACAGCAACCACGTCAGAGGCCTTATCCCGGAGAGTATCGCCCATCTGACGCAGCTTGTTGGCATCGGCATCGGGCACGTTTGCCGTAATCACATGGACACCACCCACTACGCGGGCACCGAACAGGAAGCGGTCAGCCTCACCGGCACTCTCACGAGCCTTGAAGGACTCGATGTTCTTCTTCAGTGTCTTGATCTCCTCCACCTGGCTCTCCAGCTTGGATGCCAGTTCTGCAGGCTTGGTCTTCAGAATGGCGCAGGCATTGTACACTCTCTGGCGGGCCAATTCCATCTCAGCCAGGCAAGCCTTACCGGTCACAGCCTCGATACGGCGAATACCGGAAGCAACACTGCCTTCGCTTTCGATGCGGAAGGGGCCAACCTTGGCAGTATTGTCCAGATGAGTACCGCCACACAGCTCCACAGAATAGCCGCCCATATTGACAACACGGACAACATCGCCATACTTCTCACTGAAGTGTGCCTGGGCACCCAGGGCCTTAGCTTCATCAATGGGCATCTCGCGCACATCGATTACATAGCCTTCCAGAACAGCGCTTTGGACAACTGCATCAATCTTTGCCATCTCCTCAGCAGTCACAGCGGAATAATGGTTAAAGTCAAAGCGCAAACGGTCAGGCTCAACAAGAGAGCCTTCCTGATGCACATGGTCGCCCAGAACGCTCTGCAAAGCCTTCTGCAGCAAGTGAGTTGCAGAGTGTGCGCGCATGATGGCCTTACGGCGCTCCACATCGATGGAGGCCAGAACAGTATCATCCACCTTGATGGTACCGCTGACCATTTCGCCGCTGTGCAGATACTTGCCACCCTGGTCCTTCTTGACATCGGTGACCTTGAAGCGGCTGTCGCCCAGCAAGAGCACTCCATGATCAGCCACCTGGCCACCCATTTCTGCATAGAAGGGAGTCTTGTTCAGCACGATAACGCCCTTCTCGCCACCGGTGATAGAGCCGGTGACTTCGTTGCCAACACAGACAGCCAAAACCGTGGCGTCGCAATTATTCACATCATAGCCCACAAAAGCGGTAGGGGTGTTATCCAGGCCCAGGTCGATACTGGTCCAGCCTAAATCGCCCATCTTCTTACGGTCCTCACGGGCTCGGATCCGCTGCTCCTCGCGGCAGGCAGTGTACTTGTCCATGTCGACGGTCATGCCTTCGTCTTCCAGCATTTCCACAGTCAGGTCAATGGGGAATCCGTAGGTATCAGACAGCAGGAAGGCATCCTCTCCGGAGAACACCGTTGCACCCTGTGCCTTATGGGCAGCCAGCTTCTCGCTAAAAATACGCATGCCGCTGTCGATGGTGCGGCCAAAGGCTTCTTCTTCCTTCTGCACCACCATGATGATGTGCTTTGCACGATCACGCAGATAGGTATAGTGGCTCTCGTTCTCCTTGATGACTGTAGAGACCACCTCATGCAGGAACGGTTTGTTCACGCCCAGCAGCTTGCCGTGGCGGGCAGCACGGCGCAGCAGGCGGCGCAGCACGTAGCCGCGGCCTTCATTGGTAGGCTGTACACCGTCAGCGATCATGAAGGTAGCCGCGCGGATATGATCGGTGATCACACGCAGGCTTACGTCGGTCTTAGCACTCTGACCGTAGGAAGCACCGGTAATAGCGGTCACGTGGTTGGTGATGTTCATAACCGTGTCCACGTCAAACAGGCTATTTACATCCTGGCAGACGACAGCCAGACGCTCCAGACCCATGCCGGTATCAATATTCTTCTGCACCAGCTCGGTGTAGTTGCCGTTGCCGTCGTTATCGAACTGAGAGAACACGTTGTTCCACACTTCCATGAAGCGGTCACATTCGCAGCCGACCTTACAGTCAGGGCTGCCGCAGCCGTACTTTTCGCCGCGGTCATAGTAGATTTCACTGCAGGGTCCGCAGGGGCCGGAGCCATGCTCCCAGAAGTTATCCGCCTTACCAAAGCGGAAGATCTTCTCAGCAGGAATGCCGATCTCCTCGTTCCAGATTTCAAAGGCCTCTTCATCGTTTTCATAGATAGAAGGATACAGCCGGTCCTCCTCCAGGCCAACCACCTTGGTCAAAAACTCCCAGCTCCAGGCAATGGCCTCGCGCTTAAAGTAGTCACCAAAGGAGAAGTTGCCCAGCATCTCAAAATAGGTGCCGTGACGGGCAGTCTTGCCGATGTTCTCAATGTCACCGGTACGAATACACTTCTGACAAGTGCAGACCCGGCGACGAGGCGGCTCCACATCACCCTTAAAATAGGGCTTCATGGGTGCCATACCAGAATTGATCAGCAGCAGGGACTTATCATTTTGGGGAATCAGCGAAAAACTGGGCAGACGCAGGTGCTCCTTGCTTTCAAAGAAAGACAGGAACATTTCGCGCAGTTCGTTCACGCCATATGCTTTTTTAGCCATTGGATTGACCTCCATAAAAAATTACAAAAAAATAAACTCCACCCACACATAGGGGCGAAGTTGCTCGCGGTACCACCCTAATTCACCGAAAAACGGCATCTTAGATACTCTGTAACGGGAGCACCCGTCCCGGTCCTCCCGGGCGGCTTGGAAGTGGCTGGATGACATTCACGCAAGGGGCTCTCACCAATCCCCTCTCGCTTCGGCGGCTCCTGTCAACCTGGTTTCCGCATTGCCTTTGCATTTGTCAATATTCTACCACATAAGCAAAAAAAGTCAACCGTTTGTATAAAAAACTATAGTCAGGCATGTTGATTCAATTTGAAAAATCACATTTTCTATTGTGTCGTACTTGATAGTATCATTCACCTTATACAAAACACGCCCCGGCGGTTTCCCGCCGGGGCGTTTGCTATGGGATTAAGGGGTAA
>CAYVCR010000048.1:0-9719 GCA_964450205.1 uncultured Oscillospiraceae bacterium | reverse complement strand
GGTGAAAGGTTTTGCGTCCTTTCCTGCGGAGGGACGGAAGTAACCATTATCCTCCCACATCTTATAAATCCGATTTTCAACTTGCTGGGGTTCATAGACCTTAGGCAGTTCTCTTGCCATCTTTAACACTCCTTAAAAAAACGCCCCGAGCCAATGGCTCAGGGCGAAAAATACATTTCCGTGGTACCACCTGAATTTCCGAGAACGGACACTCAAAAGCTATAACGGGCTGACCCGCGCTTCCCTACTGAGGTTCAGAAAGCAAGCTCCAGGGTGACAAACTGCCAACAGTCTGCACACTTACACCAGCCGTGTGCTCTCTAATAAGACATTCTTTGACAGAAACTCCCTATCAACGCATTTTTATATCGAATATAAATTACCACATTTTCTTCGTTCTGTCAATCTGCAAACTGTATTTCCCTTGACGTAGCTGATCGATTTGTATATAATTATTACACCATTACAAAGGAATGAATTATTATGAAACTGTCTTTGGTAGTCCCGTGCTACAATGAAGCCGAAAATGTAGCCGCATTCCAGTCCGCCGTTATCGACGCCTTTCAAGGCTGCGGTTACGATTATGAAATCATATATGTAGATGATGGCAGCAAGGATGCTACGCTTCATGAACTGCGTAAGCTATATAGTAAGCAGCTTTGTCCTGTAAAGGTCGTCAGCTTCTCTCGCAATTTCGGCAAGGAAGCCGGCATTTACGCAGGTCTGAAGCAAAGCTCAGGTGAATATGTCAGTCTGATCGATGCTGATCTGCAGCAGCGACCGGAAATTGTGCGTGATATGGTAAAGGTCCTGGATGAGCAGCCCGAATATGATGTTGTTGCCGCCTATCAGGACCGTCGCGGTGAAAGTAAGATCCTTTCTTTCTTCAAAAAATCCTTCTATAAGATCATCAACGGACTATCAGATATCAATCTGAAATCAGATGCCAGTGACTTCCGCACATTTCGTCGCAGCGTGGCAGATAGTATCATTACGCTGGGAGAGTACCACCGTTTCTCAAAGGGCATTTTTGCCTGGGTTGGATACAACACATATTTCATTCCCTACGTTGCATGTGAACGCGCAGCCGGTGTTACCAAATGGAATTTCCGCAAGCTGTTCAATTACGCCATTGATGGCATTATCGGCTATTCTACGAAGCCGCTTCGCATAGCCACCTTCCTCGGAAGTATGACTGCTGTCTCTGCTTTCATTTATCTATTGATCGTGGTACTCCAAAAGTTAATTTGGGGAATCGATGTTCCTGGTTATGCTACAATTATAGTCCTGATTCTGCTTTTGGGCGGAGTTCAGCTGTTTTGTATCGGCATTATTGGCGAATATGTAGGCAGGACATTTGAGCAAAGCAAAAACCGACCTGTTTACGTGGCCAAAGAAATTCTCAATTATGAAGACGATAAGTAAAGAATCCGGCTCAAACGAGCCGGATTCTTATATATCTGCATGTACTTCCTTCAGCTTCTCACGGATTTCCAGCAGATCCCAAAACGTTTCAGGGCGCTTTGCCGGGTCGCGCAGAAGCGCAGATGGATGATAGATTGCAGTGATCCAAACGCCGTCATCACAGTACCACATACCATGCTGCTGCGTAATGCGAAATGTGGGTTCAATCAGACGTTTCGCCGCAACGCGTCCAAGACAGACAATAATGCTGGGCTTGATGAGGGCGATCTGATTGCGCAGATAATCAATACAGGCATCTTGTTCCTCATCCTGCGGATCACGGTTTCGCGGAGGCCTGCATTTTACAATATTTGCAATATAACAGTTCGTGCGATTTAAATCAATAATGGACAGCATATCATCCAAAAGCTGTCCGGCAGCACCTACAAAAGGCTCACCTTGCAGATCCTCCTGCTCCCCCGGTCCTTCTCCTACAAATAGAATGTCAGCAGTGCGTTTTCCAACGCCAAAAACTACATTGGTACGGGTTTGGCACAATCCGCATTTGCTGCATCGATTACAAGTTTGCTCCAGCTCATCCCATGTAAGCATGCTTATCTGCTCCTTCTTCTGCTGCGTCTGTATTTTTTTCCACGATGGCCGATCAGCGCTTTCCGTAGCTTTCTTATCACGACCAAACAGAGTACAATGACCACAAGCACCGCTAGAATGCCTAGAAATATCCAAAGCACGATTTTTCCAGCTGTGGAACCGGAACGGCTGTTTGAATCAGTCTGAGTTTCTGTTTGGACAGCATCCACATTATTCATAGCTATAAGGTCTGCATGACCCAGGCAAATAGAACCGTACCAAATCTCAATCTGGGAGAGGATCTCTCCCTTAGTAATCGGTGCCTGAAACGCACCGGGAACATCATTATACCGGTAGACCAGGTCATTTTCTGTGGCACTGTACGGCAGCACAGTTGATACATCAATTTGACAACCAAGCATCACATCTGACGTGCCATTTGTAACTGCCTGTTGCTTGATGATCTGGCCTTTATACAGGATCTGTGCTTCTTTGTAGCCAGCATAACCCATATCCAGAAGTTCTGAGGTTTCCAAGAAACCGCCCACTATACGGGGCGTGTAACCATCCTCCGCAAATACAGATTGCGTGCCCATGATCACACTAATCATCTGCAAGTCATCCGCTTGTGAAGCTGACGCAATACATCTGTATCCATCATCGGTCACACCTGTACGGCCGCCGGTTACCCGCTCGTCGTAATAGGTGGCATACTCCTGATTATTGATCAAATGATTAACCGTTTCCAACCGACGCGAAGCACTCTTATTGGTAGCCGGAACGGTATAAAAAGCAGTATTGAATATTTTTGCAAAGTCCTCATTCTGCATTGCAACTGCGAGAATCCTGGCTGTATCGCGAGCGGTCGTCACCTGTTCTTCATGGTGCAGGCCGTGCACATTCATAAACTTGGTGCCGGTACAGCCAAGCTGCTGTGCATATGCATTCATTTCAGCAACAAACGCTTCCTGGCTGCCACTGATATGATCTGCAATCACAGCGGCAGCATCATTAGCAGATTGCACCATCATGCAATAGAGTAAATCCTCCAGAGAAATCCGCTCACCTGATACCAGCTCAGCAGAAACAGCATCGTTGGGAAGCGTGTTGAGCACATCCTGACGAACGGTCACCTGGGCGCTCAAATCTCCTTTTTCCACAGCAATGAGTGCAGTCATAATCTTTACAAAGCTGGCAGGATACAACTGTTCATCTGCGTTCCAAGCATACATGAGTGTATCGCTATTGCATTCGTAAAGTATGATCGACTTGGCATTCTCCGTAAAAGGCATAGAACCCAACAACGGAGACTGTGCATCGATCGTATGACAACCCTGCTGCACTGACTTATCATCAGTTACATCCATGACTGCAGACACTGGCTCAGGGCACAAAACTGCGATCAGAAGACAAATTATCAGGCAAATCGCACCGAATTTTTTCATATTTCTACCTCAATATATGCTCAACAGACTTGTCCGCCGAGGAAAACTTGTGTATAATATGTTGTATTATAACAGCTTATGCCATTTGAGTCAATGCAGGAGGTGGCCAGATTGAAAAAATCAACGATCGTACTATTGTCAGCTACCGCCGCCTGTTTGTGCATCATGCTGGGTATCTTTATCGGCAGAAACCTTCTGCCCAATTACTTTCTTCGCCCCTACACAGCGGAAGATGATGAAGCTAACACCCAATCACAGGCTGCAGAAATAGGAAAAATTAACATCAATACAGCCACAGCTGAACAGCTGATGCAGCTGTCCGGGATCGGCGAAACCACTGCAAGTCGTATCATCCAATACCGTGAAGAAAACGGCACCTTTACAACCATCGACGAGTTGCTCAACGTGAAGGGCATCGGTTATGGCACACTATACAATATCCAAGATTTTATCACCACAGGAGGTTGACATGAAAATACTTGTTGTTGATGATGAGGAACTGTTAGTTAAGGGAATCCGCTTCAATTTGCAGAACGATGGTTATGAAGTGTTAACCGGCGCTACCGGCCTTGAAGCCATTGAGCTCACCAAAACACAGCATCCAGATCTGATCGTTCTTGATGTTATGATGCCAGAAATGGACGGTCTGACCGCCTGCAGTCATATCCGCGATTTTTCTGATGTCCCGATCATTTTGTTGACTGCAAAAGCCGATGACATGGATAAACTCATTGGTTTTGATCATGGTGCTGATGACTATCTTACAAAGCCATTTAATATTCTGGAATTGAAAGCACGTATTCGCGCATTACTGCGCAGAGCCTCTTTGCAGAAAAAGGAGTCTGCACAGATCCTCCAGATCGGCAATATCACACTGGATCTGGATGGTAGAAATGCCTACAAATCCGGAACCTTGGCAGATCTGACAGCCAAGGAATTTGACGTGATCGAATTTCTTATGAGAAACGCAAACCGCGTTTACTCCAGGGAAGCGCTTTTGGACACAATTTGGACAATGGAGTATCGCAGTGATATCCGTACAGTTGATGTACATATCCGACGATTGAGAGAAAAATTGGAAGAGAATCCCGCAGAACCGCAATACATTATGACGAAATGGGGCGTTGGCTATTACTTCCGAAAATAAGCCGAGGGTGCCAATACAGTATAAAAGCACCCAGTTTCGCTATGCAATTACATATGTAATTATTACTTTCTTTGTTCTACTGTTTCTAAATATCTATTCGTCTGAGGTCAGTCAAAAACTGTTCTATAACAGCAAAGAAGCTTCCATGATCGAAAAGTGCTTACTCACTTCGGCAGGCATTTCCGATCTGGAAGTACTTAACAGTACTACGGTATCCAACGCAGTTTCTCAGATGGACAGTTTGAAGGTCACCCGTCTGATTATCACGGACCAAAACGGGATCGTAATACACGACACTCTGTCTGAAGATTCAACCATCGGAAAGTATGCACTATTCCCTGAAATCGTACGCGCATTAAACGGAAACGATGTGTTCAGTTGGACATATCATGATGGCGCTATGGCTTCCAAAGCCGCAACTCCCATCATGTCATACGGTACACTGATCGGCTGCGTATATATGATGGAATATGACGTTGAGCAAGGTGCGCTGATCCAAACACTGCAAAAAAACACTTTTACGATTACCCTGTTCCTTGAAATCGCCGTGATTGCATTTGCGTTGGTGTTTTCCACAGCCTTTACAAAGCGATTGCGCAAGATCATGGTATCCATGCGAATTATCCGTGAAGGCGACTATTCCCATCGTGTTGATATGGGTGGTAACGATGAACTGACTGTCCTTGGTGATGAGTTCAATGACCTGGTGGAACGTTTGAAAACCTCAGAGCAAAAGCGCAGTAATTTCGTATCGGACGCTTCCCACGAACTAAAAACGCCTCTGGCATCCATCAAATTGCTGTCCGACTCCATTCTCCAAAACGAAATGGATTTGGATACTGTGCGCGAATTTGTCGGCGACATTGGCAATGAGGCTGACCGTTTAAACCGAATGTCTCAGAAACTGCTTTCACTTTCGCGAATCGAAAGCCAGGCAGACAGTGACTGCGAAATCGTCTATATTGCTCCCACAGTCAACAGGGTCATCCGGATGTTATCGGCGATTGCTGAAAATAATAATATCGAAATAATTACCGATATGGCAGATGACTGCCCGATCCTTATTCTGGAAGATGACCTGTATCATATCATGTTTAATTTGATGGAAAATGGCATCAAATATAACATCCCGGGTGGTTCGCTGACTGTTTCTGTACACCGGAGCGTGGATAACGCAGTTTTAACGATCTGCGATACCGGCTGCGGTATCCCCGAGGAGTCGTTGTCACATATCTTCGAGCGGTTCTATCGTGTTGACAAGGCGCGTTCCCGGAAATCCGGCGGCAGCGGTTTGGGTTTGTCCATTGTGCGAAACATGGTAGAACGCAATCATGGTCAGATACAGGTCACCAGCACCATGAACAAGGGCACTACTTTTACAGTCACGTTTCCGATCTTTGATATGGAGGAAGACACATGAGACGAAATATCGCTATGTTCTTGATCTTCACTCTGATCATCGGACTCTTCGGCTGTAAGGGATCGACGGATAAGGATCTTATTGTGCCAGTTGCTTTTTACTACTGTAACGACCTTGAATCAAAAGAAGATTTCAGTAATATTTTTGTCAAAGAACTTCGTGAAGGCGATGGTTATCAGAACGATAAGCTGGCGCTCTTAAACCAATATGTGGCCGGACCTGATTCCGAAAACCTGACAAATCCCTTCCCATCAGATCTTGTTGTTCTTTCGGTTGAAACAAATAGAGATACAACACGCATTTTACTTGATGAGCAAATTGCAAAGTTAAGCGGGTTGGAGCTGACATTAGCCTGTACCTGCCTTAGCTTGACTCTTTTTGATCTGTATCCGTGCAGCAGTGTGGAAATATCCGCAAATAATTCTTTACTCGACGGTCAGGAATCGATTTTGATAACAAACGACACGCTGATATTTTCCGATAACGGTTATCCTGCTACAGAAGACTGATCTGCACAGCCTTCAAAGGACAATAACGCCGTATTTTCCCGCTTTCTCAGATACGCATCTTCCAGGCGGGACAGATAGGCAAACGGTTCTTCTGGTCTGATCGGAACAAATTCTTCGTTACATGGCATATGTTTTGGAATTATACAGAAAGAAAGCTCGCATGTTCCAAGCTTACTGGCTGCTATCCGTGTTTGCGCAGCATAATAGTCATTTTCCGGCACCAGCATCCCCAGCTTTTCCATGTGTGTTCCACAGTTGATGCCAACTCTGCAGGGAATATCACCGGTCAGCTGACATTTGCAGGCAATAAGATAATATAACCCCTGTCTGGTTACTTTGGCCTCCCCAACGGTTACGTTGCCCAGCATAATCGGATATGTATTGTCCATATTTATCGCCCCCTTGCAGCCAATTTATGCTGCAAGGGGGCGTTACATTCATATTGTCCGTTGCTCATTAAGTCCAAAACTCACGGCAATTGCATCATCGACCATCGCCATATGCCTGTCATCCAATCTTCCCATGTGTTCACGAAGCCGACGTTTGTCGATCGTTCGAATCTGCTCCAAAAGAATGACCGAATCTTTACTCAAGCCAACACTGCCGCCCGCAATATTGATATGTGTTGGTAATCGCGCCTTCCCTGTTTGACTGGTAATCGCTGCAGCAATAACAGTGGGTGAATGCCTGTTTCCTGTGTCATTCTGTACGATCAGTACCGGCCGTGTTCCCCCCTGCTCACTTCCTACAACTGGCGACAGGTCTGCATAAAATATATCACCACGTTTTACAGTGCTGTCCATATCATTTCACACTCCGCGAGAAATCATTGGCTGCGCTACCGGATATCTCCATTATGTAACGCGGCTAAATCTATTGTCCCACGTACAGCGGAAAAATATACTCTGCAGCACAGTCAAATTATCCTATGCAGAGAACAGCAAAAAGTTACAAATAAGCGAAAGAATCGATGGTTAACGCCAAAATTCTTCGATTTTGCCACAAAATGTCCGCAGCAATTGGCGCGCCGTCTGCATTGACCCATACATCAACTTGCAGCGCATCTGCTTCATAGCTGTCATCGATCGTGATCCTTAAGTTTTCTCCGTCCTGACCGCTGCTATGGATGTAACCGCTTCGCAGTGACTGCATCACCAGCCATGGTGCGCTGACCGGCGTTACCTGCCCGTCAGCCAGCAACGCAAAAGCCAACACTTGATCCTCGAAGGTCAATGCGCCCTTGTTCTCATCGATCTTTCCTGAGATTCCGGAAAGTGAATCAGGCGCAAGAACTGTAAATGTCATATTTCCAAGCTGATCAAATTCACATTTTACACGGAATGTGTATATTTGATCCCCGTAATCTGCAGTAATCTGCGCACAAAATGAGCATCCGTTTGCAGACAATAGCTGATCGCGAAGCATTATCGCCTCATCCATGCTTGATTTACCACTGCAGCCGGTCAGTGTCAATATACACAGAAAAATTGCAAGAAAACGCTTCAAACCATCCCACGTCCTATTTCAAGAGTCGCGGAAGAACGTTGAGCATATCAGTAGGCAGCATACCGTATTGTCCGATCTCATCTGCACATAGATCACCAGCGGCACCATGCAGCCAAGCTCCGCAAGCAGCAGCCTCCAACGGAGAAATGCCCTGCCCCACAAGACTGACGATGATGCCCGAGAGCACATCTCCGCTGCCGCCAACAGCCATGCCGGGATTACCTGTAAGATTGACATAAGTGGTATTGCTGTCAGTGATTACTGTTTTATTTCCTTTCAGCAGTACGATCACACCCAGCTCTGCAGCCAATGCGATGGCATCCTGTATACGATCCCCACTGACGGATGAGGCAATTCTCGAAAACTCACCAAAATGTGGAGTGATGATCGTTGGGCTCGTCCTTTCGCGCAGTAAATCTTTATGCTGCTGCAAAACATTTATGCCGTCCGCATCCAAAATAACTGGCCCTTGATAGCGCTCCAGCACAGCTTTTACTATATGGAAAACCCCTTCCGACTGCCCCAGACCAGGCCCAATTAGCACGGCATCCTTGTCAGCAAGCAATTGGCAGATGCTCGGAACAGCGCTGTCAGAAAAATGCCCGTGTTCGTCATCTACCGGAAAAACAATGGCTTCTGTCAGCTTGATTGCTTCAATAGTATAAATGCTTTCCGGAACACCTAAATATACCAATCCGGCGCCTGTGCGCAGTGCGCCCATAGCAGCAAGTGCAGCTGCTCCTGTATATCCTCTGCTGCCGCACAAAAGCAGCACTTTTCCAAAGTGCCCTTTGTGCGCATCGATCGGTCTTTCCGGCAGCAAATTCAATACAGCCTGATGATCCAAATACTTAACTTGCATATAAATCACATCCTGTAAATTCTTCACTTTATCATACCATTGACAAATTTTTCCGTCAATGCTTACACATTAAATAAAATCACTTGCATTTTTGGCGCGAATATGCTATGATTGAGTGCGATATGCAAAGGCTTTGATTGGGTAGTCGTGTTTTGACATTGCGTTCCAAGAGAGAGTGGTATGGTGTGATCCACTTACGTACAAAACAGGGCATTCCCCCATGAGCTTCCACCTGAACGTTTAGTAGGGTGTGACGGGCGATTCCGTTAATGATCTTGATGTGTAACATCTATGAGCTGCGCCGTATGGCGAACTGCGGGTGGTAACGCGGAGGAGCACCTTCGTCCCCTTAAAGGGACGGGGTTTATTTTTTTGTAATTACCTCTTATCAATGGAAGGAGTCAATAGAATGAAGCAACAACTGGAACAGATCAAGCAACAGGCTATTAGCGCACTTACTGAGGCATCTACACCTGCTGCACTGGAAGAACTGCGCGTCCGTTTTTTGGGCAAGAAGGGTGAGCTGACTGCAGTACTGAAGCAGATGGGTAAGCTGTCTGCCGAGGAGCGGCCTGTCATGGGACAGTTGGCTAACTCTGTACGCGCAGAGATTGAGGCTATGCTGGAAGCACGTAAGACGGAGATTAACGCAGCAGTCCTGGAAAAAAAGTTAGCTGATGAAGCGATCGATGTCACCATTCCCGGCAATACTGTCAGTATGGGTCATCAGCATCCCATGAATATGGTTCTGGATGAAATCAAAGAAATCTTTGTTGGCATGGGTTACCAAGTAGTCGACGGTCCCGAGGTCGAGCTTGCAAGCTACAACTTCACC
>CAYVCR010000047.1:0-9760 GCA_964450205.1 uncultured Oscillospiraceae bacterium | reverse complement strand
TGACATCGGACTCCTTCAGGCGGCCTTTGCCCCTAAGCTTTTTGAAGGCAGCGGAGATTTTTTCGGTCAGTCCTTCAAATGCCATTGTTACTCCTCAAGGCCTTCCGCTTCGGCAACGATCTGCCGGGCAAGGCCGGAAATTTGCGGGTCATCATGACCGGCAAGCTGACGTGCAAGCTTCAGGATCTTACCGGATGCCTTACGGCAGGCAAGATCCCGGCGCACACAGCCGGTCTTCTCTTCCATATTTTGCAGGAGCGCCTCTGTCCTCATAAGGTTATCGTGCACACCCTGGCGGCTAATGCCCAGTTCCTGGCCGATCTCGCCCAGGGACAGATCCTGATTATAGCGCAGCTCAAAGCATTCTCTCTGCCGGTCAGTCAGCAGAGCGCCGTAGTAATCATACAACAGGATCAGTTCTGTGGTGTCCATTTCGCGCCTCCTGTCAAGCAAACTTGCTTGATACCTGCGGTATTGTAGCACAAGAAGAAGGGGTTGTCAAGTATTTTTCCATGACAACCCCCTTTATTTTTTAAACGTTTTTTGATACATCGTACCAACACGAGATCTGCGCGGTCTTTATCAAGCCAAGACGTTCATAGAGCCTGACTGCGCGGGCATTTACAGATGCTACTTCCAAATTTATCTGTTCGCCAGTCAGTGCGTGAGTCAGCGCCAGCAGTACGTCCTGCCCTGCTCCGGGCTGTACAGACACGATGGCCTGCACGGTATCACCTGCTGCAATCCCGATACCCAATAGCTTACCGGCGCGGTGGACAAAATAGCCGTCTCCCCTGCTAAGCATTTTTTTCGCATCGGACTGATCCATATAAGATGCGTTGGGAACTTCTGCCATCGCATCATTATAGATCCTGCGCCAGTCCTCAAGGGTTTCCTCCGTAACAGGCATGGTCATAGCGTCCGTTTCCGGCAGGCCTTCAACAGGTCGGGCCATACGCCACACCGCTGTATATAGCGGATACTGCTCCAGACAGCTGTGACCGGTGGCATAGATTTTCTCTGCACCTGCCATGCGACAAAAGGAAATACATTCTTCCAAGAAATCCTTGGGAAATGCTGTATCCTGTATGCGGATATAGGCCTCCTGGCGATAAGGGATCTCCCGCAAAACCAGGCTCGCCACGCCATATTCAGTTGAAAACACAGGGATATCCCGCATGATCTCACCTCAAAATCATCATAGCATATCCCAGCCCCTGTGTCCAGCAAAGAAAAACTTGTGTAATTTGCACATGATGAAAAACAAATTAAAAAGCATTCTTACAGCAATCACCAAAAATATGAAAATAGTTGTGAATAAAACTTTTTTAACTTGATTTTACAGACAAATCCTGTATAATTAGTCCGAACATTCAACAAGAAGAAAGGAGGTTCGTTCCATGAAGAAGATCATCTGCAAAAAGGAGTATGACACCGAGACCGCTACTCTGATCAAGAAGTATACCGTCGGTTATTTCGGTGATCCTGCTGGCTATGAGGAGATCCTGTTCCAGACCCCCGCTGGTCTGTACTTCCTGTACGTACATGGCGGTGAGTCCTCCCCTTACCCCACCGAGGACATCCTGCGTCTGGCAAAGACCAAGGTCAATGACTGGATGGAGAACCACTAATCCCATAGAAAAGAAACGGAGATCGTATTTTGCGATCTCCGTTTTCTTGACACGTATGGTATGCTAAATATAAATAATCCATTACTTTTCACGGTGAGGCACATGAAGAAATATACCGTTTTACTGATATTGCTTTCCCTGTTGGCAAGTCTGTTTACGGGCTGCTCCAATGATCAGTCCCAAGTGGTGGCAACCACATTGCCTGTATATGAATTTACATCCACCCTGTGTGAGGGAACGGATATTACCGTCGGGCAGCTTGTGACCGAAAGCGTTTCCTGCCTGCACGACTATACACTTCAGGTGTCCCATATGCGTATGATCGAGGCCGCCGAAGTGATAATCATCTCCGGCGCCGGTCTGGAAGAATTTCTGGAGGATGCCTTGGTTTCTGCTGATCAAATCATTGACAGTTCTACAGGCTGTCACATCCATGACGGTGAGTACCATGAACACCACGACGAGCACAAGCATCAACACGAAAAGGACCCCCACATTTGGCTTGACCCGGATAATGCCAAGATCATGGTGCAGAACATCTGCGCCGGGTTAACTGCTGCATATCCGGAGTATGCAGATACTTTTTCTGCCAACTTGACAAAGCTTACTACACAGTTGGACGACCTGCAGGCCTACGGTGATTGGATGCTCGCTGCTTTAGCCTCGCGGGAACTGATCACCTTCCATGACGGTTTTGGATACTTTGCAGAAGCCTTCGATCTGACGATCCTGGAGGCCATTGAAGAGGAATCCGGCAGCGAGGCCTCCGCTCAGGAACTGAAGGCTTTGATAACCCTGGTAAATGAACATGATCTGCCTGCTGTCTTTACAGAAGTCAACGGCAGCGTATCTGCCGCTGATGTGATCAGTGCAGAAACGGGCACTGCTGTTTACCCACTGAATATGGCCATGTCGGGCAATAGCTATTTTGAAGCCATGTATCACAACATCGACACAGTAAAGGAGGCACTGGAATGAATATTGGTTCCCACGGCGGCGGCTGCGGCCATTCCTGTTGCCTGCGTGTTCAGTATCTGTCTGTTAGGATCGGCAACGAGGCCATTCTTTCTGATGTCAATCTGCACGTTCACTGCGGCGAGCTGGTGGCACTGATCGGCCCTAATGGTGCAGGTAAGAGCACCCTGCTTAAAACCATTCTGGGACAGCAGGATTACGATGGCGTGATCTCCTTTGCCGTTCCCGGACAGCGCAGTCGGAAGCCTAAGATCGGTTATGTGCCGCAAAGTCCTACCTTTGATCCTGGCGATCCCGTGTCCGTTGCTGACCTGTTTGCCTGCTGTATGAGCAAGCGCCCTGCCTTTTGGGGTTTAAGCAAAGCCATGCACAAAAACGTTCTTGAATGTCTTGCCCGCGTTCATGGAGAGGATCTGATCGACAAACGTGTGGGAACACTCTCCGGCGGCGAACTGCAGCGGGTGCTGTTGGCGCTGGCTCTTGAGCCTGTTCCCAATATTCTGATTTTGGATGAGCCTCTTTCCGGCGTGGATGTGGAGGGTATGGAGACCCTCATGGATATGCTGGATGAGATACGGCAAAGCTATGATCTTTCCATTCTGATGACGACCCACGACTTTGCCATGCTTCCCCAGTACGCAGACCAGGTGGTGCTTGTGGATCACAGCATCGTCTGTCAGGGCGAGCCTGTGGATGTGCTCAGTTCCGAAGCCTTCCGGAATGTATTCCACCGGAAAGGAGGGGTGATCTGATGGGCATCTGGTATGCGATCTGTGATGCGCTCCCCCTGGAGATGCTTCAATGGGATTTTATGAAAAACGCCCTGTTAGCTGTACTGCTGATGGCCCCGCTGTTCGGTCTGCTCTCCACGATGATCGTCACCGGTAAAATGAGTTTTTTCTCTGATGCTCTGGGCCATTCCGCCTTCACTGGCATCGCCATAGGCTGCATCTGCGGTATTGCCGCACCCACCTGGGTAGCTGTGATCTTTGCCCTGGTATTTGCGTTATTGTTCTCCTTTGTCCGCGCCCGCAGCAATCAAGCAGCCGATACACTGATCGGCGTGTTCTCCAGCACAGCTGTTGCTTTGGGTATTTTTATCGCCACCTTGGGCGGTGGCAGCTTCACCAAGTACAATAAGTATCTGATCGGCGACATTCTTTCTGTCACTCCCGCCGAGATTGGCATGCTGACATTGGTGTTGGTGGGCGTACTCATCTTCTGGGTCATCTGTTCTAACCGACTGACCCTTACTGCGATCCATCCGCAGCTTGCCTCTTCCCGCGGTATCAACACCAAACTGACCCAGGCCATCTTTACCGCAGCCATTGCAATCGTGGTAACGCTGGCGATCTCCTGGGTCGGACTGCTGATTCTGAATTCGCTGCTGGTGCTGCCCGGTGCCGCAGCCCGGAACATATCCAGGAATCTGCGGCAGTATCATCTGTTCTCCGTGCTATTTGCACTGGTTGCCAGTATTACAGGCTTGTGCGTATCTTACTATCTGGGTACGTCCTCCGGTGCCGCTATTTCCCTGGCACTGGCGCTCATTTTCGCAGTGACCTTCTGCTTGAGAAAGGTGCGTGCCTGATGGATACTGTAACAATGCAGATCATCGCCCATATGAAGAGCGACTTTCCTACAAAATTTGGCATTCCCAGGCAAAGCGGTCTGGTAGAATCCCTGCGATCCACCATCGTGTTTGAGCCAGCGTTTCGAAATGCCGATGCGCTGCGCGGCATTGAAGATTTTTCTCACCTTTGGATCATTTGGCAATTTTCTGAAGCTATTCGCCAAGACTGGTCCCCGACCGTGCGTCCTCCCAGGCTGGGCGGCAACACGCGGCTTGGGGTCTTTGCCACCCGATCTCCTTTTCGACCCAATTCCATTGGCCTTTCCAGTGTTCGGCTTCTTGGGGTAGAGCACACAGAAACCTGTGGTACAGTACTGCATGTGGCAGGTGCTGACCTGATGAATGGCACGCCGATCTTTGATATCAAGCCGTACATTCCCTACGGCGACTGTCACCCGGAAGCCATAGGCGGCTTTACAGACACCGCAGACGACTTTTTATTAGCTGTCGACTTCCCTGCTCATTTACTGGAATTACTGCCCCAGGAGAAGCGGGAAGCCGCCGTAGGCGTATTGTCCCACGATCCGCGTCCATCCTACCAACGGACACCGGAACGAATTTACGGTCTTAGTTTTGCCGGTTTTAATATCCGCTTCCAGGTTGACGGCGACACATTACACGTGAAAGAAGTTACAAAGCTATGATCATTGATTTTCACTGTCATACCTTTCCGGAAAAAATTGCCGCATACGCACTGCGACATATGCAGGCAATGAGCCACAATGCAGTTTTTACTGACGGTACTGCGGTTGCCCTGAAACAGTCAATGGCTGACTCCGGTGTGACATACAGTGTCGTTCTGCCTGTGGTTACGAATCCGGAAAAGGCATCACACATTAATGATGTTTCCATTGCCAGTACCGGTACTGACGGTCTTATCTATTTTGGCGGTATCCACCCCGAATGTGAAAGCTACCACGCTGAGCTTAGCAGGATCTGCGACGCCGGTCTCAAGGGGATCAAACTGCATCCACTGCAGCAGGCAACAAACATAGACGACCCCCGTTATCTGCGAATCTTGGAGCGTTGCGGCGAATTGGGGCTTATCGTTGTACTCCACGCCGGCGCTGACCCTGGTTTCCCCGGTGAAGATCGCTGCACCCCAAAGATGATCCGCTCCGCATTGGATCAGGTTGGCCCTGTCCAGTTGGTGGCCGCACACATGGGCAGTCTCATGCACTGGGACACAGTACCTGAGTATCTTTTGGATACAGGTGTCTATATCGACACCTCCTTCGCGCTGGGTACTATGGCGCAAACAGAGGAGCATTTTTACACAGAAGAACAGCTGCAGCTGTTGACCGAAGAACAGTTTTGCAGCCTTGTAAAGATCTTCGGAAAAGAACGTGTGCTTTTTGGCACAGACAGTCCCTGGAACAGGCAGGTCTATGCCCGCAGGCAAATCGAAGCACTCCCTCTGGACGAAGAAACAATGGCACATATTTTTTATAAAAACGCCTGCCGCCTATTACAGCTGGCAGATGGACAAGGAGTACAAGCATGAAGATTCTGATATGTAATGTTGGCAGCACATCCTTGAAATATCAACTGTTCCAGATGGATGCCGACGAAAAGGTCATGGCATCCGGCGGTGCTGAACGCGTTGGTGCCGCAAAAAGCTTATACTACCACAAAAATCATTTGAACGGTGACACTGTCAAAGAGGATGCCATCTTCCCTTCCCACAGCGAAGCAATCAGCGCAATGCTCGACCATTTGATGAACGGCTGCATTTCCTCCATGGAGGAGATATCCTGCGTTGGATTTAAAGTGGTCCATGCAAAGGGTGTGACCGGTGTGCAATACCTGACAGAAGATGTCTTACAGGCTATGGCGGCTTTCAATTCTGTGGCACCGGCTCATAATCCTCCCTATATTGCTGCAATTCGCCAGTTTCGGGAGTTGATGCCTGACACTCCCCTGATCGGTTCTTTTGAAACTGCTTTCCATGCTCAGATGCCGCCAGAGGCCTATTTGTATCCCATTCCCTTAGCGCTGAGCAAGCAGCATGCGATCCGCCGTTACGGCTTCCATGGTGCTTCTTTGGAATATCTGTCCACCTGGACTGCAAAGGAAATGGGTCGCCAGGATCTGAAGCTTGTATGCTGCCACTTGGGCGGCAGCGGCAGCCTGTGTGCGGTTAAAAACGGCATTAGTGTGGACACCACTATGGGCATGGGCCTGCAATGTGGTGTGCTGCAAAACAATCGAATCGGTGATATGGATCCCTACATTATCTTCCATCTTGTGGAAGAATGCGGTATGACCCTTAGCGAAGTCAAGACGATGCTGCAGACAAAGAGCGGTCTGTATGGTATGTCCGGCGGTGTTTCCAACGACCTGCGGGATATCCAGGAAGCAGCAGATCACGGCAACGAAGACTGCCGTAATGCGGTGAAGGCCTATGCTTACGGCATCAAGAAATATATCGGTGCCTACACCGCCGCAATGGGTGGTGTGGATGCCATCGTCTTTGGCGGCGGTATCGGACGCAACAGTGCCAGTGTGCGCGAAATGTCGCTGGAGGGTCTGGCTTGTCTGGGTATTAAACTGGACAAGCAGAAAAACGCCAATGCCACAGGCGGCTGTGACATTTCAACAGCTGACAGCAAGGTGCGCATCTATGTTGTGGATACCAACGAGGAGATCGTCGTAGCCAGAAAAGCGCAAGCCCTTTTAGAAGGTAAATAAGCACAAATGTCCCCGGATAAACATCCGGGGACATTTGCATATTCTTTAATCCCAAAGGCTCTTCCAGTTGCGGGCAAAGTACTCCACACCGGAGTATACCGTTGTCACAACGATCACAGCTGTTACGACAATGGCGACCCACTCAATGGTGGGGAATGCCATCATAGCACACAGGCCGACCATAGTGCACGCCGTTTTGATCTTACCGCTCCAACCTGCAGCGATCACATTGCCCTTACCAACTGCCACAAGGCGTAATCCTGTTACGGCAAATTCCCGTGTCAAAATCAGCATTAGTGCCCATGCAGGTATCATATCCCACTGACAAAAAATCACCATAGCTGCGATCGTCAGCAGCTTGTCCGCCAAGGGATCCAAGAACTTGCCGAAGTCACTGATCTGATTGTACTTGCGGGCCACATAGCCATCCACAAAATCTGTAATACTGGCAAGAATAAACACACCCAGAGCAATCCACATCCAGACATTGGCCTCACCACCGCTTAAGTACATGAAGACCATGTAAACAGGGATAAAGGCCACGCGGACCAAAGTAATTTTACTCGCTAATGTCATGATTCATCCTCCACAAGATAACCGGATAATTCACCATCTATCATACCGTCGATGCAAACATTCACGAAGGCTCCCTCGATAAGAGCTTCTTCCGATGCGATCCAGACTCTTCCGTCAATATCCGGAGAGTCTGCATAAGTGCGGCCATAGAATTGCTCAAAATCTTCATCAAACCCATCCACAAGGACTTCCAGTGTTTTTCCCATCATGGCTTCGTTGTAGTCATCCATGATTCGGGACTGGATAGATTCCACCATTTGTGCGCGTTCCTGTGCCACTTCATTATCGGCATAATCCATCTCCGCAGCAGGCGTACCCTCCTCTGGAGAGAACGGGAATGCACCAACCCGCTCCAGCTGCTGCTCCTTAAGAAATACACACAGTTCGTTAAATTCCTCTTCGCCCTCGCCGGGCAGACCGGTAATCACACTAGTACGTAATACCAAGCCAGGAATTCTTTCCCGCAGCTTATCAAACAATTCACGCAGGAAAGCACCGTCACCCCGGCGATTCATCAGCTTCAGGATCTTGCTGTTGCAGTGCTGAATCGGAATATCCAGATATTTCACGATCTTCGGCTCCGATGCGATCACGTCGATCAGCTCATCATCGATCTCATCGGGATAGACATAGTGAAGCCGGATCCAATGAAAGCCGTCGATCTGGCACAGCTGCCGCAGCAGCTCCGGAAGCAGTCTTGCGTGTCCAGGAAGGTCTGTACCGTAACGGCTGGTATCCTGGGCAACGACGATCAGTTCCTTAACGCCGCTGGCAGCCAGAAGCCGTGCCTCATACAACACATCATCCATCTGCCGACTGCGGAACTTGCCGCGCAGGTAAGGAATAATGCAATAGGCGCAGCGGTTATCACAGCCCTCAGCGATCTTGATAAAGGCGTAATGCTCCGGCGTAGTCAGGATTCGGCCTGTCTCCACCTCAGGCGCATCGATCGAGCCAAAGTCCTGCACTGTCTCTTCGGCAAGTACTTTTTCGATGGCAGGCACGATCTCAGTGTAACTGCCAGTACCAAGAATGCCGTCAACCTCCGGCAATTCCAGCAGGATATCCTGCTGGTATCGCTGGGACAGGCAGCCTGTAACCAATATTTTACCCACAAGGCCCTGTTCTTTTAACTGGGCCATCTGCAGAATAAAGTCGATCGCTTCAGACTTCGCTGAGTCAATAAACCCGCAGGTGTTGATCACAACAACATCGCTGCCCACCACATCCGGCTGCACAATATGACCAGCCTCCTGGACGCGGTACATCATCCGTTCGCAGTCGACCTGATTTTTGGCGCAGCCAAGGGAAATAAAACCAATATTTGCCATTAAAACTCCTCCACAAAATCGCAGTCATCAGTCAACATTTGCAATGCGCTGCGAATTTGAGAATAACTGTGACCGCGGCGCATCAGCGCATCGATGGCCTTGCGCAGGTCCTTTTCCTCCCAGCTGTCTCCCAGCCGGGCACGTAAAAACGAGAGGATATTTTCTGTCTGGTCCGGATAATCCGCCAAGGCCTCCTCCCAGAGCTCTTTCGGTATGCGCTTTTCGTACAGTGCCTGCTTGGCGCGGGAAAGGCCATAACCTTTACTGACACAACGGTGGACTACCTGCTCGGCAGTCTTGCGATCATCCAGTAAATTCAGGTCACTCATCCATTCTACGGCCAGCTTCGCCTGAAGGGGATCTTCCCCTTTTAGGACCAGTCGTTGTTCCAAATCACGCTTGGATACACTGGATGCCGAAACGATCCGCACGGCTCGCATTTTGGCAGACATCTGCCCAGCAGCCATCTGCAGTTGGGCATGGGCTTCATCGGTCATTTCCATACCGGAATATAACCCGAAATCCTCTATCGTCTGGCGATAAAGCCGCAAAGATGTGCCGTCTGCAAAACGCACTGTATGCCTCCCTGCCCTGTCAGGCCGGGAGGCAACAGAATCAACCCTCATCATCAAAATCGTCAGCACTGATGGCTACAGGGCGCTCTGCAGCCTTTGCAGTAGCCTTGGGCGCGCCGGAAATGCTCAGCAAATTCTGACGCACCTTGGTTTCCACTTCCTCAGCAAGGTCGGAATTTGCCTGCAGGAAGGCCTTCACGCTGTCCTTACCCTGGCCGATACGCTCATCGCCCATGGAGAACCA
Organism: uncultured Oscillospiraceae bacterium; assembly: GCA_964450205.1. Classification (GTDB taxonomy): domain Bacteria; phylum Bacillota; class Clostridia; order Oscillospirales; family Oscillospiraceae; genus Faecousia. Next base: position 104 of record CAYVCR010000047.1, on the reverse strand, counting down.
GCTGCCGCTCTTCTGAACGATGTCCATCTGAACTGCCAGGTCAACAAGCTCGCCCCACTTGCTGATGCCTTCACCGTACATAATGTCGAAGTAGGCCTCACGGA
>CAYVCR010000046.1:0-9951 GCA_964450205.1 uncultured Oscillospiraceae bacterium | reverse complement strand
ACTGCTATTTCAAGGAAAGATGCGCAAAGTGCACCGCCAAGTGCTCCGGTGAGTACCCCGGCATGGTGCAGGTGAGTCCCACCCACTTTGTGGCATGTCATCTGTACGACGAGGTAAGCGCAAATGGCTGATGAAAAAGTTTTGAATACTGCGGCCCCTGCGTACGATGATGCTGCCGAGCAGGCCAAGTACCTGGAGGCCAGAGCCAAGCAGATGGAGGAGGATTTCGCGCAGCCCTTCGATCCCGACTGCGTGCTTGAGGTCCGCCACCTGCGGAAGACCTTCCCCATGAAGAAGACCGTCACCGGCAAGGTCACCAAGGAACTGGTGGCTGTGGATGATATCTCCTTCAAGCTCCACGCCGGCGAGACCCTGGGCATCGTGGGCGAGTCCGGCTGCGGCAAGACTACCGCTGGCCGCGCCATTTTGAAGCTGCACCAGCCTTCCGGCGGTCAGATCATTTTTGGTGGCCAGGATATCACCAATTTCAAGTCCAAGCAGATGCGGGAGATCCGTAAGGAAATGCAGATCATTTTCCAGGATCCTTACTCCTCACTCCCCCCCAGAAGCACTGTGGGCGGTATTCTGAGCGAGCCTGTCCAGGTCCACGGCATCGTGCCCAAGGACCAGGTCAAGGACTACGTGCTGGAGCTGATGGACAAGTGCGGCCTGCGGGATTACTACTACGAGCGGTATCCCCACGAGTTCTCCGGCGGTCAGCGCCAGAGGATCTGCATCGCGCGCGCCCTGTCTGTCAATCCCAAGCTGGTCATCTGTGACGAGCCTGTCTCCGCCCTGGACGTTTCCATCCAGGCACAGATCATCAACCTGCTGAAGAAGCTCCAGCGGGAAATGAATTTGGCTTACGTGTTCATCTCCCACGACCTGAGCGTGGTCAAGTTCATCTCGGATAAGATCGGTGTCATGTACCTGGGTGCAATGATGGAGTTTGGCACCAAGGAAGATATCTTCCGGGAGCCCCTGCATCCTTACACCAAGGCCCTGTTCTCTGCAGTTCCCAACCCGGATCCCACGGCTAAGATGGACCGGATCAAGCTGGAGGGTGACATCCCCAGTCCCGCCAATCCCCCCAAGGGCTGCCGGTTCCATACCCGCTGTCCCTATGCCAAGGAGATCTGCAAGCACGTGCCGCCTGTATACCGGGAGCACAAGCCGGGCCACTTCGCCGCCTGTCATCTGTTAGACGAGGAATAAAGCAATGTCCAAGAAAAAGAAGAAAGAAAAAGTCATATATGTGGACGACGGCCGGACTGTTGCCGATATGTCAAACGTACCGGGCACCCGACTCAGCCGGAATTCCCGGCGTTCCACTTCCACCGGCAAGGAAAAGTGGGAGACCTACTGGGGCGCGGTGAAAAAGATGTTCGTCCCCATGCTGGTGGTCGTGGTGGCCATCTGCGTGCTGTACATGATCCTGTGGCTGGTTTTCTTCTTAATGTATTAAGCAAAACGCCCTTCTGCATGCAGAAGGGCGTTTTTAGCATATGGGATATTGAGCTGGCAGCTCGATAAATTGGAATTTATCGATTTTTCTCGATGATCTCCAAAAACTGCGATCGAACAAAGGACAGATCTTTGCGATCAAAGCAGAAGTGACCGGAGTGTGGGAGAATGATATGGGTGATGGCTGGGTGGCCGCTCAGATATTTGTTGCTGCGCTGGCTGACCAGCTCGTCCCGGCTGCCCAAATAGGAGCGGCAGGGGACTGTGAGCTGGGGGAGCAGTTTGCGTACCCGGCGGATCTCCTGCAATAGCTCCACGAACCGGGGGATGCAGGGGATATACCGCAGAAGGTTTCTGGTCAGCCGCACACCGCAGTCGGCCTGCATTTCTGCAGCCATGGTGCCGGGCTTGACCCTGTCAAAAATGACCTGCCAGGCGCTGGCTATGGTCGCCGGGGGCGTGTGTACTGCCATAGGGATCCCGTGACAAAACAGCTGCACGATCCTGTCCGGATACCGGATCGCTGCGTCTATGGCAAAGAGCGAGCCCATGGAGTGGGCCACGATGACCAGCTTGTCGTGGCGGGCGAAGATATATTCCAGCTGGGACTGTACCTGCTCTTTCCACTTTTTCATGGAGGTGCGGGCAAAGTCGCTGATCTGCTTGCCGTGGCCGTCCAGCAGAATGTTGTAGACCGACCAGTCTTCCGGGATCAGCGGCAGCAGATCCCGGAAATGGCAGGGAGTTCCTACGATGCCGTGGATCATCAGCACAGCCATTTTGCTGCTGTCCACCTGCCGGATATATTCCCGATACTGCATAACCGCACCCCCTTTTCTTTCATCATAGCATAATTTGCTTAATTGTCAAATTTCCGTTTATCGAGCCTCTGGCTTGATAAATCGGGATTTATACTACAGCATGCCCGTTTGGGGGCAAAAAAATCACCCTTCAAAAGAAGGGTGATTTTTGTTTGGTTGATTATTCAGCCACCACGAACAGCTGGGTGACGTGGGGCTGTGCACCGTTGTACCAGTACAGGAAGCCTTCCACATTGATCACGTCGCCGATCTGCAGAGCCTCGATGGCCTGGTAGACCTCGGAGTCAGCGCCGGTGCCGATCATGTAAGCATTGACGGTGAAGGTGTAGACATTCTCGCCCAGAGCCACGTTGAAGTACAGGTCGTCGCCCTGAGAGCCGGAGCCGTCCCACTTGTACAGGTAGGGAACGTCGTTGCCGTCAGCATCCTGGGAAGCGACCACGGTCAGGCCCTGGATGGCGACCAGCTGGTTCATCATGTCAGCCAGAGCATCGGTGCCCATCAGCTCGGTCACGTCGGCAGCGTCTTCCACAAACCAGGAGCCGTCCAGGATCTCGTAGGCAGCGTCGATGATCTCCACCTCGCCAGCCCACTCAGACTTGTAGCCGCTCACGCGGATCTTGGTGCCGGGGACCAGCTGGGCAGCCTCTTCCTCGGTGCAGGCCAGGTCGTAGATGTAGTAAGCGCCCTCTTCATTCTGGGTGTACAGCTGAACGCAGCCGTCCCACCAGGACTCCACAGCCTGGATATAGGTATCAACACAGACCTCGGTGTCCAGCTCGGCAGCCACGAATTCGGCGTAGCTCATCACAGCGGCAGCTTCATCAGTGGGCTCCTCGATCTCGTCCTCAGTGGGGATCTCGATGCCCTCGGTGTCGGGAGTTTCAGCATTGCTGCCCTCGGTTTCGTCGGGGGTCTCGGGGGTAGTTTCGCCGCAAGCGACCAGGCCGATAACCATGACCAGGGCCAGCAGCAGTGCAATCAGTTTCTTCATTGTAATTCTCCTTTTTCAGTAGTGCTATGGCTGCGGCCGATTGCCGTAGCGCGATACACGAATATTATTATACATGGAAAAAAAGTAAAATCAATGGTTATTCATCATTTTTTTACTTTTCAGCCACTGGAGGAGCACATAAATACCGATGAGGATCCAGACAGCGCCCAAGGTGGACAGCAGCGCCACGGAGGCAGGGGGCAGCTTGCCCAGTTCTGCCTTGGTCCCATTGTCGGTGGTGATCTGATCCAAGTGGTACAGGGAGATCATATCTGCATACAGCTGCTCCATGTACGCATCGTCCACCGTCTGCTTGCGGCGGGTAGATTTGGTCACCTCTTCGATCATCTGTCCGGCGGCGTTGCGCAGGGAGGCAGAGCCGTTGAACACGGGTGTCACAAAGGTGTTCCCGATATTATCCATCAGCAGCTGGGAGGCTTGGATCTTGATGTCATAGTGCAGCTCGTTATCACTGCCGGCAGCAGCCAGGTAGCTCTGATATTCTTCGCTTTCCAGCGCCTTGGTGGTCACCGGCAGATAGCCCTCTGTCTGGGCGTAGCCGATCTGCACCGTGTTGGTCAGCATATACTGGGCAAACAGCCAGGAGGCCAGCACCTCCTGGGGATCTTCCTTGTTGAAGATACACATGGACGGGCCCTGGGAGATCATTTGCGGGTTTTCCGTGTCAAACTGGGGGATGGGCCGCACAGCGGTCTCAAACTGGACCAGCTTGTCCTCGGCAATGTCGAGCAGTGGGGCATCGGAACCCATCCAGGTGGCACCGGCTGTGGAGTCCACGGCGAAGATGCACTGACCGGCATTTAGGAAGTTGGCCGGGTAGCTGGAGATCTTGAAGGTGGAGAAAGCGCCGGTCTTGGTGTGCTCGGCGATGGTGTACAGCAATTCCTCGGTGGTCTCGTTAAAGATCTGGAGCTGTCCGGTGCCGGTGGAGTAGCCTGCGTCCTGCTGCTTGAGCATTTGGATCATCATGTTGTCCGTGGACTTATAGATGAAGGGGATCATGACCTTCTGACCGTTGATCAGGTAGTTGCCGTCACTATCCTTGGCGGTGGCAGCCTCAGAGACCTCCCAGATAAAGTCCCAGGTCAGCACATCGGGCACCTCGTAGCCCAGGGCTTCCACGTAGGTCTTGTTGATGTAGCAGGCCTCGGTGGAGCGCATATAGGGAATGGCGTAGTGAGCGCCGCTGACCACGCATTCGCTTAAGAATTCCGGCACCATTTCCTTTTCTGTAGGGCCGTCGAAGCGCAGCTCACTGCCGCCCAGGCCGTACTTGCTGTCGCGGAATAGCTGATCCAGCGGCACGACGGTATTGTCACCGCCGGTCAGATAGGTTGCGATATGGTCCGGATACGTAATGCAAACATTGGGGGTAGTGCCCGTGGAAATGTTGGTGATCACATCGTTGTAGATCCGGCCGTAATCGGTGTAGAGCCGCAGGTTGACGGTGATGTTGGGATACAGGGCCTGGAAATCCTCGATCGCCTTTTCGTATACGGCCACCTGGTTGGCGTTGGTATCATTCTTGGCCCAGAAGGTGATCTCGTAGTTGCGGGAGGTGTCAAATTCCTCTGGCACGGTAAAGCCCGCAATATCCTGAGAGCCATGGCAGGCGCACAGGGAGAGCGCCAGAGCGAGCACCAAAAGCAAAGAAAAAACTTTTTTCATCCCTTGGTACCTCCTCTTGCCACGCCGGACATGATCTGCTTGCGGAAGATCAGGAACAGCACGATCAGCGGCGCGGAGATCGCCACCACAGCAGCCATCATGGCCGGGATATTCTCACGGCCGAAGCCGCTTTCCCGAATGGCCTGGATGCCGTTGGACACCAGAAAATAGGCCTCATCATCGGTGACCAGCCGGGGCCAGACGTAGCTGTTCCAGCACTCGATGATCTTCAAGATGGTGATAGTCACCAGCGTGGGGCGGCAGATGGGCACCATGACCTTTAATAGATACTTCATATCCGAAGTGCCGTCAGCCTTAGCGGCGTAGTACAGCTCGTCCGGGATCTGTGCGAAGTTTTCTTTCAAAAGGTAGATGTAGAACACCGATGCCACGCTGGGCAGGATCAGGCCCATAAAGGTGTTACGCAGCTCCAGCTCCGTGATGGTCACAAAGTTGGTGATGACCACCAGCTCCGAGGGGATCATCATCAGTGCCAAAAACAGGGTGAAGGCCAGATTCTTGCCCTTGAAGTTGAGCCGGGCGAAGGCAAAGGCCGCCAGCACCGTGACGATGAGCATGATGGCGGTGGTGCCCAGAGTGAAGATCAGGGTGTTAAGGAAATAGTCCGCCAGGGGCACCGCCGTGAAGGCTGTCACATAGTTTTCCAGGGTAGGCGCCAGGGTGAAGAAGGCGGGGATATACTCGGCGTTGTAGGCGCTGTAGCTCTTGACGGAGGACAGCACCATCCAGTAGAAGGGGAACAGGACCAGCAGAGCCCACAGGGCAAGTAGGGCGTAGGTGATGGCCTTACTGATGCCCCTGCGGATACCGGCGCGCCGCTCGATACGTTTGTAGTCCATAGCCGTCACCTCACACATAGTGCACGTGCTTGCGGCTCACCAGCAGGTTAATGACGGTGATGGTCAGCACGATGGCAAACAGGATCATGGCTGCGGCGGAGGCGTAGGAGGGGTAACCGCCGGAGTTGCCATAGAGCATGTCGTAGACGTAGCCCACGATGGTGTTCATACCGGCGGCATTCAGATCGGTACCGAAAAGGGCCACCGAGTCGGAGTAGGCCTTGAACGCGCCAATGAAGCCGGTGATGATCAGATAAAACAGCGAGGGGGAGATCATGGGCAGGGTGATCCGGCTGAACATACGCCATTTGGAGGTGCCGTCGATCTTGGCAGCATCGTAGTAATCCTTTCTGACCGATGCCAGGGCGCTGGTCAGCACCAGGATCTTGAAGGGCATGACCACCCAGACGGTGTAGAAGCACAGCACGAACATTTTTGCCCAGTAGGGGCCATCGATAAAGTCTACAGAGGGGCCGCCAAACCAATTGATCAGCAGATTGACCAGGCCATCCGTGTAGGCGGTCTTCTTGAACAGGATCATAAACACCAGACCCACTGCCAGGGTGTTTGTCACATAGGGCAGGAAGTAGATGGTCTGGAACAGGTTGCGCAGCTTTTGGATGGATGCCAGCCCCCAGGAGATCAGCAGGGCAAGGCCTGTGGACACAGGCACGGTGATGATCACCAGAATGAAGGTGTTTTTCAGCGCCTGCAGGAAATAGGGGTCGTGGAGCACGTAGGAATAGTTATAGCCGCCCACACCGAAGAAGGTCTGGGAGGCGGAGTTGTAGCCCTCTTCAAAGGAGTAGACCAGCACATCTATGAGCGGATATACCATGAACGCACCCAAAAACAGGAATGCAGGCAGCAGGTACAGCCAGCCTTTTAAATTGTTTTTCTCCATAGTGATTCTCCTGTAAAGCAAAAGCCTTTGCCGGAATTTTCCTATACCTTATTATACCATGCTGCGTGCGCTTTGCAAGATGATTTCCGAGAAAAACATGGGATATGGTTGACGGTTTTGTGTGCTCAATGATATAATACTCATATATCAACAATGGAGGAAGATGTTATGATCGATGTGGTTGCACTGGGCGAGCTGCTCATTGATTTTACCTGCGTCAGCACAGACGCGGAGGGCTACCCCACCATGGCTGCCCATCCGGGCGGTGCCCCGGCTAATTTTCTGGCAGCCCTAACCAAGTTTGGCGCTAAGACGGCCTTTCTTGGCAAGGTGGGCACCGATGCGCTGGGTAAGCTCCTGACCGGCACACTGGAAAAAGCAGGCATCGAGACCCGTGGCCTGATCGCTTCTGATGATGTGTTTACGACCCTGGCCTTTGTAACCTTGGATCAGCACGGTGACCGGGAATTTTCCTTCTCCCGCAAGCCGGGCGCGGATACCTGCATCACCTTTGAGGAACTGGACCTGTCATTGGTGGATGAGGCCAAGGTGCTGCACTTTGGCACGCTGTCGCTGACCGATGAGCCTGCCCGCTCTGCTACATACGAGCTGGTGGCATACGCCAAGGCGCATGGCAAGCTGATCACCTACGATCCCAACCTGCGCAAGCCCCTGTGGAAGGATCTGGAGGAGGCCAGACGCCAGATGCTCTGGGGTCTTTCCCAGGCAGACGTGGTAAAGATCAGTGATGAAGAGGTGCAGTTCCTCTTCGGCCTGGATGTCCGGGCGGGCGCAGAGCATATTCTGAAGAACTATCCTGTCAAGCTGGTGTTCGTCACCTGCGGCCCTGACGGCTGCTTCTTTAAAAACGCGGCAGGCGAGGGGATGGTGCCCAGCCTTTCCGGGATCCGGGTGGTGGATACCACCGGCGCCGGCGACATCTTTGGCGGCAGCGCGGTCTACCAGCTGCTCCGGCTGGACCAGGCACCAGAAACCCTTGACGCCGAACAACTGACGAATGTGGTGCGCTTTGCCTGCACCAGCGCGGGCCTGTCCACCACCAAGCCCGGCGGCATCTCCAGCGTCCCGGACTACGAAACCGTATTGACACACATGTAAAGGAGTACTCTTATGAATACAAAAGGCTTTCGGGCCCCGGCAGTACCGCTGGTGACCCATGACCCTCTGTTCAGCGTTTGGAGCTTTGCGGACAAGCTGACCGATGATACCACACGCCATTGGGACGGCGTGCGCCAGTTTATGTTCGGTTTTCTGACCGTGGACGGCGTGATCTATGAATTTATGGGCAAGATCGCTGCCCTGGATGAGCGCTATGCAACGTCCTACCGGAAGCTGCCCCAGACCGGCTGTGAAGTGCGCCCTATGACTACGGTCTACACCTTTGAAAATGAACTGATCAGCATGGAGCTGACCTTCACAAGTCCGCTGCTTTTGAATGATCTGATGATCCTCTCCCGGCCGGTCAGCTACATCGACTACAAAATTCAGCTGAAGGACGGCAAACCCCACGATGTCCACGTACACTTCGGCTTCTCTGCCGAGCTGTGCGTCAACGAGACCACCCAGGAAGTCTCTGTGGGCCTGACCCCTTATTCCATTTACTTCACCTCCGGCACGGAGAACATGCTGAAAAGGGCCGGTGACGACCACCGGATCGAGTGGGGCGCTTTCCACGCCATCGCCCCCACCTATAGCATGGAGTGCATGAGCCTGCGTGCCTTCTGGGTCAAGCTGAACACAGTCTACGGCAACCGGCAAATGCCTGTGAATGTGCTGCCCTGCCAGGGCCCCAATCATGAGACCAAGGGCCCCACGGCCTATGAAGTCTATCAAAAGACACCTGTGCACCCCCACTATCCCACCATTTTGCTGCGCAGGGAATTTGCGGCAGCTGAGGGCACTATCTGCGACGGCATCGCCGTGGGTTATGATGACGTAAAATCCATCCGCTATTTTGGAGAAAACATCGATGCCTACTGGCGCAAGGACGGCGACGATTTCTCCATGATGGTCCGCAAGACCCTGGATGAGCACGACGAAGTCCTCGCCAAGGTGGCTGCCTTTGAAGAGGCGCTGCTTACCAAGGCCCGTGCTGTCAGCCCCAAGTACGCAGATCTTCTGAGCCTTGCCTACCGGCAGACGGTGGCGGGTCACAAGCTGACCTGGCACGAGGGCAAGCTCCAGTTCTTCTCCAAGGAGAACTACTCCAACGGCTGTATTGGCACTGTGGACGTGACCTATCCGTCCTTGCCCCTGTTTTTGCTGTACGCCCCGGAGCTGGCAGAGGGGATGCTGGATCCGATCTTCAAAATGATCGAAAAGGGCATGTGGCTTTATGAGTATGCACCCCACGATGTGGGCACCTATCCCATTGCCGATGGGCAGCTCTACGGCTACAATTTCCGTCACCGGGGACGCCGTCCCAATCCGGAGGATTCCCAGATGCCGGTGGAGGAGTGCGGTAATATGCTTCTGTGCGTGGCGGCGGTATGCTTTGCCAAGAAGGATATGACCTATTTTGCCGACCATGCGGAAATTCTGAAGCAGTGGGCAGATTATCTGGTGAAGATCGGCTACGACCCGGATAACCAGCTGTGCACCGACGATTTTGCCGGTCACCTGGCCCACAACTGCAACCTGTCGGCCAAGGCCATCTGTGCTTTGGGCGCTTACGCAAAGCTGCTGGAGGCCACCGGCAGCCAACAGGCGACCCAGTACGCGGAAGTCGCGCACCAAATGGCCCACCAGTGGGAGCAGGCAGCTTTCGACGGCGATCATTACCGGCTTGCCTTCGACCAGGCGGGCTCCTGGAGCCTGAAGTACAACATGCTCTGGGACAAGCTGCTGGATCTTAAGCTGTTTTCCCAAAAGGTCTACGATACGGAGCTTGCCTGGTATCAAAAGCAGCTGCGCCCTTACGGTATCCCCCTGGATAACCGGGGCGACTCCACCAAGACCGACTGGGAGCTGTGGTCTGCGGCCCTGTTTGATGACAAGGAATATACCGATGCGGTGGTGGACGGGATCTGGAACTGGCTCTGCCAGACCCCGGACCGGATGCCCTTCCCGGACCTGGTATTCACGTCGGAGCCCTGGATGCGCGGCTTCCCGGCCCGTACCGTCCAAGGCGGCTTGTTCATCAACCTGCTGAAATTCTAAAGAAAGCGTCCCTGCTGTATTTAGCAGGGACGTGTTTTT
>CAYVCR010000045.1:0-10211 GCA_964450205.1 uncultured Oscillospiraceae bacterium | reverse complement strand
CTATACCCAGCCGGACCGGCCCAAGGGCAGAGGCATGAAGCTGGTGGCCCCCCCTGCCAAGGAGGTGGCTGTGGCTGACGGAATTCCTGTATTTCAGCCGGAAAGCTTCCGTGATGATGAGACTGTGGAGCAGCTGAAAGCGCTGCAGCCGGACGTGGTGGCGGTGGTGGCCTATGGCCGTATCCTGCCCCAAAAAGTGCTGGATCTGGTACCCGGCGGCTTTATCAATATTCACGCCAGCGTCCTGCCCCAGTACCGGGGAAGCGCCCCCTACCAGTGGGCGGTGCTGGACGGTCTGACCGAAACAGGTGTTTCTGCTCAGTTCATGGTCCACGCCATGGATGCAGGCGATGTGGTGGGTGTTTCCAAGACCCCCATTGGTCCTGATGAGACTGCCGGTGAGCTGCTGGACCGCTTAGCGGCCCTGGGCGCTGACCTGCTGTCCAATATATTAACAAAATATTCCCAAGGCACTTTGGTGCCTGTGCCCCAGGATGAGAGCAAGGTGACCATGGCACCCATGCTGGATAAATCCATGTGTCCCATCGATTGGACGAAAACGGCCCGGCAGGTCCATAACAAGGTCCGCGGCCTGCACCCCTGGCCGGTGGCTACCATGGAGCTGAACGGTCAGAAATTCAAGGTCCATGCTACAAAGCTCGTCCCCGGCTCCGGCAAGCCCGGGCAGATTTTGGGCCTTACCAAGACTGGTCTCATGATCGCCTGCGGCGAGGGCGCTGTAGAAGTGACCTCCCTGCAGGCCGAGGGCGGCAAGCGGATGGCAGCACCCGACTATTTCCGGGGACACCCCTTGGAGCTGTGATCATGGGAGCCAGAGAAACGGCCCTGAACGTGCTGATCGCCTGCCGTAAGGAAGGCGGCTGGTCTAACGGCGTACTGAAAAACTACACAGCTCGTGACCGCCTTGACCGGCGGGAGGCGGCTTTGGCAGCCCGTCTGTGCTACGGTGTGCTGCAAAATCGGCTGAAGCTGGATTTTTACCTGCAGCAGCTGCTGACCGGCAAGGCTAAGGCGCTGCACCCTGCTGTCCGGGATATCCTGCATCTGGGCCTGTATCAGATGTGCATGATGGATAAGATCCCCAATGCGGCTGCGGTCAATGAGTCCGTGGCCTTGACAAAAAAATACTGCCCCAAGGTGCGCTCTGCACCGGGCCTTGTGAATGCTGTTCTGCGCCGTGCTGCGTCGGAAGAACTGCAGGAGCCCCGCAGCTACGTGGAACAATACAGCCATCCCCAGGCGCTGGTGGATATGCTGAAGGACTACGTGGGTAAGGAACGGTTGGAAGGGATGCTGCGGGCCAACAATGGAATCGCGCCCATGACCGTGCAGGTCAATACCCTGAAAACCACGGCGGCAGCCTTACTGACCGCTTTGGAAGCGGAGGGCGTGGCGGCAGAGCCCCACAGCTGGCTGGAAAATTGCCTTGTGCTCACCGGCACAGGCAGTCTGGAGAGTTTGCAAGCTTTCCGTGACGGACTGTTTTATGTGCAGGACCCGGCGGCCAAGCTCAGCGTCCTGTGCGCTCAGATCCCCCCACATTCCAAAGTGCTGGATTGCTGTGCTGCCCCCGGCGGCAAGAGCTTTGCCGCGGCCATGGCCATGAACGGTACCGGCTCCGTCACCTCCTGTGACATCCATGTGCACAAAATTCCCCTGATCGAAAACGGCGCCAGACGTTTGGGCCTTACCAACATTACCGCTCTGTGTCATGACGGCGCTGTGTTCAACCCTCAATGGGAGGGTGCTATGGACGCGGTGATCGCGGACGTGCCCTGCTCTGGCTACGGCATTATCCGCAAGAAGCCGGACATCCGTTATAAAGACCCGGCCTCCATGGCCGAGCTGCCCGCGCTGCAGCTGCAGATCCTTACGAATCAGGCCCGCTACGTGGGGCCCGGCGGTGTGCTGCTGTACTCCACCTGCACGCTGGTTCGCGCAGAGAATGAGGGCGTAGTGGAAGCATTCCTGGCCAATCACCCGGACTTTGCATTGGAGCCCCTGCCGCTGCCTGCTGTCTTCCCGAAGAACGAAAACGGTATGCTGGCGCTGGTGCCCGGAGAATATGACACAGACGGCTTTTTCATTGCCCGTCTGAGGAAAAAACTATGACGAATTTGAAATCCATGACCCTGCAGGAGCTGGGCACTGTTCTCAAGGAATTGGGACAGCCTGCCTTTCGTGCCAAGCAGGTCTATACCTGGCTCCATAAGGGCATACGCAGCTATGGGGAGATGACCGATCTGCCTAAGGCCCTGCGGGATGCACTGGCGGAGAAGTACCCCCTGCGGATTCCCCAGGTGGTGCGCAAACAGGAATCCAAAAAGGATGGCACCATCAAATATTTGTGGCAGCTGTCCGACGGCAACTGTGTGGAAACGGTGCTCATGCGCTACCATTACGGCAACACGGTCTGCATTTCCACAGAAGTGGGCTGCCGTATGGGGTGCGCCTTCTGCGCTTCCACTTTGGGTGGTCTGGTGCGCAAGCTGGAGCCCTTTGAGATGCTTGACCAAGTGCTGTTTACACAGGTGGATTCCGGTTTGCCGGTATCTCACATCGTGCTGATGGGCATCGGTGAGCCACTGGATAACTTTGAAAATGTGATGCGTTTTCTGGAGCTTGTAAACAGCAAAGACGGTATGAACATCTCCATGCGCCATATCAGCCTGTCCACCTGCGGTCTGGTGCCCATGATCGACCGGCTGGCAGAAAAAAAGCTGCAGCTGACGCTGTCGGTGTCCCTGCATGCGCCCAACGATGCGATCCGCAATACCATCATGCCGGTGAACAAGGCCTATCCTACCGAGGAACTGTTGGCTGCCTGCCGACGCTACTATGATAAGACGGGCCGGCGTATCTCCTTTGAATACGCCATGATCGATGGGGTCAACGATACCCCCGAGGCGGCCAGGGAGCTGATCCGTCGGCTCAAGGGCCTGCCCGCCCATTTTAATCTGATTCCCTTAAATCATGTGGAAGAAAGTCCCCTGAAGCCCAGCACCAAGCAGGCGGTAGCCAATTTCCAGAAAATGCTGGAGGATGCGGGGATCCCTGCCACTGTCCGGCGCACCCTGGGCGGCGATATTGATGCCTCCTGCGGTCAGCTGCGGAGAAAATACAGCAAACAGAGTAACCAATGACAGGCGGCGGAAGGCCGCAAAAGAAGGAGCGTGAAGCTTTATGCAATATTGGGGTCTGACAGATCCGGGCTGTACCCGAACTCAAAATCAGGACGCCTTCCAGATCGAACAGCTGGACAAGAATACACTTTTGTGTGTGGTCTGCGACGGTATGGGCGGAGCTAAGTCCGGCAACGTGGCAAGCTCCCTGGCGGTGGATGTGTTCACCCAGGAGGTGGGGCGCACCTGGACAGCAGATATGGACCAGGAGCGGCTGGATCAGATGCTACATAGTGCAGTTAAGCTGACCAATTTCACCGTTCACGACCAGGCACAGCAGTTTGAGGATTTTACCGGCATGGGTACGACCCTGGTGGCAGTCCTTGTGCGCGCCAAACAGGTAACAGTGGTCAATGTGGGCGACAGTCGCGCATATGCGATCAATCCCGACGGCGTGATCCAGCTGACCGAGGACCATTCTTTGGTGCAGCTGATGGTAAAGAACGGCGAGCTGACAAAGGAACAGGCCCGCTCCTATCCGGGCAAGAATTTGATTACCCGCGCCATCGGCACTGAGCCTGTAGTGGAGCCGGATATTTTCCACCATAAGGTGGAGCGAGGAGACTGTCTGCTGCTGTGCACCGACGGTCTGAGTAACGTGATCGATGAGCAGGAGATGCTTTTCGAAGTGGTCCACGGAGACGAAAAGCAGCAGTGCTGCCAACGCCTGCTGGATATTGCCAAAAACCGTGGCGCGCCGGATAACGTGACCAGTATTTTGGTCTGTATCTGATCGGCAGCGAAAGGAGTTTCAGTTTTATGGATAAGTATATTGGCCGACTGCTGGATAACCGGTATGAGATTCTGGAGGTCATCGGTACCGGTGGTATGGCGGTTGTTTATAAAGCACGCTGTCACCGACTCAATCGTCTGGTGGCTATTAAGATCTTGAAGGATGACTATTTAGAGGACGAGGATTTCCGCAGCCGTTTCCATTCGGAGAGCCAGGCTGTTGCCATGCTCAGTCACCCCAACATCGTTTCTGTTTACGACGTGTCCACCTCCGTTTCCCTGGAGGCTGACTATATCGTCATGGAGCTGATCGAGGGCATTAGCCTGAAGCAGTATATGGAGAAGAAGCAGTACCTGAACTGGAAGGAAACTCTGCACTTTGCCATCCAGATCGCCAAGGCGCTGCAGCACGCCCACAGCCGTGGTATCGTCCACCGGGACATCAAGCCCCACAACATCATGGTGCTGAAAAACGGCTCTGTAAAGGTCACCGACTTTGGTATCGCCCGGCTCATGAGCCAGGGCAACACCCTGACCAAGGAGGCGCTGGGCTCTGTGCACTACATCTCTCCCGAGCAGGCAAAGGGTGGCCGTGTGGATGACCGCAGCGACCTGTATTCCTTGGGCGTTGTCATGTATGAGATGATGTGCGGCCGCCCGCCTTACGACGGGGATTCGCCGGTTGCGGTGGCGATCCAGCATATCAACGGCGGCGCAGTGATGCCTTCTACCATCAATGCCAATATCCCCGGCGGCCTGGAGCAGATCATCATGAAGGCCATGGCCAACGAGCCTGCCAAGCGCTACAGCAGCGCCACTCAGATGCTGCAGGATATGGATGAATTCCGCAAGGATCCTGCCATTCTGTTTGATTATAATATCCCCCCGCTGGATGCGGTGACGAGAATGCCCAAGGAGCCTCAGGTGATCCCTATGCCTGCCGGTAACACCACTGCCGAGCGCGTTGCAAACAGGGGACAGACACCCCGTACTTCCAGTACAGCTGCCCGCAGCGGCGACAGCCGCCGCAGCACATCGAGCAGCGGTACATCTGCCAAAAGCAGCACCTCCAGCCGCAGTAATACATCTGCCAAAAGCAGCACATCCAGTCGCAGCAGCTCCTCTGGACGTACGAGTACGTCAAAGGGGGACGAGAAGAATTGGGTAGCCATCATTGCGGTGATCGTTTGTGCCCTGGCGCTGGTGGTAGCCATCGTATTCCTGCTGCTGTCCTGCCAGGGTCAGGATCCGGAGGTTCCGGCTATGATCGAAGTACCGGCAGTGGTTGGAGAATACTATGATGACCTGTCGACGAAATACCCGGATATGAAATTTATCCTGGAACGTAAGCAATTTGATGAAGAAAAGCCTGCCGGTATGATCCTGGAGCAGGACCCCGTCTCCGGCACACAGATCCAGGCGGGCCAGGAAATTGCCGTGATCATCAGCGATGGCCCTGCGCCTGCTGTGATCACCATGCCCAACCTGCAGAATTATAAGGAGCAGACAGCGCTGGATTACTTGAATTCTCTGGAGCTGGACCTGAATCTTACCATTGATCGCCAGACAAGTGACGATGTGGAAAGCGGCTACGTGATCAGCACTGACCCTGAGGCCAACGTGGTCTTGGAAAAGGGCACCAAGGTGACGGTGGTCATCAGCACAGGTCAGGAGATCAAGACCGCTTCCATGCCGGACCTGATCAATGCCACCAAGAGCAACGCCGAGAAGACGCTGGATAACCAAAAGCTGGATCTGGACGTACAGATCGAGGAAGAATATGATTCCTCCGTGGAAAAGGGCAACGTGATCCGCACAGAGCCGGAAGTGGGCGAAAAGATCAAAACCGGCGACAAGGTGACGCTGTATATCAGCAAGGGCCCGGAAATGAAGCTGATGCCCAATCTGCTCAACATGGATATCAGCAGCGCCTACAACGTGCTGTCTACCGCTGGCTTTGTGAAGACCCCCGAGATCGACTACGATTACTCAGACACTGTTGAGAAGGACCGGGTCATGTGGCAATCTGAGGAAGCCAACACGGAGCTGGACGTGAATACCCAGATCAAGCTGACCATCTCCAAGGGTCCCCAGCCCCCGGTGACCACGACCCAGACGATCACCATAGCCATCACACCCCCCTCGGGCCTGGAAGCTGGCGCGACCTACGATGCAGACCTGATGACTGGCGGTGAGACGGTGCAGATCATCACTCTGAATGCAGAGCAGACCTCTGTGACAGTAACTGTGACCGGCACAGGTACGGCGGTATTATATGAGCTGTATTACGACGGCAATGTCATCGGCAGAAAGTCTGTCAATTTCTCTGCCAATGGTTAAACGTGATACTGGGCGCATCGTGCGCTCCCTCAGCGGCTTTTACGAAGTGCAGACACCGGATGGACTGGTGACCTGCCGCGGCCGGGGCAGCCTGCGCAAGGGCCACGAAAGCCCTCTGACCGGCGATATGGTAGAGATCACCGCAGAGCACGGTAAAGGCATGGTGGAGAAGATCCTTCCCCGTAAGAATCGGTTTATCCGCCCGGCGGTTGCCAATGTTGATGCCTTGGTGGTATTTGCTGCCAATGCCAATCCTGTTACTGATCCGTTTCTGATCGATCGGGTGGCAGCCATCGCAGGCGACCAGGAGGTACCGGTCTATATCTGCGTCAACAAGTGTGACCTGGATCCGGCTGTGGACCTTACGCGTATTTACCAGAATGCAGGCTTCCCGGTGATCCGGGCCAGCGCAATCAGCGGCGAGGGCGTGGAGGAGCTGCGACAGCTGATAGACGGCAAGCTGGTGGCCTTTACCGGTAATACCGGCGTGGGAAAGAGCAGCATGCTCAACCGGCTGTGCCCGGAATTGTCCCTGGCCACCGGCGAGGTCTCTGAAAAGCTGGGCCGTGGCCGCCATACTACCCGCCATGTGGAGCTTTTCTGTTTGGGCGGCGATACCTATGTGGCCGACACTCCCGGTTTTTCCTCCTTCGACACAGACCAGATGGATGTACTGCTGAAGGAAAATCTGCAGTTTGCCTTCCCGGATTTCGCGCCCTACTTTGGTCAGTGCCAGTTCCATGACTGCTCCCACCGGGCGGAGCCCGGCTGTGCGATCCGGGCAGCTGTGGAGGCAGGAACCATCGAAAAGACCCGTTACGACAGCTATCTGCGCTTGTATGAAAAATCCAGCCAGATCAAGCTGTGGGAACTGAAATAAAGAAATCCTCTCCCGATGGGAGAGGATTTTTTAATGCTAAATGCTAAATGCTGAATGCAGAATTATGGTATCCGCTTCGCAGATGATTGAAATAAGTGGCCGAAGGCCACACATTCATTATGCATTATGCATTCTGAATTTTGCATTTAAAATACCAGCTGCACCAGCAGCATGTAGCAAACCGTGCCCACGCCGATTGACAGCAGGGAATTACGCCGCCAGATGTGTAGGCCGGCAGTAATGGCGATGCCGATCAGCTCCGGTGCACCGTAGGGGGCACTGAGAAAGCTGACGTCCTTCAGGCAGTACACCACCAGCATACCCATGATGGCAAAGGGCAGTACCTGACCGAGATAGGTCACGATCTCCGGAGTCTTGCGCTTTTCACCGAAAATGAGGAAGGGCAGGAAGCGGGTAAGCATAGTCACCAGCGCCACAACTACGATCAGAAGAATATCATGCTTCATGGCGCTTCCTCCTTATGTACCGGGCAGCGATCAACAGCGTAGCGATCAGCACCATGGAGGGGATCAGGAAGTAATCCTTACCGATCACAGCCAGGCATATCACCGTACAGCCTACGCCGATCAGGGCGGGCAGATGGTTTTTGCTGCCCAGCCACTGATCCACAAACAAGGTTACGAACAGGGCAGTCAGCACAAACTCCACACCCTCGAAGCTGATGGGGATATAGCTGCCGGCCAGATTGCCCAGCACGCAGCCCACCACCCAGTAAGCATGATCCAGAGCCGTCACCAACAGGCAGTAGGTATGCCGCTGCATACCCTCTGGCGGCTGCTTCTGGGTCACCAGGGAATAAGTTTCGTCGGTCAGACCGAAGATCATATAGAGCTTTTTCAGTCCGGCGTTTTTATAAGTGTCGATCAGGGAGATGCCGTAAAAAATATGACGGGCGTTGACCAGGAAAATGGCGATGGCTGCACTGACCAGATCGGAGTTGTTTTTTAACAGCTCCACTGTCAGATACTGGCCGGAACCGGCGAACACGAACACAGCCATCAGCGCCGCCCAACCGACACCCTTTCCTGTTTGCTCGGCAAGCAGGATACCAAAGCCCATACCCAGAAACAGATAGCCGGTCAGTACCGGCACAGTATCCAGAAATACCTGTTTAAATGCTTTTGATCTCATGGGGGTCTGCCTTCTTTCTAAAGTCCCGCTTATTATAATTCCTGCACGCTGCATTGTCAACCAATTCCGAAAATTCCAATTTATCGAGCTGTTGCGATAGGACACCGAAAGGCTTCTCCCGGGGAGAAGCTGGCAAAAATCTTTGATTTTTGACTGATGTGGATTGCGGGCGATAATCTTGAATTTTCTGCCTATGTGCAGGCTTTTTGGCATGTTTCAGTGCACGCCAATCCACACCCGTCACGGCTTTGCCGTGCCACCCTCTCCCCGGGAGAGGGCTTTGGGTGTGCCACCTATCAACTGCTCTATAAACTGAAATTTGATCCCCATAAAAATCCCTTGCAAATTTGTTTGAGAGCAGGTATCATAGATGCAGAAAAGGAGGTATTACCATGAAACGGAAAATCAACGTATGGGAATATGCAGGTCATATTCTGGAACATGTGGGTAAGGGCGTGCTGCTGACCACCAAGGCAGACGGCAGACCCAATTCCATGACCATCGGTTGGGGGACTCTGGGTATCGAGTGGGGCAAGCCGATTTGTACCGTGTTTGTCCGGGAAAGCCGCTACACCAAGCAGCTGCTGGAGAAAAACGGTGAGTTTACCATCAACGTGCCCATGGGCGAGATCGACAAGAATATTCTCTCCGTCTGCGGCACCAAGTCCGGCAGGGATATGGATAAATTCGCGGAGCTGAATCTTACCGAGGAAGCACCGGAAGTAATCTCTGTGCCTGGTATCAGGGAACTGCCCCTGACCCTGGAGTGCAAGGTCATTTACAAGCAGGACCAGGACCCGGCGGCCATCGCCCCGGAAAACGATAAGCGCTACTACGCCAAGGGCACACCCAACGAAGGCGACTACCATACTGCCTACTATGGCCAGATCCTGGCGGCCTATATTATAGAATAAGAGGAGCAGCTATGAGAAAGATATTTTGCTTGATTTTGACACTACTGCTGGTGCTGAGCCTGGCAGCCTGCGGCGAAACCGTTCCGGAACAGACAGAGCCGGAAACTACCGAAACTACTGCCGCACCGGAAACCACCGAAGCGACTGAGCCTGCGATCGATACGCCCCAGGCGCTGATCGATGCATTGGCAACCGGCGGTCTGGTGACGCTGGAAGCGGACGTGACCATGGAGGAATCTCCCGTGGTTTACGGCGGTGAGTTCCAGGGCGGCGGCCATACTATCACCGGCCCCACCTATATTAAGGACAATGTTGCCACAGAAAACGGTCTGACCGTTGTGGCCGGTACTGTCCGTGACGTGACCATCACCGGTGCGTACCGCTGTATCGGCGACAGCTCTGATCATCGACGGATCGGTGAGGTGCGGCTGTATAATGTGACTGTGGATGGCGACACCTACGCGCTGAACTTCGGCTACGGCAAGACCGAAGATAAGCTGATCGCCGAAGGCTGCAGCTTCTACGGCTGGAGCAGCTACACCGGTTTCTCGGAGGCCCTGTTCACAGACTGCACCTTTGGCTGGGATAGCACCGGGAGCCAGGCTAACCTGCGGCCTTATATCAATACCACGTTGGTCGGCTGCCATTTTGAGGGCAGGACCGATGAAGACGGCAATACCGTGCCCTTCAACATCTTGTTTAAGAGCGGCTCCGACGGCGTGACCTTGACCCTGGAGGATTGCTATGTGGGCGATACCCTCATCACTGAGGACAACCTCCACGAGCTTCTGAACGTGTCAGAAGAGGGTAACCGCATCCTGATCTATAACACAACAGAATAACAGAAAAAGCCCGCTGGGAAATCCCAGCGGGCAATCTATATGATATGGACAACCTGACTGCCGGTTACGGCAAAAGCTCCTGCTGGAAATTGTTCATCAGGTCGTCCGTTTCCAGGTGCATTTGATCAAATTCCATGCGAGAGCAAAG
>CAYVCR010000044.1:0-10451 GCA_964450205.1 uncultured Oscillospiraceae bacterium | reverse complement strand
TGGGCTCCTCACAGTCGATCGCTGATCCCAACGTCGCTCTGAATACCATTATGGCTGAGGAGCTCGGAAAGTTCGCAGATCAGTTGGAAAATGCCGAGGATTTCAATTCTGCACTGCAAACACTGGTATGTGACACCTTCACCAAACACCAGCGGATCATTTTCAACGGCAACGGCTATTCTCAGGAGTGGGAAGCGGAGGCGGAACGGCGTGGTCTGAGCAATCTGCGTTCCACAGCAAAATGCCTGCCTAGCTATATCAGCCAGAAGAATATCGAACTCGTTACAAAGCATGGCATCTTCACCCAGCGGGAGTTTCTTGCCCGTCACGAGATTCACATGGATGCATACTGCAAGATCATCAATATTGAAGCACAAACAAGTGTGGATATGATTTTGCATCAGATACTACCCGCCGCGCTAGCTTACACAAAATCCCTATGTGAGGGTATTATCGCCAAAAAACCCCTTGGCATGAGCTGTAAGGCTGAATCGGCCCTCGCAGAGCGCCTGAGTGCCACCACAGCCGCAGTTTACGAAAAATGCGAAAAGCTGCAGCAGGATTTGAAAAACATCCCTCAGCGCGGTGCGGAGGCTGTCGCTTACTATCACGATGTGATCGTAGCCGACATGGACTCCTTGCGTGCTGATGCAGATCATCTGGAGAAACTGACAGATAAGTCCTTCTGGCCTTACCCCACCTACTCCGATCTTCTGTTCTACTAATCATAACCACCGGTCACGCGCATCCGTGCATCCGTGCCGGTGGTTTTTCCTTGCAGAAACCCACCGGATTACCGGTGGGTTTCTGTATGCATCTGTTATTTACCTGTGGAGCCAAAGCCGCCATCACCACGGGCTGTATCGGATAGATCCTCTGCTTCCACATATGCAGGTGTCAGCACCGGCGTAATCAAGAACTGTGCCACGCGCTCTCCGTTTTCCACTTTTTGCACCTGTTGGCTGTGATTGAGAAGCACAACGCGGATCTCTCCACGATAATCACTGTCGACGACACCTACTTTATTCGCAGGCGCCAACCCACGTTTGGCCCCCAAACTGCTCCGTGCATACACCAAGCCCGCACACCCTTTTGGCACCTCCAAAGCAATACCTGTGGGGATCCATACCGTTTCCCCAGGTTGGATCCACACGGTTTCATCCAGGCAGGCATACAGATCTGCTCCGGCAGCTTCCAAAGAACCGTAGGTGGGAAGAATGGCATTTGCTTTCAATTTCTTTACACGGATCGTATCCATATTTTTCCTCTTTCTAATTTAAAAAATTCTCTATATTCTTCTTAAAAAAGTACATTACGGCAGCCGTATATCCCACAGGGTCTGACAAAAAGCTGACACCGTGGCCTGCGCCGGCCACCAGCAGCAGCTGTTTTTCACTGCTGCAAGCATCATACCCCTGCTGCGTCATCTCACAGGGAACGAAATCATCTGCAAGACCATGGATCATTAAAACAGGAAGGCGGCTCGATAGGAGCGTCCTGCGTGTATCCTTTGCGGTAAGGCTGAAGCTTGCAAACATTCTGGCAAATAGATTAGCAGCCCATACAGAAAGGCCCGCAGGCAGGTGTATCATCGTCCTGTATACTTTTTTCAGAATTTCTTTGGGAGATGTAAAGCCGCAATCAGCAATGATCCCCCTAACATTGTCCGGCAGGTTTTCATTCGCCAGATATAATACAGTTGATGCACCCATGGATAAACCGTTCAGAATCAATGGGATGGCACCAAACTGCTTATTGTGATAAGCGATCCAGTTCTGCACATCCCGGCTTTCCTTTACGCCGAAGGTAATGTACTTCCCCTCGCTCTTTCCGTGGCAGCGCTGCTCAGGTACCAATAGATTGAATCCAAACTGATGATAAACATCAAACACCATTGCAAAATCCAGCAAATAGGAGCTTCGGTATCCGTGCGCCAGCAGGACCGTCCCCTTTGCATTGTCCGCCGGGATCCAAAGGCCGTGAAGTCGAAGGCCATCCTCGCTTTGAACAAATACATCCTGTACTTCGTGTTGCTTTAGCCACAGATCCGCAGCTACAACATTCTCGTAAAATTCACCGTAAGGTGTCCTTTCCAATTCCTCGCGCACGAGCCAGTTAGGCTCTCTGCCACGGCGGCAGGCCACAAAGAAAACATAGCCGCCACTAAACAGGATCAGCAGAACGATTCCCAAAAAAGCAAACAGTACAGGGTGCATGACACATTTACTCCTTAGCGCCGATTTTGGCGAACAGTTTAAAGGACAGCGGCCACACGATGCCTGCCATGATCACCATCAGGAAATACCGTGCCGCTCTGCCAATATATTCGCCAAACAGGGCGTTTAGCGGTGTTTTCAGACCACTCTTGATAGCAAGCACCAGCAAAAGACCGATCACGACCTTCAATATCTGCGCCCACCACACGCCCTTCACAGGGAAATGTAGCCACTTTTCATCCACAATATACACGACCAGAAGGCCAACCAAGCAGCCGATCATCGTATACGCACTGTTCACTCCGGACTGCAATCTTTCCGGATCAACATCCGCAGGGAACGGATATAATTCCACAAAGCATAAATAGGCAACGGCCGCCGCAGTCATCACGCCCATAAGGATCGGAAAATACTTACCATTCTTTCCCATCACAACAGGACGAACCGCAAAGATCAGTACGATTGCAATGGCAGCCGCAACGCCAACATCCAAAGGCGTATGCACGCCCACATACATGCGGGAAAACGGTACAAGCACAGCGACAAGAATACCGATAATACGAATCGCTTTCTTTTTCGCAGTATACGCTATGCCGCCAAAAGTACCGACTGAGGACTGTGTATGACCGCTGGGAAAACTGAATCCACTCGCCCCCTCCAAAGCCTGGTCCATAGGCTGAAGTGTTTCATCCAGGACCCATGGCCTGGGGATCCGAAACCAAAGCTTCATAAATTGATTGGCGATCGTCCCCAAAAAGCCCACAGACAAAATATAGTAGCCTCTTCGTTTATCAACGCACCAGAACAGGATCAAGGCAATTACCAAAAAGGCGATCTCGTCACCCAGATAGGTAATTCCTAGCATAAACTCATTGAGGACCGGTACGCGAATATTTTCGAGCCAGTGTAAAAATTCCATAATAAACCTCCTTGTTTTTTCATATTATATCAACATGCGAACAAAATGTAAAGTTTCATCATCACACAAGTAACTGTCTTGCGTTTTTAGCGTTGTTCTTATATAATATCAAAAAGAACAAATGAAATGAGGATTTACTATGTTTTCCAACGAAGAACGCTGCTTGCTGCAAAAGAATCAGCTAGGTGAAGTGATCTGCCAGCTGCGATTCCCGGAAATTCTGATTATTGGGGCCAAGCCGCCGGTAGAATTTCAGGAAGCGATCCGCAGCCAATTCCCCATCTATACTGTACGAAAAGAAACGCCCGCACCGAAGGTCACCGGTACTCCCGGCAATTTATCCCTTGAAAATGCCCCTACAACCGTAAATTACCAGTTTGCTACCGCAGACGGTGTCTGGCGCGTTAATTTAACAAGCACCTTCATTTCTCTGGCCTGCACAAGATACACTTGCTGGGAGGACTTTGCCAAGCGTCTTGATAAGCCTTTGGCCGCATTTATCAAAATCTATCAGCCAGCACACTTCCATCGCGTAGGGCTGCGATATCTGAACTTTATTTCCAGAAACGCCTTGGATCTGCAGGATGTTCCGTTTTCACAGCTGATCGAGCCTGCCTACTTAGGCCCCTTGGGTGAAGAGGATGTACCTGAACATACAGCATCCCGCTGCAATATGGATGCAGAGCTTGCTATCCGCGGCGGCTGCCGTGTAAAGATCCATGCTGGCATCGGGCTTGTCAAAACAAATGGTCAGGCAGATAATGAAGTACGGTTCATCTTTGATCAGGATCTGTTTATGGCTGGAAATGTCCCCATTAACCACTCCGCCGGAGCGTTGGAGACACTGCACAGCCAGGCGTACTCCATTTTCCGCGGTGCTATTACCGACACCCTATACAATGCACTGGAGCCTACATCCATCTAATTTGGAGGTTTCTGAATGCCCTATTATTTCTATGGTTTCGACTGGACTTACCTTGTGCTCGTTCTGCCTGTACTGGTCCTTTCCCTGGTTGCCAGCTCACGGGTCAACAGTACCTTTGATCGTTATTCCAGTCAAATTTCGTCTCGCCATATCACAGGTGCGCAGGCCGCACAACGTGTATTGCTTGCAAATGGTGTAAGCGGTGTGCGGATCGAACGTGTTGCCGGTAACCTGACAGATCACTTTGATCCCAAAACCAATGTGATCCGCCTGTCAGACAAGGTTTATGACAGTCCCTCCACCGCAGCCATCGGCGTTGCTTGCCACGAAGCAGGACACGCCGTTCAGTATGCACAGAATTACGGTCCTATCAAGCTGCGCGCTGCTATTATCCCAGTTACAAACATTGGATCCAAACTTGCGATGCCATTGATTCTGATCGGCATCTTAATTACAAGTTTTGGTGAGTTCTCCACTATTCTGATTTATTTAGGCATCGCCTGCTTCGGCCTGTCTTTGATCTTTCAGCTGGTGACACTTCCCGTAGAATTCAACGCAAGCCGCCGCGCCATGAATGCTATCGATAATACGAATATGCTCACAGATGATGAGCGCATCGGCGCAAAGAAGACACTCAGCGCGGCAGCCATGACTTATGTTGTTGCAACACTTGCCGCATTTACGCAGCTGCTGCGTTTGTTCATTCTGTTCGGCGGCCGTCGCAGAAATGACTAACACGCAAAACTTTCACATTTATTTAGCCCCGGTATTGACAGCCGGGGCTTTTGTTTTGTATACTTTTCAACGTAAAAATGAGTTTCTAATACAAGGAGCCAAAACATGACAGAATTGCTTGAATTATATACAACAATGGGCATCTCACCTGCAGTGTACGCTTATGGTGAAGCTGCGCTTGATAGGCTGACGGATCGCTTCCATAAGATCGACCAGATCGCTGAGTATAATCAGTCAAAAGTACTGGCCGCTATGCAGAAAAACAAGGTCTCGGCAGCATGCTTTGCCGCAACCACCGGCTACGGCTATGACGATGTGGGTCGCGACAATCTGGAAAAAGTATACGCCGATGTGTTCCACACGGAAGCTGCACTGGTGCGGCCTCAGATCACCTGTGGCACCCATGCTCTGACTGTAGCGTTGTCTGCAAATCTGCTTCCCGGCGACGAACTGCTCAGCCCCGTAGGCGCGCCTTACGATACTTTACAGGAAGTAATTGGTATCCGTCAGAGCCCCTGCTCCTTGGCAGAGTACGGCGTCACCTACAAGCAGGTTGATCTGCTCTGTGACGGGACTTTTGATTATCCCAGTATCCGCGCAGCGATCAATGAAAAAACCAAGCTGGTGACGATCCAGCGCTCCAAAGGCTATGCGACCCGTCCTACCTTCTCTGTCGCACAGATCGGTGAATTGATCGCATTCTGCAAGGCTGTGAAGCCGGATATCCTTGTCATGGTGGATAACTGCTACGGCGAATTTGTTGAGACCATCGAGCCTTCTGATGTGGGTGCGGATATGGTCGTCGGCTCGCTCATCAAGAATCCAGGCGGCGGCCTAGCTCCCATCGGTGGCTATATCTGCGGCACACAGGAGTGCGTCAGCCGCTGTGCATATCGTCTCTCTGCTCCCGGCTTAGGACAGGAAGTTGGTGCTAACCTTGGTCTGATGCCCAGCCTGTATCAGGGGTTCTTCCTGGCTCCCACCGTTGTGGCCGGTGCTGAAAAAGGCGCGATTTTTGCCGCGAACCTCTATGAGCCCCTTGGTTTCCGCTGTATACCCAATGCTACAGAGAGTCGTCATGACATTATTCAGGCTGTGGAGCTTGGCAGTGAAGAGGGTATGATCGCCTTTTGTAAGGGCATTCAGGCAGCGGCTCCGGTAGACTCCTATGTTACCCCCTTACCCTGGGATATGCCCGGATACAATGACAAGGTGATCATGGCGGCCGGTGCTTTTGTGCAGGGATCCTCTATTGAATTGTCTGCTGACGGTCCGATCCGTCCGCCTTATGCCGTGTATTTTCAGGGCGGCTTGACCTGGCTGCATGCCAAGCTCGGTATTCTTATGAGTTTGCAGAAAATGATGGATGCAGGTTTAGTTACATTAAATACTGAAAATTTGAAACGACCAACGCGCAAATGAGCGTTTTAGATATGTAATAAGCAACTCCCTCCGACTTGCCGTTGGAGGGAGTCATTTATTGTCCGGCGCGTATTCTGCAATCAAGCGATCCTTCTGTGGCCGTGTCAGCTTTTTGACTTGTATTTCTCTGCGAAGGGCTACGGAGTGACTTTCGCAGGTTTCCGTATAGCGTATAACAAATGGGCCGCGCCCCCGCGTATACTTGGCTCCCTTACCGGATCGGTGTGCAGCCAATCGGCGCGGCAGATCATCTGTGATGCCTGTGTATAAAGATCCGTCCTTACATTCCAAAATATAAAGGATCCACGTTTTATCCATCTTCATCCACTCTTTTTCCGAAAGTTCCGTTTTGACAGGATCGTCAGCAATCTGTCCAGTAGAATAAATGTAGCATTCCCCAACAATAGTGCGATCACAAGGCCAACAGTACCCAGCGCTTCATATTCCTGTACCACAGCATCCAGTCCAAAAAGCCGCAGCAACAGTCCATACAGCAGAAGGATCGCACTGTTAAATAAGAGCACCTTCCACAGCCAATGCAGTCTGCTCCGCTCCAACCATGGCTTTACGATAGGGTAGCAGCCCAACAGCATAAAGACAAGTGCCGCTTCTTTATCCGGTCCCAGTAAGATACTCAGGATCGCCACGACCGAAAACCACGCCCAAGCGATCCTTTTGCCGCAAAAGCGCAGCACCATATACTGGATCAGCGTACACAGCATAGGACATATAAAAGTTGCCAATGGAATCAGACCGCCCAGGCACATGATCACTACAGCAACCGCCGCAAGCACGCCGCCCAGCGCGACATTTTTTGCCGATTCGTTTCTCATATTTTTCACTTCGTTCTTCCCGTTTTTGATATGTTCATTATATTGCAGGAGTCAAAAAATAGCAAACCTTTTGTTGACACCTGCGCCGTTTTAAGCTATATTGAAATTAGAAATCGGAGGGATATGATTATGCAAATTACGGTTGGTATGAAAGGTAAAGTATCCACGCTTGTGGAACGCGAAGACACTGCTTTGGAGGTAGGCTCCGGCAGTCTGCTGGTTTATGCGACCCCTTGCATGGTAGCTCTAATGGAAGGTGCTGCCTGCGAAGCCATCGCCCAAGCGCTGCCCGAGGATAAGACATCGGTCGGCACTGCACTCAGTATTTCCCATCTGTCTGCTACTCCTGTGGGTCTAGAGGTATATGCGGAAGCAGAGGTGACCGAGGTTGACGGAAATACCATCACCTTCGCTCTTACTGCGTTCGACGAAACCGGCAAGATCGGCGAAGGCACACACAAACGAGCTGTCATTACCACGCAACGTTTCCTGGATAAGGTATATTCCAAACTATAAGGAGGTACTTTTATGGAAGATTATGGCGCTATGATCCGCAGTACATTTGAAATGGGCAGCGTTCGCGATGCCAATATGCTGTTTGGGGCATGTATCAAGAACGCCTTCCCCACGTTTAACTTCCGTGGTTTGGAGCTGATCCGTTTCCTGCGGGAGGACCAGTACATGGAAGGTAAGAGTTGGAACCACGTGTTTGAGATCAAGGCTACCGAGCTGAACAGCTCGGCTGTATGGGAGGTAAATTGCCACCGGGTCACCATGGGCAAAACCCCCGACAAGCAAGTATATTTGGACTATATGACCCTCGGTTTTGTACAGTACAAAGAAAACTAAGCATGCCGGCCTCGTGTGTAACTACACAAGGCCGGCACTTTATATTTCCTGTCTGCCCTCTAACGC
Source organism: uncultured Oscillospiraceae bacterium (assembly GCA_964450205.1). Taxonomy (GTDB): domain Bacteria; phylum Bacillota; class Clostridia; order Oscillospirales; family Oscillospiraceae; genus Faecousia. The sequence goes on along the minus strand of CAYVCR010000044.1, from coordinate 2,486 downwards.
ACGGGAAAGAGTCACTTCATCCGCGTATTCCAGTTGGCTGCCAACCGGCACGCCATAGGCCAATCGGGTCACTTTGACTTCCATGGGCCGCAGCAGGCGGGAGATGTACATGGCAGTTGCTTCACCCTCTGTGTCAGGGTTGGTGGCCATAATGACCTCCCTGACCTCGCCAGTAGCAACACGCATTAAGAGCTCTTTGATCTTAATATCATCCTGTGTCACGTGATTCAGCGGAGAAATCACTCCATGCAGCACATGGTACACACCGGCAAACTCGCGGCTGCGCTCCATGGCGATCACATCCTTGGGATCAGCCACCACGCAAATTACACTTCTGTCACGCAGGCCGTCATTGCAAATAGGACAAACATCTCTGTCCGTCAAGTTCTGACATACCGGACAAGTATGCACCGTACGTTTAGCCTCAATGATCGCGTCAGCAAAGGCCTGTGCATCCTCCAGCGGAAGACTCAACACATGAAAGGCAAGACGCTGCGCAGTCTTGCCGCCAATACCAGGCAATCTGCCAAACTGATCCGCCAGGTCCTGCAGCGCTGCGGGAAAGTATTGCATAATGCCTCCTTAGAACAGGCCGCCCAGATTCAGGCCGCCAGTCATACGGGACATCTGGTTAGCTTTATCAGTCTCAGCAGTACGCAGTGCCTCATTCACTGCGGCAATTACCATATCCTGCAGCATTTCCACATCGTCAGGGTCCACCGCTTCAGGATTGATCTGTAGAGAAACAATCTCATTTTTACCGTTGACCTCAGCCTTCACCATACCGCCGCCGGCAGATGCAGAGTAGGTCTTGGTTTCCATCTCCTCCTGCATACGCAGCATCTCCTGCTGCATCTTCTGTGCCTGCTTCATCATCGCGGCCTGGTTCATGCCACCGCCGGGCATGCCGCGGAATCCACCCTTTGCCATAATACAATTCTCCTTATTTTTCCTTAATTTTTACAATATCCGAATGCGCTCTGCCGAATTGCAGCAGCTGCTCCATCTGTTCACTCTTTGTGTTGCTGGCCGTTTGATCCACCGCAGTCACACGCACTTGTGCGTTCAGCTTCGCCGAGGCTTTTCTTGCCACAAGGCTCAGGATCTCAGGCTTATTGACGATCTCCAGTGTAAAAGCATTGGCGCACATAAGCACCAGTTGGGAACCCTTCAGAACACCTTTAACGGGCGCATTCTGCACAGCTGCAAAGAAACCGGAAACCGGTGGCTTCAGTTCTCTGCGGACTTCAGCTGCGATATCCGTCCAAAAACCGATTGGTGTTTCATCCGGCAGTTCAGCTTCCGGCTGCACTTCGGGTTCCTCCGGCTTTTTCTGTGAAACGATATCCGGCCTCTGTTCTGCCTGAACCGCCCGGACTGCAATATTACCGGAACGAACTTGCTCTTCAAGCCTGTTCAGCCTTGCGTTCAGAGCCTCTGCATCCAGCGAAAGCTCCGGCTGACACAGATTCAAAACGCACAGCTCGGCATCCAGGCGGCGGCTTGTACTCCTGGTAAAGCCTGCTGCTGTCTGCTGGATCAGACCAAGCATACGCACAAGCTCGCCATGGGTAAATCGCTCCGCAAGCGCTCGCACCTCCCGGTCCGAAGCCACGCCGGAGAGCATACTGATCCCTTCTTTAGGTGCTGTCTTGATGATCATAAAGTCGCGGACAAGACATGCCAGCTCATCCAGCAGCGCACCCATATCCTTGCCTTCCGAATAGAACTGATTCAGCAATGACAGTGCAGCCTTGGCATCATGCTCTGCAATATGCGCCATCAGCTTACCACATTCCTGCACGCCGGCAATACCAAGGCAGGTATATACCTTCTCAGCAGTTAGGTCACCGGTGGTCGCCGAAGCACACTGGTCAAGCAAGCTAAGAGCATCGCGCATGCCGCCATCTGCCAGTCTTGCCAGAATACGGGCGGCAGAATCATCGAGCTCAATATTCTCCTGGTAGGCCACGTACTGCAGCCGCGCTACAATATCCTCCTGGCTGATCCTGCGGAAGGAGAAGCGCTGACATCGGGACAAAATCGTCGCGGGCACCTTGTGCAGCTCTGTTGTTGCCAAAATAAACAACAAATGCTCCGGCGGTTCTTCAATGATCTTCAGAAGTGCGTTAAAAGCCGAAATGGACAACATGTGCACTTCATCAATGATATACACACGCTTTTTTACCTGGGAGGGCGTATAGATGGCGTCATCCCGCAGATCACGGACATTGTCAACACCGTTGTTGGATGCTGCATCAATTTCCAAAACATCCATGCAGGCACCGGAATCGATACTTTTACAGGCTTCGCAGCAGTTGCAGGGATTACCATCCTGAGGATTTAAACAGTTTACTGCTTTGGCCAAAATCTTTGCGCTGCTGGTCTTGCCTGTACCTCTGGAACCGGTGAACAGATAGGCATGGCTCAGCCTGCCGCTCTGCAGCTGGGTTTTCAAAGTCTGTGTGACCGCCAACTGACCAACC
>CAYVCR010000043.1:0-11202 GCA_964450205.1 uncultured Oscillospiraceae bacterium | reverse complement strand
GCGCCCGGAGAAGTTCTTTCCAAGTTGCTTTCGGACAGGGGTTCGATTCCCCTCACCTCCACCAATAATGAAAGCCATCCAACAGGATGGCTTTTATTATTGGTACGGTATTCAGGTGATGGGAAATCGAAGGATTCAATGCAACCATCCAGTGGATGGTTACTCGCGAGGGCTGGACCGAGCGAAACCATTATCTTCGCCACAGCGAAGATGCAAACGATTCCCCTCACCTCCACCAAACTTTATTACGCGAACACCAGCAGGTATCTGAATTCATAATTGGCGGGATGTTCGTGTTCTCATATCAAATATGAGCGTAAGCAGCCCTCCCGGAATTGTCTGGTAGGGCTGCTTGTTGTATGTACATTGGCCTTCTGGCGGATGTCCTCCCAGGTGTAATCGTCATTGTGGGTTACATAGGAATAAAACTCGCTCAGCAAATTGCCCAATTCGGCGCTGTTGCCTCTGGCACCGGCAATCTTCTTCAGATGTGCCACCGCCTCAGCCAGGTAAGCCGTGCGCATTTTGCCACCGTTCATTTTCCGCAAAGCCTGTACCAACGGAGTCAGGCCCGCCACGTCCTCGGTCATGTGGCTATTTTCCTGCTGCAGCAGATCTGCCGCCGCCTCATTCTGCTGATACCTGGCAGAGAATTTTGTTTGTTGTGTGTAATAACTATCCGGGTTCTTTTGAGCTTTAAAGTGCATTAAAACATCATTGGACAGGATACTTTGATGTGTACTGTTGACAACAGAAAGAGCATCTGCTATACTGATTTTAGCAGTCGTGGAAGGGTAAACTCCCTGGGACATTGTGTCCGCCCGGCTGCTCTTTTTTTGTCTTCCACTTACCGAATGCGTAACATCGTATGTATCTATTTGGGATATCTCTCCGCTCCGTTCCTCTACAGTTACAACAGCAATAAACTCTCTGCCCTGCTGATCTTTAGCATAGGCAGCCATAGCATATGTTCCCGTCACGCCCGATGCTTTGTTGTGTAACGCATTAACCGGGATTGCATTTTGCACCAGTTCCCCAATCACTGCACATAGGCGTGCATTCGTTAAAATCCGTCGCGCATCGCCATTTAGTCCGTGTCGAATACTAGCTGTGTCTACTCGCAAGTTCCTGCCTGTATATACATTGCTTGCATATACTTTTCCATCCGATAAATACCCTACATCCTCAGCACTTTTTATTCCCATATTCACAACTTGCTTGGTATCTATCCGTCCATCCGATCCGCGCACTTCACCGATTTCCGGTAGATATGTGACTTTCATATCATCACAAGAAGTCAAAAACTCCCACGAATATGCAGTTGAATCAGTCGATAAATTGATGTCTCTATACACAGACTCACTTGCACGATACTTCACACCGCCGTTGTTGGCGGTGTTTTTTTGTCCGCCGGTGCGGTAGTTTTTGCCGCCCTCGTGGAGACCTTCGGCAAAGGCCTGTTGCAGTTGGGCATGGATCTCGGTCATGCGCTCTACGATCCGGCCCTCCGGGCTTTCCGGATGGACGCCGCGGAAGGCTTGGATGGTTCGGTGGATCAGGTCCGCGATCTCCTCCAGGACTTTGCGGAACTTCTCCCAAAGAGTTCTGTCCCTAGCCTCGAGGGTGTCCAGCAGATCCATCACGTTGCCGTCATTCAGCACGCTTTCCATGGAGCTGGCGATCACCACGCAAGTAGTCATGATTCTTGCTTTTTCATCACGCTATGATATAATAAAACAGAAAGGTAGTGATGACTGTGAAAAAATTAATATCCTCCCTGTTGGTCCTAACAACAATCACCGGACTTTTGGCTGGCTGTTACCAGGCGCCTGCAAACACAGAATCGATCGCACCGGAAAGCACGGCACCTTCTGTAGAGGAAACATTGCCTGCTGCCACGATCGCCGCAGGCAACGTGGTGATCAACGAGGTCATGCCTGACAACGAAAAGCTTAGCCTTGGACACGAGCTTGACTGGATAGAGCTTTGTAATTTGGATGAGGTCCCCATCGATCTGACAGGATACTACTTAACGGATGACCCGGACCAGCCCCATATTATGAGTCTTGAAGGGCGGCTTATTCCTGCGGAAGGATATTTGGTCATCACATTGGATGACAGCTCTCCGTTCCGACTTTCTTCTTCCGGAGAAAGTGTGTATCTTGTCTGCGAAGACAGTATCATCTCACAACTAACCTTTTTAGAATCAACTGATGGCGAGTCATGGGACAATAACGGTATCTGCCAATACCCAACCCCCGGTTTTTCCAATACGGAAGACGGCTATTTGAATTATTTGTCTCAGCTGACACTTCCGGAGCTGATCATCAGCGAGGCCATGTCCTCCAATTCTGAGCACATGCCTGTTAACGGAAAATATTACGACTTGGTAGAACTGAAAAACAACACAGATCAACCGCTTGATCTTTCTGGATACTATCTGTCCGACAAGCGCAGTGAGCCGCAGCGATACGCATTGCCCGATGTGACGCTGGAGCCTGGGGCGTACTGGATCATTTACTGTTCCGGTGAACCCTCTCTGGGCAATAATCATACCTCCTTCAAGCTCAGTGCCGATGGCGAAACTCTGTATCTCAGCAAAGACGGCCAATTCGTGGACGTTTTGACGATTCCCGGACAATTGCAAAAAAATGAAAGCTATGGCCGCGACGGAAACATTCCTGTCTACTCCTCCCGCCCAACCTTTGGGCAGGAAAATGCGACCGGATATCTTTCCGGTATCGAATCCCCAAGTGCAAGTATTGAATCCGGAATTTACGCAGAGGCCGTTACAGTAAGCCTGTCCGGCGATGGAGACATCTATTACACGCTCAACGGCACTACCCCAACCGAAGCTTCGTCCCGTTATGAAGGACCGATCCTCATTGATGGTGTGACCACACTGCGCTGCTTATGCGTTAACGAAGGCAGAACCAGTTCTGTTGCCTCATATACCTATGCTGTCGGCGTAGAGCACGAGCTGCCGGTATTGGTTTTGTCTATTCCTCAGGCCAGTCTGACTGGCGACACCGGTGTGCTTGTTAACAGAGAAAAGGAATACGAACACCAGGCTACAGTTACCTTAATCGAAAACGGGCAAGAAATGTTCTCAATTCCCTGCGGTTTCCGTCTGCATGGCAACGACAGCCGTTATTGTTCCAAGCAAAACTTTCAGCTGAGATTTCGCTCGGATTATGGCGTTGGCAAGTTAGAATATCAGTTGTTTGAGGATTCAGACATTGATGAATTTAACTCTCTGCTGCTCAAAGGCGGAAGCGAGGATTGCTATAAAGCCGTGATGCGCGATGAATTAGCTACGGCCATCGCTGCAGACACCAGCCTCTACACGCAGTCCATGAAGCCTGTGGTGCTGTATCTCGGCGGTAAATACTGGGGAGTTTATTATATCCGCGAACGCTTCAGTGATGACTATGTGGCCAGCCATCTGAACGTTTCAGAAGAATCCGTCGATATGTGCTATTCCACCTACGCATACGAACAGTGCGGCAACAATGAGGATTTTCTTGCTTTGCGTCAGTACTGCAAGAACCACGATATGTCCACTGAGGAAAATTTCAACTATCTTGCCTCTCAAATAGACGTGGAAAGCCTGATGGATTGGTATATCTGCCGTTCTTATGTGGGAGATAACGATCTGGCCAACATCCGCCGATTCCGTTCCTCGGAAGCTGACGGCCTGTGGCGGTGGATGTACTACGATCTGGATTGGAGCTTTTGCTTCAATGGAAGCTCTGCTTTCTCTGACCTTATTGCAGACGCCAACGGTGACAGAACACTAATGCGGGCCGCTATCGCCAGCGAAGCGGGACGTGATATGTTCCTGACACGCTGTGCTGCTCTTATGAACTCTGTACTTAATGAGGACTATATCAGCGCAACGGTAGACACGATCGTTTCACAGGTGGATTCTGAAATGGTTCGGGATCGTGAACGCTGGAATTCTTCTTATGAATATTGGGAGTCATGTGTACAGGAAATTCGTAATTTCGCTGCCGACGGCAAGCGCACAAAGTATTTCCTGCAAGATTTAAAATCCTACTTTAATCTCTCTGACAGTGAAATGGACTATTATTTCTCAGCTCTGGATGTTTCCTAAAGGTTGCCTGCATTCTGGTTGACTAGCTGTGATATAATAGTCAAAACCAAGCTAAAGGACTGATTTATCTATGAAATTTATACTTACGCTTTGGATCGCCAAGCTTGCCGCTTTCGTTGTAAATCTAATTGATAAGAAGCGCGGCAGCAACTACGCTGGCAGTATAGCTGTTAAGCTGATGCCCAATTTTGTATCCTGCTTCAAGGGGATCAACTACGACAAGGTGATCTTTATTTCCGGAACCAACGGCAAGTCCACTACCACCAACCTTACCTATCACACGCTGACATCCGCCGGCAAACAGGTCGCATGCAACGTGGAAGGCGCCAACATGATGCCCGGCGTTGCCACCACGCTCATCAAAAATTCCACGATGGGCGGTAAGTTCAACAAGGAATTGTTGGTTTTGGAGATAGATGAACGTAGCTTTCCGTTAGTCCGCAAGCAGCTGCCCGGCAGACATATGGGTCTTACCAATCTGCAAAAAGATCAAGTGCAGCGTAACGGGGATCCGGACTTTATCCTGCGCAAGTTCCGCGGTGCCATCGGCAGCGACATGACCCTGTACCTGAACAACGAGGAGCCCCGCAGCTGCTCGCTTGAGGATCTGGCAGGCACCGCGCACCGTTTCAGTGTCACCGAAAACAGCCGCACCTATGTTTCCGATGATTTCTACACGGTCACGCTTCCCTGCCCCAAGTGCGGACATCCTATTGCCTATCGAAATTATAATCTTGCAAATATTGGTAATTTCCATTGTACCAAGTGCAGCTATGCATCTTCCCCGGATACTACGGTAAAGATCACTGCTGTTGATTACGAAAATAACACCTTTACTTGTGACGGCAAGGTATGGAATGTTCCCTATAACAACCCCTTCTATATTTATAACTTTGCTATGTGTATCGCCATCTGCCGCAGCTTCGGCCTGAGCGACGAGCAGATCCAGACGGGCTTTGCCACCTTCAAAAACCCTGCCTCCCACGAGGACATTCTGCACTTCAAGGGTAAGGAGATCCATTACCTGCGCGGTAAACAGGAAAATCCGGAGGCACTGCAATCGGAACTGGATATCATTGCCGCAGACAAGCGCACCAAGGCCGTATTCGTCGGTCTTTATGAGATCACGGACTTCCAGCCCTACTACAGCGGCAGCTTCTATTTCTTCGACTGTGACTTTAAGTCTATCGTGGAAAGTGGCGTGGAGCACTATGTGGCCTTTTCCTCCAGCGTAGCCGGTGATATTGCCAGCCGCATGATCCTGGCTGGTGCGCCTGCTGAGGACGTGACGATCTGCGACACTGACGATATGGCTGTTATTTTTAAAAATCTGGAACGCATCAAAACAGACGTGATCTACGTTTTGACAAATCCCAAGCACGCCAAGGACGTGAAGGGGTATCTAAAGGAAGGCGGTGCAGCACATGCCTAAAATTACAGTTGGATGGATGTATCCCAACCTGCTGAACCTACACGGCGAGCGCGGCAGCGTGCAAGCGTTGGTACAAGTGGGCAAGCAGATGGGTGTCGATGTGGATGTCATCCGAATGGAAGACTTCGATGATCCGATTCCCTTTGATACGCTGGACCTGTTGATCTTCCTGCCTGGCGAGATCACGACCTTCAGCCATTTAGTCCCTGCGCTGAACAAGCAGAAGCCTGCACTGGATAAATATTTGAACGATGGCGGCTATCTGCTGGCTTTAGGTACCACCGGCTTGATGTTCGGTATGTCCATTCTCCGCGAGGACGGTAGCAGCCTTGATGGCCTGAAATACCTGGACATGACCGCCAAGGAGAGAAAATATGTATGGGGTGATGACCTTCATTTCCGCATAAATGCCACCGGGCAGGAGCTGGCAGGCTCTCAGATCATGATGGCAGATGTGGATGTGGCAGACCCCCTGGGCAACACCATCTATGGCAGAGGCAACAATGGCACAGGCTGCGAAGGTGCACGCTGGAACAACCTGATCTACACAAATTGCCTGGGGCCTCTGTTTGTTAAGAATCCCTGGTTTGCCGAAGCCATCCTCAGAGATATTTGTGATAAGAAATCGATTGAGATCACCGGCCAAGCCGACCATAAAATTGCGAAAGACTCTTTTCAGTCTACGCTTCGTTTCATTCAGAAAAAGGTATAACAAAAGCGTCGCTACTTTGGTAGCGACGCTTTTTCTTATGCACCGTGCAGGCGTTTTTTTCTGGGAAGATCAGTTGGCTCAAAATTGAGGCCTTTTCCCTGCTCCAAGCCAGCAATACCATTAACAGTATTATCCCGTTCGCCGCGGCAGACCGGGCAGTTGCAGGTGGATTCGTAATGGGACGGCTCCGTGTAAGTAGTAATGACACCCTCAAAGTTTCTGAGCACCACCTTACCAGGCGACTGGCTCAGTACGTAGTTCGGCATCACCGGGATCTTACCGCCACCGCCGGGAGCATCCACAACGAAGGTAGGCACACAATATCCGCTGGTGTGACCACGTAAGCCTTCGATGATCTCGATGCCCTTGCTGACAGGGGTACGGAAATGGGACAGGCCCAAGCTCAGGTCACAGGCATAGATATAATAAGGACGGACGCGGATCTTGACCAGATCATTGACTAATGTCTTCATCACATGCACGCAGTCATTAACGCCCTTAAGCAGGACGCTCTGATTGCCCAGGGGGATTCCCGCATCTGCCAGCATAGCGCAAGCCTGCGCGGCCTCAGGTGTGATCTCATCCGGATGATTGAAATGAACATTGACCCAAATGGGATGATACTTCTTCAGCATGCTGCAAAGCTCCGGCGTGATACGTTGCGGCATAACAACAGGCACACGGGTACCCAAACGGATAATCTCCACATGCTCGATCGCACGCAGCCTGGAGATCACATACTCCAGCATATCATCACTCTGCATAAATACATCACCGCCGGAAACCAATACGTCGCGGACTTCCGGATGGTTGCTGATATATTCGATGCAGTCGTCGATCTGCTTCTTGGGCAGCGCATTGTCCGTCTGACCAACCATGCGGCGGCGAGTACAATGACGGCAATAAGCAGCACAGCAGTCGGTAATCAAGAACAGCACACGGTCAGGATACCGATGGGTCAAGCCCTTCACTGGAGAGTCCGTGTCCTCGTGCAGAGAATCCGCAGACTCCTCCGGCGCAAAATACAGTTCTGCCGCTGTGGGGATCGCCTGCTTACGGATCGGATCCTGGGGATCGTTCAAGTCAATCAGTGACAAATAATAGGGCGTAATTGCCATACGGAAGGTATTCAAGCATTCACGAATACCCTTCTCTTCCTCCTGTGTCAAATCAATATATTGCTTTAGTTCCTCTAAAGTCTCAACACGTTTGCGTGCCTGCCATCGCCAGTCGTTCCACTGCTCAGCAGGGATATCCGCAAACAAACCGTTGCGTGTAATCATGGGTAAGCTCCTTCCAATCGTTGGAAAATCCAAATATAGTTCCACTCATTAAATAATATCTACAAAGGTCATGAATGTCAAGTTACAATTCATGCCACAAAAAAGCAGGGAGTTTTCCCCCTGCTTATTTTTTTCGGAACACCAGCAGCTTGCTGCCGATATAATTAAGGATCACAACAACGACGCTGGCAATGAGCTTCATAATAAAACCATGCCAATGCAGCCAATCCACCGTTATTGCCAGAAACAGCTCTTCAAAACCAAAGGAAGCGAGCCGACACCCAACAAATTTTACCAACTCTGGGAATAATGACTTTGGGTGCCAATCCTTACTTTTGAAAACAAACGGTTTGTTGGTCAGAAATGCGAACAGCACGGAAAGAATCCACGCTACAGCATTGCTTGCTGATGCCGACCAATTGAGCAAATGGATCAATGGCCAATAGACCGAAAAATTCACAAGAGTGGTCAATCCGCCGAAAAACAGGTACACCAGAATTTCCCGGTGTTTATATATGAGTGTTTTGATTTTACTGAACATACCGTCAAGCCTCCGGGCGATTTACGGATATAGTATAACACAAAATCAGCGTATTTGCAATGCTGCAGGCCCAGCCCTTCACACACAAACTCGATCCTGCCAACAGGTCTGTAGTAACGTGAAATCAGGATTTGATCGCAAAAACAATATGTTTTCCTATTTTAAAAAAGAGCGGACCGAAGTCCGCTCTTGATCAAGTCGCAGCCATAAGCTTTTCCAAAGCAGCCAACTTCAAACATGTACAGAACACATCCATTGCTTTTTCCAGATCCTCCACCGGAGGCAGACTGGGTGCAATACGCAGATTGCTGTCGGCAGGATCCTTGCCATATGGATAAGTTGCGCCTGCAGGCGTCATCTCCACGCCTGCTTCCTTACAAAGAGCAATCGCACGCTTGGCTGTTCCCGGCATAGTATTAAGGCTTACAAAATAACCGCCCTTGGGTCTGTTCCAGTTGGCAAAGCCGCAGGGCTTGATCTGCACATCCAATGCATCAGACACGGCCTGGAATTTGGGTGCCATTAGGGCTGCATGCTTTTTCATAAGCTCAATGGTATGCGCGCGATCCTTTAAGTAGCGAATATGCCGCAGCTGATTGACCTTATCGTGGGAGATCATTTGGACACCGAACAGCTTAGTAAAGTAAGCGATATTTGCCTCAGAAGCTGCCATTACAGAGAAACCGGCTCCGGCGAAGGTGATCTTGGAGGTGGATGCAAATTCAAATACCATATCCGGTCGGCCAGCCTGCTCGCAGAGGCCGATCAGGTCCGGGATCTGCACATATTCGCCTTCAAATTCATGGATGCAGTAGGCATTATCCCACATGATCACAAAATCTGGCGCTGCCGGTTTCAGATTTGCAAAGCGATGGATCACCGCATCAGAATAAATGATTCCTTCCGGATTGGAATACTTGGGCACACACCAGATACCCTTGACCTGTGAGTCCTTGACTAACTCCTCTACCACATCCATATCGGGGCCTTCCGCCGTCATCGGAACCGTAATCAGCTCCGCACCGAAAAATTCAGTCACACGGAAATGGCGGTCATAGCCAGGACTGGGGCACAGGAACTTCACGGTTTCTTCCCTGCACCAAGGCCGGGGACTATGGAGCAAACCATGCGTGTAGGCGCGGGAAATCACGTCAAACATGAGATTTAGGCTGGCAGATCCACCGATGAATGTCTGCTCCGGTTTGCAATCCAGTATATCCGCCCAATAGCGTTTGGCGCAAGGCAAACCGGAAAGGTCACCGTAGTTACGGGCATCAATACCGTCATCTATACAATCTTCAGACGAGGATACCGCAGTCAGCAGGTCACTGACAAGGTCCAACTGCATTTTTGAAGGTTTTCCTCGGGAAAGATTCAATTTTAAGTTTTGCTGCTTGCACCATTCGTAATGCTTTGTTACGGAAGAAAATTCCTGTGCAAGCTCCTGGGGAGTCATGAATTCATAAGCAACCATCTTATATCAATCCTTCCAAAAAATGAAAACTGAGAATACTATACACCTTTTTACGAACAAACGCAATATGTTATTATGAATAATTTATTTTCAAACTTGCACCGGAGACCTTTGTAACCATTGTACAACTCCCATTTTTTGCAATTATAAATTTATTCATTTTCATTCTTGCATTTTATATACGAATGGAATAGAATCTAAAGAAAGAATTTTGTGTTGAAGGGAAGTGTCTGCATGCATACTGTTATTGACGTGCCCGCAATATTCGGAAACGACGTTTTTAACGAAGCAGCTATGAAGGAACGCCTGCGTCCTGAAATCTACAAGGCATGGAAGCAATGTATCGAGAACAGCACTGCGCTTGAGCTCCCAGTGGCCAACGAAATCGCAGAAGCAATGAAGCTATGGGCAATCGAAAAGGGTGCAACCCATTATACGCACTGGTTCCAGCCTATGACCGGTATTACAGCCGAAAAGCATGATTCCTTTATCACACCTGCGGAAGATGGTAAGGTGATCATGGACTTCTCCGGCAAATCTCTGGTTTGCGGCGAACCTGATGCATCCTCTTTCCCTTCCGGCGGTCTGCGGGCCACCTTTGAAGCCAGAGGCTACACAGCATGGGATCCGACTGCCTTTGCCTTTGTCCGCGATGGGAGCTTATATATTCCAACTTGCTTTTTCTCCTATACGGGCGCCGCGCTGGATATGAAGACTCCCTTGCTGCGCTCTATGGATGAAGTCTCCCGGGAGGCAGTCCGTATCCTGAGACTGTTCGGCGACCAAGAGACCAAGCGTGTGATCCCCTGTGTTGGTGCAGAGCAGGAGTATTTCCTGTTGCCCCGTGATCTGTATGCTCAACGCGCAGATCTTCGGTTGACCGGCCGTACGCTCTTTGGTGCGCCGCCTCCAAAGGGGCAGGAGCTGGAGGACCACTATTTTGGTACGATCCGTACCCGTGTTTCAGTATTTATGCAAGACCTAGATGAGCAGCTCTGGCGCCTTGGCATTCTTTCCAAGACCAAACACAACGAGGTGGCTCCCTGTCAGCATGAACTGGCACCGATCTATACAAATGCAAACAGTGCCTGCGATTCCAATCAGCTGATCATGCAGGTAATCAAAAAATGTGCCGCTAAGCATAATCTGGTATGTCTGCTCCACGAAAAGCCTTTTGCCGGTGTCAACGGCTCCGGTAAGCACAACAACTGGTCGCTGTCTACAGATCGCGGTGATAATCTGTTCAGCCCCGGTAAAACTCCCCATCAGAACGCCCGTTTTCTTGTGTTTTTAGCCGCATTTATTAAAGGCATTGATGAATACCAGGACTTCCTGCGCTGTACCGTGGCTACTGCCGGAAATGATCACCGTCTTGGTGCTCACGAAGCGCCTCCCGCTGTGATCTCCATCTTCCTGGGTGACGAATTGACTGCTGTTGTCGATTCCATTATCAAAGGTGCCAATTACGATGGTCCCGTCAAGAGCATGATGCGGATCGGTGTGGATGTACTTCCTTCCATTCCCAAGGACACTACAGACCGAAACCGCACCTCACCCCTGGCCTTCACCGGCAATAAGTTTGAATTCCGTATGCTGGGCTCCTCACAGTCGATCGCTGATCCCAACGTCGCTCTGAATACCAT
>CAYVCR010000042.1:0-11209 GCA_964450205.1 uncultured Oscillospiraceae bacterium | reverse complement strand
ATGGTCCAGCGTATGCAGGACTGGGCACCGGACAAGATGCTCTATGTCACCGACAAGCGCCAGGCCCTGCACTTTGAACAGGTATTCCGGGCTGCCCGGAAGAGCGGCATCGTAAAGCCTGAGACCGAGCTGGAGCACGTGGGCCACGGCACCATGAACGGTGCTGACGGCAAGCCCTTCAAGACCCGTGACGGCGGTGTGCTGCGTTTGGAGCAGCTGATCGCTGATATGACCGATTTTGTCCGCGCCAAGGTGGTGGAAAACAAGATCGTTGCCGACGACGAGGTGGAAGCTACCACTGCAAAGATTGCACTGGCCGCCCTGAAGTACGGCGATCTGAGCAACCAGCCCACCAAGGACTACAACTTTGATCTGGAGCGTTTTGCTGCCTTTGAGGGTAACACCGGCCCCTACATTCTCTACACCATTGTCCGCGTCAAGTCCATTTTGGCCCGGTACGGTGCGTGGGAAAATCTGCCCATCCAGTGTGCTGCCAACGAGAGCGCCAAGGAGCTAATGCTTGCCATCACCAAGCTGGGCCCCACCATGGAGTCCGCTTTGAAGGCATCTGCACCCAACCAGATCTGCGCCTATGTGTATGAGCTGGCCGGTGCTGTCAACAAGTTTTACCATGAGACCCGGATCCTCACCGAGGAAAACGAGGAGCTCAAGGCCGGCTATATCGCACTGATCGGCCTTGCCAAGAACGTGCTGGAAAAGTGTATCGACCTGCTGGGCTTCTCCGCCCCGGAAAAGATGTAATTCTTTTTTGCAAGTCAAAACCCGTCCCAAACCTGGGACGGGTTATTTATATTGCTTAGAGTTGTTTGTTAAACCAAGCATGTAGTCTGTACTGGTTTTATAAAGCTTTGCTAAACGAATTAAAACATCTGTGGGAATATCTCTCAAGCCCCGCTCATAGCGGCTGTATTGGGGTTGCTTCATACCAAGATAATCCGCCACCTGCTGCTGGGACAAGTCATGATCCTCACGCAAATCTTTCAGTCTAGGATAGTAATTGTCCACGACAGCACCCTCTTTCATAACCATTTGGTGTTGACATCGTAGCACAAATCTGTTATGCTTGTATTTAATATAACCGTTTGGTTATATTAAATACAAAACAAAGAAACTTCATACAATGTCTTGTCAGGGGGTTGTACATGCAAAAGCGATTCAAATGGAGCATTGTCAGCATTGCCGCCTTACTGCTTGGTGCATTGGATTATATGCTGTACCGGCAAGATACATATATCGGCGCTCTATCGATATTCCCTGCAATGCCGTCTCACTGGGGATATGGCTTTTTTGCTTATCATTTCCCGGACTTTTTGTGGGCATTCAGTTTGATTTTTGGATTGTTTACTATCATCTCCCCCACGCAAAAGAACTCCGCACTATGTCTTCTTATAACAGTTACATATGGTGGTTTATGGGAGCTTGGTCAATCTATCGGTTGGATATCTGGCACTGCCGATCTGATTGACGTTGGTATGTATATTACAGCCGCTTTGTCCGCTGTGATAATAAAATACAGTATTTTAAGGAGAGATTAGAAATGAAAAAAGTGCTTGCTATTCTTTTAACGATCACCTTGCTGCTTAGCTTTGGTCTTTTTGCTTTGGGTAGCGGTTCTGAAGATGGCGACACGCCCGCACAGGACGATTCCACTAAAGCAGAAGAAACTCCTGCCGAAACACCCACCGAAGCACCCACAGAAGATGATACAACTTTGGGCGACTTCAAGGTAGAAATCAAGAGTTTCCGGCTGGCATCCGACTATGAAGGTGACCCTGTCATTATCATCACTTACGGTTTCACCAACGTTTCTGATGATGACGCTGCTTCATTCATGTATAGTGTTGAAGATACAGTCTATCAAAACGGTGTTGGTCTTAATAAGGCATACTTCTTGAATGATAATGCAAATTACAGTTCCGACAATCAAACTAAGGAGCTGAAAATGGGTGCCAGTTTAGATGTTGAAGTTGCCTATGAACTGAATGATACCACATCTGATGTGGAAGTTGAAGTCAAGGAATTTATCAGCTTTAACGATAAAGTTCTGACAAAGACGTTCAGCATTGCATAATTTCAGCCCCCGTTCCGAGAATTCGGAACGGGGGTGTCTTTTCGATTATCGAGCCGTTGTAGCAACACACGAAAGGCTTCTCCCGGGGAGAAGCTGTCACCGCCTGCGGTGACTGATGTGGACTGCGGGCAGTAATCTTGGATTTACTGCTGGTGTGTAGGCTTTTCAACGTGTTTCTGTGCACGCCGATCCACACCCACCGCTTACGCGGTCCCCCCTCTCCCCGGGAGAGGGCTTTCAGTGCAGCCAAAACTCTATATACATTATTCCTGTATGCCTTGCGTTTCCAGCAGATCCAGCACGGCGTAGCCGCGCTCGGTCAGGGCCATGCTGCCGTGGACGGGGTAACCTACATAGGCTGACATGTCCGCACCGGGCAGGGGGCTGTCATAGGAAATATTGATCAAGCCTTTCTTTTCCAGGCACTGGAGGATCAGGCTGTATTCCTCACAGCTGTAGGTCTTCTCCTCCAAATAAACAGGGGTCATATCGTCTGCCTTACGGGCCACCGGTAGAAAGGAATACTGCCCCAAGGTGTTCAGCATATCGATCTCCTGCTGTGTCAGCTCCAAAGCCCCGGCGCAGCCGGTGCAGGATGCACAGTTTCCGTTACATTTCTCGCAACCCATAAAGGCCTCCTCTTGCCAAGCACGGCAATATCCGTTATAATGTATCTATCTTATGATAAAGGATGATGAAATATGTCTTTGCTTCATATTACACAGGAAAATTTCGACGAGCTGGTGCTCAAAGCGCCCGGCAAGGTCCTGCTGGACTTCTGGGCAACCTGGTGCGGCCCCTGCAAGATGATCGCCCCCCATTTAGAAGAGATCGTCGCCGAGGACGAGTCCATCACCATCGGCAAGATCGACGTAGATCAGGAAATGGCGCTGGCTTTGCAATTCGGCATTACCAGCATTCCCACACTCATTGTCATGGAAAACGGCAAGGCCGTCAAGCAGGCTCTGGGCTACCGCCCCAAGGCCGATATCCTGAAATTGCTGGAAGATTGATCAAATGCCCTCCCACCCGGGAGGGCATTCTTTTTTAGTCGACGGTGATCAGCTCGTACTCCCGGGAGCCGATGCCGTGTTCGGCTGCTACCTCGATGGTATGCACGCCATGGCGGGACTCGATCCGCTCCAGCAGGTGGTCTCTGCCGGGATCCTTGGAAGCATAGACCAGGTCCACACAGGCCTGGTCAATGGCCACAGGATCGGTGGAAATCAAGATGCCGATATCTGCCATGCAGGGATCCTCTGCCACGTCGCAGCAGTCGCAGTCCACACTCAGATTCTTCATCACATTCACGTAGACCGCGTTGCCCTTGAAGTAGTCCACCACAGACCATGCAGCGTCGGCCATGGACTCCAGAAACGCATCCTGATCCCGGTCCCAGAAGTGAGCCGGGTCGCCAACGCCGTGGATATAACCCTTGCCGTAGGAGGAAGCAAAGCCAATGGACAGCTGCTTCAGCGCGCCGCCGAAGCCGCCCATGGGGTGGCCCTTGAAGTGGGACAGCACCAGGGTGGAATCATAATTTGCCAGGTCCTTGCCCACAAAATTCTTCTTGATCTTCTTGCCGCCGGGGATATCCAGCTCCATGTCCGGGCCGATCGCATCCAACAGGTCAACGGTGTACAGGTCGCTCCAGCCGTGCTTTTTGAACAGAGCCACATGGCGCTCGGTAGTATTGCGGGCCCCCTCATAGGCGGTATTGCACTCTACCACGTTGCCGCCAACATAGTCCACAACAGGCTTCCAGAATGCAGGGCGCAGGAAGTTCTGATTGCCCTCCTCGCCGGAGTGGACCTTGATGGCTACGTTACCGGGCAGCGTCTTGCCCAGAAGCTTATACATCTCCAGCACCTTTTCTGCTGTAATGGTAGCAGAAAAATAAACTTTGGATTTCATATCGTTACCGCCTTTCCTTTTTTTATTATTATAACCGCCCCGCTGTAGATACGCAACTGTTTTTTCGATGGATAAGCCCCCCTTCTCTGTCATAGAGTACTGACAGGAGGGTTGCTTATGAAAATTAATTGGAAAAAACTGATCATCTGCTTGGCCATCCCCCTGGCGGTGGGCGGACTTGCCGCGTTACTGTCTGGCGGTATGGCAGACTATTCTGTCATAAATCAGCCGCCGCTGTCGCCGCCTGGCTGGCTGTTCCCCATCGTGTGGACGATCCTGTATCTGCTGATGGGATATGCCTCCTACCGGGTACTGACCTCCGGTGCAGAGCAGGAACAGATCCGCAAGGCGTTACGGTTGTACGGCGCTCAGCTGGCGCTGAATTTCCTGTGGCCCATCATCTTCTTCGGCTTCGATGCCTACCTGCTGGCGTTTGTTGTCCTGATCGCCCTGTGGGTGCTGATCTTCCTGACCGTCCGGGCCTTCTCCAAAATTGACGAACGGGCCGGAGACCTGCTGCTGCCCTACCTGCTGTGGGTCACCTTTGCAGGCTATTTAAATCTAGGGGTATATCTTCTGAATTGATCCCTTGCAAATTGGCAAAAATATGCTATAGTGGATGTATACACTCAACACTAAGGAGGAAATTCTCATGGCAAACAAGTACGCAGGCACCCAGACCGAGAAGAATCTGGAGGCCGCTTTTGCAGGCGAATCCATGGCCCGCAACAAGTATACCTATTTTGCTTCCAAGGCTAAGAAGGAAGGCTACGAGCAGATCGCTGCCCTGTTCCAGAAGACTGCTGACAACGAAAAAGAGCATGCCAAGATGTGGTTCAAGGAGCTTGCCGGTATCGGCAACACCGCCGAGAATCTGGAGCACGCCGCCGAGGGCGAAAACTACGAGTGGACCGACATGTATGCAGGCTTTGCCAAAACTGCTGAAGAGGAAGGTTTCCACGAGCTGGCTGCCAAGTTCCGCCTGGTGGCTGCCATTGAAAAGCACCACGAGGAGCGTTATCGCGCCCTGCTGCAGAATGTAGAGACTGCACAGGTCTTCGCTAAGAGTGAGGTCAAGGTTTGGGAGTGCCGTAACTGCGGTCACATCATCGTGGGCACTGAGGCCCCCGAGGTCTGCCCCACCTGCGATCATCCCCAGGCTTATTTCGAGATCCACGCAGAAAACTATTGATAAATATTTTACCGCGCTGTCAATACGACAGCGCGGATTTCTTGTCTGTAGGAAAAGTGCCAGTCCAACGGGACTGGCACTTTTGTTTTGCAATTACTTGGCCTTCTTCTCAGCCTTGATGGTGTTGACCATGGTCTTGTAGTTCAGGTGCTCTTCGCTCTTCTTCCACTTGATATGGCCCAGGACCCACAGTGCAGTCATCGCCGCAAACAGGATCCAGCAAACGATCATTGCGATTCTCACCGTGCCCACGATAGGCAAATCCTTGGCAACGATCACGGTATCGGCACCGATGCCGTTCATACCGGAGGAGTTTGCCATGGCGTACAGGTTGTGGTGGCAAGCCTCACGCATTGCGGTCACGATCACAGGATCGTTCTCGTAGCCGGGCAGCTCGTTGTTGATGTTGGGCAGCATTGCGTCGTAGGTGGTAACGCCGGCCAGAACGCCGTCAACACCGGTGACCATGGGGGTGATCACATTGTCAGTAATGGACATACCGTTGTTGCCCCACTCCTGGCGGAGGATGTTGGTCATCAGGCCCTTGACGCCGCCGGACCACACAGCACCCCAACGGGTGTAGGCAGTCATGACACCGTTAGCACCAGCCTCTTCAAATGCTTCCTGGTAAGCCTTCAGATAGATCTCGCGGGCAGCCTGCTCGTTGACCCACACGCCCAGACCGATACGGTCCTGCTCGGAGTCGTTCAGCGCAAAGTGCTTAATGACAACGTCAACGCCCTTATCCTGGATGCCCTTGACCTCAGCAGCACAGATAGCGCCGGACAGGAAGCCGTCCTCGGAGTAGTACTCGAAGTTACGACCGCCGTAGGGAGTACGGTGCATATTGGCACCGGGGCCGTACAGACACACAACGTCAGCAGCCAGGCAGTCGTTGCCGATGACCTTACCGACCTCGTACATCAGTTCGCGGTTGAAGGTAGCAGCCATCACGTCCTCAGAGGTGAAAGCGGTAGTCTCCACGCCCAGAGAGGAGCCGAACAGCGCGACGGTCAGACCCTGAGGGCCGTTCTCGTCACGGGAGCCGGGAGCCTGTACAGACTCAGCAGGCATTCTCCAGTGGAAGGAGTCGCCGATCAGGCCGACCATCTCGTCGAAGGTCAGCTGATCCAGCAGAGCTTCCCACTGGGGATCGTCGTAGTCCTTACCGATCATATCGTAGAGCTTCAGGCCATTGTCAGCACCCATGACAGGCATCTCAACAGTCTCGTAGTCGGCAGCATTGTAACGGCAGCGCTGCAGATCCTTGATCAGCAGGTCAGTCAGCTGCAGCACGATAGCCTCGTCGGAGGGGTAAGTGCCGGTCCAGTCGTTACGGGTCAGCCAGGTCACATTCTGACCTGCAGTGCCCTCGTACAGGTTGGGGTCAGCCAGGGACAGCTGGTTAACGATGGGAGTGCCGTTGACGGAGGTAGCATAGGTAGTGGCATCAAATGCCTCCTGGGTCCACTGATAGGCCAGAGCCGCATTGCCATCCACATCCATACGGCCGTCAGTGTTCTCCACGGAGAAGCCCTTGGCAGTCAGAATGTTATTGGTTGCATTGTGGGAATCAGTAGCCACAGTCAGGTAGTAGTCACCGGCATCCAGGATGTAGGTGCCCTCACCGTAGGTGTCGTAGGAAGCCAGGTCGCGCTTGTCGACCAGGACAGTCACATTCTCAGATGCGCCGGGCTCCAGAACAGCAGTCTTGCCGAAGCCGACCAGGCCGACAGCAGCCTTCTCAACGCCATTGTCGATGTCGTACTGGGTGTAGGGGGACTGGGAGTAGACCTGCACGGTCTCCTTGCCTGCCACATCACCGGTATTGGTGACGGTGACAGTGACCTCAAACTGGTCGGTGGAAGCGTTGTAGTTAACGCTCATGTCGGAGTAAGTGAACTCCGTATAGCTCAGGCCGTGGCCGAAGGGGAAAGCAACATCGTCATTGTAGGCATATTCGCCTGCGTTGCCGGTGCCCATGACATAGTCCTCGTAGCGGGTCTCGTAGTACTTGTAGCCTACGTAGATGCCCTCCTGGTAGATCATGTAAGTCTCAGCGTAGTTGGGGATCAGACCCTCTTCCTCTACGTAGCCGCCGTACACCACGGGCACAGCATTCTTCATAGCGGGAGCGGAGAAGTTGTCATAGCAGTAGGTATCCACCAGAGAGCCGGAGGGATTGACCTTGCCTGCCAGGATGTCGGCAACAGCATTGGTGCCGTTGGCGCCCACGCCGCCGGTCCACAGGACTGCGTCGATGGTGTATTCATTGTTCTTCAGGAACTCCACCTGCAGGGGGTTGGAGGTGTTCAGCAGGACGATGATGGCGCTGATCTTGCCCTCGGCCTTCATGGCGGCCAGTCCCTCGAACATGGACTTTTCGTTCTCGTCCAGCTGCAGATAAGTAAACTCAGCATCGGAACCCTCGCCGCCGATACGGGAGATGGGCACGATCACAGCATCGCCATAGTTGGCGATAGAGGTCTTGACGTCCTCAGTGTAGACGCTCCAGGGAGCCTCGCCCACATTGAAGGAACCCATCAGAGCGGCGGTCTCGCCCGCGCCGGACTCACGGGAGTAGTTGGCGCCCTCGCCAGTCAGATAGAAGTCCCACAGGGTGGGGTTGACCTCAAAACCGGACTTTTCCAGCGCGACCTTCAGATTGTCAGCCTTGGAAGCATCCACGTTGCCGGAGCCGGTACCGCCGTAGACCAGGCTCACAGAGCTGGTGGAAACCGCGCTGACCTTGGAGCCGGCTGCCAGGGGCAGTGCGCCATTGTTCAGCAGCAGAGCGGCACCCTCAGCCTCCACCTGATAGCAGATGTCAGCACCGTAGGCAGTACGCTCCTCATCGGTGGCAAAGTCCATCTCATAGTAGATGGCATTCTCATCCTCGTTCTCCACTTCCCAGAAACTGCCACCCATGAAGGCACCCAGCGCATTATCAAACATCGGAACGATAATGCTGGCACCGGACAGGATGATAGCAAAGACCAGGAACAGGATCGAAAAGGTCTTCCACAGGGTGACCTTTCTTCTCTTGACTTTCTTGTTAGCCTTTTTCAAGGCCTTCAGTTCTTGCTTGCGCTCGTCCATGATAAATCCTCTTTCTGTGCTGTCGCACTAATTTTAAAAAACGGTCTTTTCCGTTCGTTTACGGTGAGAATCATACCATATTCCCTATTATAAATCAAGTATCATGAAACTTTTTCCAGACTGTCTTCATGAGGAAGACAGCCGTTTTTTTCGGTTACACATTCAGTATCTGGCAGATCTTCTGCGCGGCTTCCTCGTAGGTATCGAAACGAACAATGTAGTCGCAGATCTCGGCATTTTTGTTCTCTGATTCGATAGCGATCAGCCGGTTGACCTTGTCTTCGATGGAGGAATTCTTCCGCAGGATGGTCCCCATCAGCCTTTTCTTATCCCGCTTGATATAGATGGTGGTCACGTTCTTGAAATAGGTCTTCAGAGACATGGCGCCGCAGATATCCATGGTCGTCAGCACACTTCTGCCGTTGTCCAAAATCGCCTGTACGTCCGAACGGCGGGAGCCATAGCCGTGGCCCGCATACATAGTGGATTGGAACATCTCACCGCTGTCACACATTTCCCGGAACTGCTCCACCGTCACATAGTTGTACCACTTGTTCTTCTCCACAGCGGTGGGGTCATTGGTGGTGTAGCTGACCAGCTTTTCGAAGCGGTCGGTCATGGACAGCACCTTGGTTGCGATCTTGGATTTGCCGGAGCCGGAGGGACCGACCAGCACCACGATGCCTGGCTCATTGGCGTTTGGCACGTCGGTATGGATGCTGTAGCTGTCGGCTATGACCTCTACCAGCTTCAAAAATTCATCGTAGTTATTCACCGCCAGCATGCCGGTGGCCTCCCGGTTCCAGGGACGGCGCATAAGGATGGGATACTTGGCGCTGGATGCCAGCACGTTATGCATGGCATCATCAAAGAGGATGTCCACCTGGATCTTGTCCTTACGGGAGCCCATATAAATGTGGTCCGCCGGGATCTCCGGGAATTCCTCCATGATCCGCTTGGCCCGGATCCCCATAAATTCCGGCGGGATCGCCGTGGAGACGAATACCTCGGTCATTTGGGACAGCTTACGCACAAATTCTTTGGCACCGGGATAGACCGGCTGGGTGCGGTAAAATTCCGGATCCTTGAAAAATTCGTACATCTTATCCACCCGGGTGCCGTGAGGTCCCCAGTGCTCCACCTCATAGATGGAGATAGGCGGGTCGATCTTGTATTTTTCGCTGGCCAGCTGCAAAGCATAGCCTGTGCAATCCATCAAAAGGTCATCAATGTCCAGCGCAGTGGACAGCTTATATTTTCTGCTCATACTTTTTCCTCGCTTTCTTCAAACCTTGGGCGCAGCGGGAATCGATCCCGGAAGACCCAGATACGTTCCAATAATTTTGTGCTGAGCCGGATCAGCAGACCGTAGATCAAGGCGCAGACCACCGTGCCGATCCCCACGCCCTCCAGGCGGCCAAACAGCAGCAAGGACAGCACCGCCGCCAGCACACAGCTGGTGCAGTCATAGACGGTCTTGACCACATGTACCTTCCAGCCAAAACGCTGGGAGAGCACCTTGACAAGCAGCTCATAGGCCGCCGGCGGAAAATAGGTGTGGAACAGCAGCGCGATTCCCATGGTACACATAAGCACACCCAATATGTACAGGCAGATCCGCAAAGTCAGCGTCTGAGGCAACAACGCGGTCAGTACGCTGCCGCCGTCCAGGATCAGACCATAGAGTACCGTTGTGACAAAAGACAACATCCACGTCCACTTTCTCCTGCGAAATACTGCAAACATTACAGCCAGGATCAGCGCCTGGAGCACATATTCTGCCATACCAAAGCTGAAGCAGGGCAGATACCGGGACACCTGCAGATGCAGAATATACGCCGGTGCCACTACCATGGAAACGCCGAAATCTCCATAGGCAGTCAGTGCTGTCCCCAACGCCAGCAGCGCAAGGCCTGCCACATAGGCCAATTCCGTATAAAATACAGGTTTTTTCACAGTATCACTCCCCTCTTCATAAATAACAGATACCTACTTGCACACGCAATCAGGTGCCAGAATTAAAAAAGCAGCCCGCCGTGTTTGATACAGAAACACGGAAAGCTGCATGTAGAGGTATTATAGCGGCGTCTGGCAGAAAATGCAAGTATTATTTTTATATTTTGCACAAGTTATTAAATTTTTTTCTTGATTTTTTAGCAACCCTGTGGTAACATTTATTGAAATGAACACATTGTAGGTATAAGCGCATAATATGGTTGCGCGTCTCTACGAACCACCCTAAATGGTCGTCTACCGGTTTTCATGCCCGTAGACCACCATTTTATTTTTTTGAGGTAACCACTATGCATTATGACATTATTATTATCGGTGCCGGTCCCGGCGGTATTTTTTCCGCTTACGAGCTGAACCAGCATCGTCCGGAGCTGAAGATCGCCGTATTTGAGGCCGGTCACACACTGAAAAGCCGCCACTGCCCCATTGACGGCAAAAAAGTCAAGGCCTGCATCGGCTGCAAGAGCTGTTCCATTATGAGCGGCTTTGGCGGCGCCGGTGCCTTCTCCGACGGCAAGTATAACATCACCAACGATTTCGGCGGCACCCTGTACGAGTACATCGGCAAGGAAAACGCCCTGGAGCTGATGCACTACGTTGACCAGATCAATATGCGCTTTGGCGGCAAAGGCACCAGGCTCTATACTACAGCAGGCACCAAATTCAAGAAGCTGTGCATGCAGAACGATCTGCACCTGCTGGATGCCTCTGTCCGTCATCTGGGCACGGATATCAACTATGTGGTGCTGGAAAATCTGTACGCGCATCTGAAGGACAAGGTCACCTTCTTCTTCGATACCCCCGTGCAGGCCATTGATCTGATGGACAGCGGCTACCGCATCACCTGCCAGAGCGGTACATATTCCTGTGACAAATGTATCGTTTCCGTAGGCCGCAGC
>CAYVCR010000041.1:0-11498 GCA_964450205.1 uncultured Oscillospiraceae bacterium | reverse complement strand
GAAGTGATCCCTTATATGCGTGTACATTCCCTTAAAAGTGGGAAGATAATAAGGGTAAAATGCAATTAATAGGCAAATGCAACGCTTGGCGAATTTGCGTTGCGTTTTGGGGAATTGTATCAAATAGCGTAGTATATGCCATAAAAATATCCGTTTTTTTATCGAAAACGGATGTTTTTCTAACTTTTGAGGATTTTTCAAATGGATAGAACTTTGTTTGATACCAATTTTGACACCAACGCGGGGCGAGGTTGGTATTAGATTGATTGGTGCTGATTATTCTCTGGACATATATTCTGCCCTTATACATCAAGTAACCAAGGAGAATCGATTAAATATTAGCAAAGATTTTGTTTATTTAACATAATCAGCTAGTCTTGACAGCGTTGTTGAGGAAAATTATAATAAAAAGAGAAGGAGATATAATTATGGATAAAACATATATTGGCATTAAATGTTCAGCAGAGGACCAAGAAATGATTGATGCGTTGATTAAAAGTTTTCCTAACTGCACCACAATGCGTTCTGACGAATTGGAGGGTGCGGAGGTCTTCTTTATGGCGATCATACCATTGGCCAGTTTCGGTTTGCAGTTACTTGATTTTATACTAAACCATTTTGTTCCCAAGAAAAACGAAAGGGACCCAAAAGATGATTTAGCGTGTTCAACAAAGCGCGAAATCGTCGCTGAAGGAAAGTCGGTAAGCGTGACAGAACTAGAAGGAATGAGTGAACAAGAAGTAAAGAAAAAGATCTCAATTAAATTGAATATCGATTTTGAGGTTGGGGAGTGAAAGGGTAATTGAGGCCGGAAATAAAAGCGTATCTCGACTTGTCTAGAGGTGCTAATAGTTATCAGTTAAGTGAAGACGAGGTAGTAATGTCGCTTTGTAGTGCTTATCGGTCGACATTAGATCAATATAATATTGAGGTTGTGGTTATTAGTAGTGATATCGCAAAAAATGAAATGATAACCTGCAATAACGGAATAAAAACAATAATTTGGGATACAAATTATTGGATATATTTTACTTATTATTTTCTGAACCTTAAATCGCTTAACCAACATGTTATACATCATTCACCCTATATCGAACTAGAGTGCGATGCATTATGGAGGGACTTGTTCCGAATAGCTTTTTTAAGAACAAGCAGAAAGACACTTAAACATCAGTTGCAGTTTATCAAATACTACCTATCTTACGGCATGCGTTCATATCCGTATGAAGAGAATAAAGAGAAGGTATTAATTGCACAGGAAAAATTGATCGGTATTGCAACTGCAAAAATGTATGCGTTTCTCCATGAACTGGCACACATTACAGCTGAACCCAATAAGGAGTATTATGTTAGATGGCTTAAGCATTTGTTTAGCGAAAAGCTGCGGAATACCTTGTGTGAATCGGTGGTAGATATAGATGCTGCATTAAATCCAACAGATAGGGAAAAGTTTTGCTCGTATTTAGATAGAATGAGAGCTGAACTGTATGCAGGGGACCTTACAGGATTCCAAGAGATAATTGCAGATATGAGAGCGATTCATTCTGTTTGCACAACTTTACTTCATAACACGTCGGATTGCTTTGGCCTGGAAGATTTCGTGAAATTAAAGGAAGGTATTGTAGTTCAACGTAGCTTTAGTTTGCGTATACGAAATCTAGAAGCATATTTACGCGAATTAGTTTCCGCAACGAATCTAAGCACACTACAGGACAAGATAATGGGCAGCCAGTTTGGCAGAGAATTTATTATTCGTGACAGGCTTTCTGAAGTAACAGAAATTTTTATTTTGCAAGATTCATTTAGACAGATAGAGGCAGGGAATGATATTGTAAATGATTATTTGTCGGAGCCAGTCTACTCGAGTAAAACTGCGCAAATTGTTAATGAGTCTATGGCGGAACATATTGGCAAACTCGTTAATAGGATTACACAGGAACAATTATCGCCACAAATTCAGACGAGTAATATGTCTGAGATCATAGACTACTTGCTTTTTTATCCTGCTGAGGAAGATGATAAGAACGCTATCAATAAACCAGTTTCTACCTTTGGTTGGTCGGGACTGTTTTTTGAGGCTGTTAGTATCGAATCTTGATGTTTTCGTGCATAGACATATTACGTCATAAATAAAAAATTGAGCGTTATCAGTGTTATTACAGCTACTCACATATAGAATTCAGAATGAATCGACTTTGATGAAACACAATTCTTGAATTATTTTGCTGATCGCGCATAAGAGGTTTTGCTATACATTGTTAATTGCCGTTAGACGGGATTGGAAGATACCGCCTAACGGCAATTTGTTTTGTGGTAAGTCTTAAACTGATACGCAAATGATAACGTTGCGATGGAATAAAGCGTGAGCTCGAGATATTACAAGCTAAGTGAAATTACCATAAAAAGCATCTAAATTGATAGCGCTTGCCCAAAAGCACCGGATCTCGTTAAGAGATCCGGTGCTTTTGGGCTAGATGGGTATTGTGTTGGTGTCGTGGTTTCATACATTAGGCGGAGTCCTTTTGCTCGTTGCTACCCAAGGCGCTGCCATGGGAAGCTTCCATTTTCTCTATGCTCTTTCTCCTGTGATCCGGAGGGCATACAGGTTTAGCGTGGTGGCGGCTTGGGTGTGGCCTAAAATGGAGGAGGGAGTACCGCAGCGCCCCCTCAATATTCATATTCAAAGGCGGCGTTTGGGGCTTCGATTTCCAGCAATGGGCTGCCGCCATCGGTAAAACAGTAGTATACCTTGCAAGAGGGATGCTCGTGGATCGTTCGTGTCATGGCACCGCCCACAGGTGCCTGGAGAGGGTGCCCCGGCGAACCCAATTGCTTCACAGTCAGGCATAGGCGACCTTGCCGGACGACGATTTCTCTGTCTTTGATTTTCACGGCCTTGGCACCCAGATAGGTGGCAAGGCGGTATTCTTTTCCGTGTAATAGGAGGATGCCGATGACCCCGGTAAAATGGAGGCCTCCAAGAGGAATATCCGCCACAGATAACATGATCGCTCCGTCCGGAAAGCTACACTGAGTCCAGGCATATTCCTTGGGAAAAGAGTGACCCCGGTCGCCTTCTATATAACCTATGGCATTCAGAAAGGGATAGGACACACCATTGACTGAGAATTTGCCGTCCACACGGTGCCGCATGCTGTAGACACTGTGCCGGCACTGCATGCATGGAACATATTGAAACGGCCCCATAATGTCATATTTGATCGGGGTAAAAGCGCCGAAGCGAACAGAACCGGTGACGCAGAGCTCGGAAGTGTGAATATCCAACGAGATCCCGGTCTTTCCAAACTGGTTGCTGCCGATACGGATCTGGTCACCGTCCTTTTGGAAAGCATCGTAAGGAAATTGCACATGGAACGCATGGGTGTCGGTAATAAGCTGTATGGTGCAAAATTCAGAATCCCTGGTTTTGTGAACGGATGGGATAATGGCCAGCGACTGATCGTCAGACTGGCAGCGGTAATACCAGCCGCAAAAGTAACTGCGCATAGTGCATGTAGCCTTTCATATAAGATCTCTATATTTTGCACATTTTTTGGATCGCCTATTCTGCTGTGGACGCGTTGTTTATTCCATTATGGACACATTTTTCTTTGGAAAGAGCGGATCACCGCAGAGAATCTGCCTGCACCTGCCCGTGTGTATTTGAGACTCTTAAGAATCCATATGATGTTGCGAGCGGGCCATGCCTTGTTATCAATGCGTCCGGCTGTTCCGGGATGCCTTCAATTATGCAAAGACCCCGATCTCCCCACCGGCATTACAGAGCGGTGTCGGTGGGGATGATTTATATAGCGCAAAAGAATTGACGCAAGGAGGCAAACACAGTAAAATAGCATCAGAAAGGATGTGCGCAGCATGAAAATTCTGGTCAGTGCTTGTCTGTTAGGCGAAAACTGCAAATACAACGGCGGCCACAACTACTGTCCGGTGGGTATACGGCGGGGGCATGACGCTGATCCGGGACGGCATCGGCATTTGCGACGGCGACCGGTCCGAGGATATCTTGCGGCAGGAGGGGTGGTTTTCGCCCCTGTCCCGGCAGACCCAGGAGTCGGTCCTGCAAGCCATGGTCAAGCATCCCCGCACGGCGTTGGGCCTGACAGAAGCGGGCAAGCTGGTGATGCTGGTATATTCCGGACGGACTCGCTACTCCGTCGGTGCAGACTACCGGGAAATGATTCAACTTGCCCGCCAGCTGTACCCCAACATCCGGCAGCTGATCAATCTGGACGGCGGCTCTTCCGTTTTAGGACTGGTGGTCCGGGGCAGCTTGATCGAGCTGAGCGTACCGGCTCCCTCTGCCGGCAGCTGCACAGGCATGGTGCGGCCCGTGAAAACCATGCTGCATATTCCCATAGAATAAATGATCTTACAGAAAAAGGAGAATGATTATGATACATTTTGGTACCGGCGGCTGGAGAGCCATTATCGGTGAGGATTTTACCAAGGCCAACATCCAGCTCTTTGCCAAAGCAATGGCAGATAAAATGAAGGCAGAAAACGCTGCGGAGAAAGGTATCGTCATCGGCTACGACCGGCGATTCCTCTCCAGAGAGACAGTTAAGTGGAGCTGCGAGGTATTTGCGGCAGAGGGTATCCGGTGCCATTTTGTGTGCCGCAGCGTGCCCACGCCGCTGATCATGCATTATGTGATGAAGCATGATTTCCCCTACGGCCTGATGGTCACAGCCAGTCATAATCCCTCTTTGTACAACGGCATCAAGGTATTCACCGCCGGTGGCCGGGATGCAGACGAGGTGCAGACTGCCGATCTGGAGCGCTATATTGCGGCGGCGGAGAACAAGATCATTCCCCGCATGGAATACAAGGCTGCCAAGGAGGCAGGCCTTGTCAAGGAATTCTATCCCATGAATGATTATATCGACGACATCATGGAAAAGATCGACATGGGTGCTATCCGGGAAGCAGGCCTGCGGATCATGCTGGACCCCATGTACGGTGTCAGTGAGACGGCGCTGCGTACCATTTTGATCACTGGCCGCTGTGAGCTGGAAGTGATCCACCAGGAGCACGATACGCTGTTTGGCGGACGGATGCCTGCCCCCTCGTCGGAGCTGCTGCATCTTTTGCGCACCCAGGTTGTGGACAAGCATTATGATATGGGTCTGGCAACAGACGGTGACGCAGACCGGCTGGGCGTTGTGGACGACAAGGGCAATTACCTGCACCCCAATGATATTTTGGTGCTGCTGTACTACTATCTGACAAAATACAAGGGCTGGCAAGGCCCGGTGGTGCGGAATCTGGCTACCACCCACCGGCTGGATGCCATTGCCAAGGATTTTGGACAGGTCTGCTATGAGGTGCCCGTTGGCTTTAAGCACATTTCTGCCAAGATGGCCGAAACCGGTGCGATCCTGGGCGGCGAATCTTCCGGCGGCCTGACTGTGACAGGACATATCCGGGGCAAAGACGGCGTGTATGCCGCTTCCTTGCTGGTGGAAATGGTTGCCGTTACCGGTAAGAAGCTGTCGGAGCTGATGGAGCTGATCCGCAAGGAATACGGTGACCCCCATATGGAGGAGAACTCTCTGACCTTTGCTGCCGAGCGCAAGGGTGCACTGCAGGAACAGATCTATCAAAAGCACGATCTGCCGGAGTTCCCCTTTGCTATTGAAAAAATCAGCGATCTGGATGGCTGCAAGCTGTACTTCAAAAACGGCGGCTGGGCACTGATCCGCTTCTCCGGCACAGAGCCCCTGCTGCGGGTGTTCTGTGAGATGCCCAGCAAGCAGGATGCGGTCACAGTCTGCGAGCTGATCCGGAAATATTATAATATCTGATAAAGACACAGAGGGGCTGTAACACATGATCGCCAATTATCATAACCATACGCCCCGGTGCAAGCATGCCACAGGCAGGGCTTTGACCTGCTGGACACCGTTGCACTTCGCCTTATCAAATAATGTAAAAAGTACCGAAAGCTCATGGCTTTCGGTACTTTTTGTTTATTTGAGATTTTATTGTGCAGGAACTGGCGGATGTTCTTTGCCCATGATCTGCGCCAACTGCTCAAAGGTCACAAATTCGTAGCCGTGCTTTTTCAGCAGACGAATGATTCTTTCGATCCGTTTGCCGTAAGTGCGGATACCCTGCTTGATGTAGTACCGGTCGTAGGAGCGCAGCTGCCGGATTGCCGGGACTTTCTGTTTTGTCAGCTCAAAGGGGTGCAGGTAGAATACGTAGTAATCATTTTTACGGATGTAGCTGCGAATCAGCGGCTTGATAAAAAACCACGGCAACAGCCGTACATAGCCGCCGCCGGAGATGGGCAGAGACTTGCCGAAGACTTTTCCTCTGGAAATGCCAAACTCATAAAAGTCCCTGCGGCGGAAAATGCCCCGGCGCAGCCGATGAAAGTCCTGCAGATCCAGCTTGACCGTGTGGCGGGCAGGCAGAAAATTCAGGTGGCTGGAATCATAGCGGAAGCCAAGCTCCTGCAATACGTCCAGCCGGGTCTTGTCCATACTGAAGCAGGGTGCCCGGAAGCCAACCACGTCAACACCAAAGAGCTCCCGCATCTGCTGCTTTGCCAGGCGGGTCTTTTCCCGGAACTGGTCTACAGGTACGTCCATAGGCGCCACGTGCTCGTAGCTGTGCAGGGCCAAAGAATGTCCGTTTGCAATGCAGGGCTTCAGCCGGCTTGTGATCTTGGGGGCAAGCTCGCCAATGGTAAATAAAGTGTTTTTGATACCGTGGCGATCCATTATTTTGATGTATTCGTCAAATCCGTCCATCAGGTCGGTGTCTACTGAGATGCCGGCGGATTTGATGCATTCCGTATCCGCGAAGGTTTCCACATCCATCGTGAATACTGCGTATTTTTTATGTCCCATAGCGGTATCTTTCTAAGTGTACTTGGCATATCCGCAAGGGATGCTGCCCGGTGCATTATAACACAGCTTCATGGAAAAAGCATTATAAAGTTTGAAAAAATACATTGAAAATCCAAACAGTAGCTGCTGCGAAGAAAAGCCCCGTCGAGGCCATTGACGGGCAGGGAAAAACAGGATAAAATAAAAGAAAAAAGGATGTGCTGAGAATGAAAGTTTTGGTCAGCGCCTGCCTGCTGGGGGAAAACTGCAAATATAACGGCGGCAACAACTACTGCCCAAAGGTGGCGGAATTTGTCCGGGATAAAGAAGTGGTTCCTGTCTGCCCTGAGATGGAAGCAGGCTACGGCTGTCCCCGGACGCCCATCGAAATCGTGGATGGCGTGCTGTTTGACCGGGATGGCAACAATGTGGATGCACCCATGCGCAGGGCCATTGCAGCCATTCTGGCGCGCATGGAGGACCAGGAAATCGACTGCGCAGTCTTAAAATCCAGAAGTCCAACCTGCGGTGTCCGGCAGGTCTATGACGGTACATTTTCCGGCACGCTGAAAGATGGCATGGGCCTGTTTGCGCAAGGCCTGCACGCAGCGGGAATCCGGGTGATCGATTCTGAGGAAATACCGTGACACTGTCACAGACGGCAGAGGATCGTTATGGATCATATTTTTGACCGTTCTTGCAGCGTCGTTTGGAGAAAATAGCATAAACAGTGGGGCGGTTGCAAAAACGGAAAGGTTTGCAACCGCCCTGCTATTTTTTAATTTTCGCTGCCGGTAGATTTTTTGCTTGCATGCTTTGGACGAAACTGGTTGACTGTGTCCAGTGGCTGGCCTTCCCGATCGCTGAAGGTAAAGGCGTTCTCCCTGCTGCGCTGACGCATTTTGGAGGGAGTAATGCGGTACAGCTTTTTAAAGCAGTTATTAAAGTATGCGGTGTCGGTAAAGCCGCAGCTGGAAGCAATATCCTGCACAGGAAGCTCAGTCTCCACCAATAGCTTGCGGGCTTTTTCCATCCGCAGGATCTGAATATACTTCATAATGGTCAGGCCTGTATGTTTCTTGAATTTGCGGCAGAAATAAGCCTCCTCGTGGCCGAATTTATGGCTGAGCATGGCAGAAGAGATATTTTCGGTATAATGCTCGTTGATGTAATCGATCACAGGCCCCAGCTGCTTCTGCACAGGAAGACCCAGCACATCCTGGATCATACAGTGCTTGTAGAGCAGACCAGCCAGATCATACAGCCATCCCAGCAACTGCAACGGCTGCTGATCCTCAGGCTGCCTGCGGGCTTCCACGATGGCATCCAGCCGGTCAACGATCTGCTTGTTTTGGATCAGCGGCTCAAACAGACAGCTGCCGTCACAAAGGGGCTGCAGGTACGCAGAGGAGATTTTTGTGTTATTCAGCAGCAAAGCATAATCCACCTGTATCACGTCATAAACCACACCCTCCGAGCCTGCGATACCAGTATGCAGCAGCTTGGAGGAGATGATGCCTACATCGCCCGGATGCAGGGTCAAATGGTGATTGGCGCAGGTAAGATGCAAGCTGCCCTCCCAAACACGCAGCAGCTCCACATGGTCGTGCCAGTGTAATTGGAAGGTGATCATGTTGGGCAGGAAGGTGAACCGATAAATGATCTTCAGGCCGTACTCACTAAGATAGAGGGGCTGCAGTTCTTTTTTGCTATCCAGTGCCAAGATAACACCTCCTTGGTAAAGTCAAAATATTACAAGTCGAGAACAAAAACATACAGTTACTTTTCTTGTTGATATGATATCATATACTTGGTATAAAGGCAAGTCTCTCCTGCTATGGGCGGGAAAGGGCAGGGAAGCAGACGGCTTTCCTGGGAGCAAAATAATAATGGATAAATATTCCAAGCATTAAAGAAGGAGGGTATCCTTTTGCAATATACACTGAAGAATACCGCGTTTCCTCTGAACGAGGAATATGACGTGATCGTCTGCGGCGGCGGCCCTGCCGGCTGTACCGCAGCCATCGCTTCTGCCCGTGAGGGCGCCAAAACGCTGCTGCTTGAAAGCTCCGGTATGCTGGGCGGCATGGCTACCAACGGTCTGGTCAACGCCTTCACCAATGTTCACGACGGTGTCCGGGTGGTCCATGGCGGTCTGGCCAAGAAGATCGTCACCGCCATCAAGGCTGAGATGCCCGACATCCGAGAGGATCAGTGGGGTCTGCTGCCTCTGGATTACGAGAAGCTGAAGCTGCTGTATGACCGGTTGGTCACCGAGTCCGGCGCCGAGGTGCTGTTCCACAGCTCGGTGTGCGGCGTGGAGATGAAGGATGACCGGAATATTGACGTGATCCTGGTGGCCAACAAGGCAGGTCTGACCGCTTACCGTGCCAAGGTCTTCATCGACTGCACCGGCGACGCAGACCTGTATGCCTGGGCAGGCAAGGAGTACTTAAAGGGCGACGAGCTGGGCCGTATGCAGCCCGGTACGATGTGTTTCGTGGTCTCCGGCATTGATGAAGAGGGCTTCAAGACCATGAATGATCCCTACTACACCGGTGAGGGCTTGAGGAAGCATGCCCTGCTGCACAAGATGATGGCAGAGGGCAAGTATTACATACCCGACGACCATTACGTACCCAAGAAGCTGGCCAAGAATACTTACAGCTTCAACGCAGGCCACGTCTACGGCGTGGACGCCACCGATCCCAAAAGTCGCAGCTGGGCCTGTATGGAAGGCCGCCGGATCGCCTGGGAGCTGAAAAACGCCTACACCGAGTACGCCCCCTGCTGGAAGGATTCCCATATGGCGCAGACCGGTCCTACCATCGGCCTGCGGGAGTCCCGCCGGATCATTGGCGACTACACCTTCACCATGGAGGATTACATCAACCGCCAGTCCTTCCCGGACGAGATCATGCGGGGCATCTACCCCATTGATGTTCACGAGGAAGTGCCCGGTATGGTGCGCAACACATTGCTTGACTATGAGCACTACGGCAAGGGCGAGAGCTACGGCCTGCCTTACCGGTGTCTGTGCCCGAGGGATCTGGACAATGTGCTGGTGGCCGGGCGGACGATCTCCTCTGACCGGATCTCCAACGGCAGCCTGCGGATCATGCCCTGCTGCATGAATGCTGGTGAGGCCGCCGGTATGGCAGCCAAATTTGCCTGCGAGATGGAAGCTGTCAACATACATAAAGTGGACACCCAGCGGCTGCGCAAGCGTCTGATCGAAGAGGACGGTTACCTGCCTAAGCTGCCCACAGATACATTTTGAGAGGTAGTAAAATGAAAAAAGTAACATTTGCTGTCTGTGGCATGGGTAACCGCGGCAGCGTATACGCGGGTCAGCAGCTGAACTTCCCGGATCAGATGCAGGTCACAGCAATGGCAGACCCGAGACCGGAACGGCTGGAGGCTGCCAACAAGCATCTGCACATTCCTGAAGAGAATATCTTCCATAGCGCAGATGAGTTGTTTGCACAGCCCAAGCTGGCGGACATCATGATCATTTCCACACAGGATGCCCAGCATAAGGAGCATGCGCTGAAGGCACTGGAGACCGGCTACGATCTTCTGCTGGAGAAGCCCATCTCCAACAAGCTGGAGGACATCGTCACCATCGCCAACACAGCCAAGCGGCTGGACCGGAAGGTGATCGTCTGTCACGTGCTGCGCTACACCCCCTTCTACAAGAAGGTAAAAGAACTGGTAGCCAGCGGCACTATCGGCAGAGTCATGTCCATCGAGGCTTGTGAGCATGTGGGCAACTTCCACTACGCACACAGCTACACCCGCGGCAACTGGCACAACGAAGCCAAATCCAGCCCCATGATCCTGGCAAAATCCAGCCACGATATGGACCTGATCTACTGGCTGGCAGGGGAGAGCTGCACTAAGCTGAACTCCTTCGGCACCCAGACCTACTACAATAGCAACAATGCTCCTGAGGGCTCTGCAGAGCGCTGCTCTGATTGCCCGGTCAAGTGCGTATTCCGCGCCCATGACTTCTACCTGCCCCGTGTTCCCAGGTGGCCCACCAACGTGATCCATCCGGAACCCACGGTGGAAAACATCTCTGAGATGCTGAAGACCTCTGACTATGGCCGCTGCGTTTACCGCATGGACAACGACGTGGTGGATCACCAGACCGTCAACATGGTCCTGGGCGACCATATCACCGCTACCTTCCAGATGACCGGCTTCTCTGCCGGCGGCGACAGCCGTACCATCCGCATCCTGGGTACCGAGGGTGAGATCCGCGGCGAGTTCCGCACCAGCCACCTGCAGTATCAGCGCTTCGGCGAAGAGGTGCATGTGATTCCCAAGGAAGAGTGCGGCAACCAGTGCAAGGGTCACGGCGGCGGCGACACCGGCCTGATCCACGACGTGCTGCGCTACTACCGGGGTGAGGATTTCGACTCCTCGTCCATCACCTTTATTGACCGCAGCGTAGAGAGCCACTACATGGCCTTCGCCGCAGAGCAGAGTCGTCACAACGAGGGCGCTCTGGTAAAAATGGAAGATTTCAAGCGCGCTATCGGCGCTGAATAAGTAAGTTAATAAACACGTACAAACGTGATAGGAGGATACATAATGAAAAACTTCACAAGAATTCTGACCCTTCTGCTGGCGCTG
>CAYVCR010000040.1:11080-11610 GCA_964450205.1 uncultured Oscillospiraceae bacterium | reverse complement strand
CCTGAGCTTGAATCCCACCAAGATCTCCGGCACCTGCGGCAGACTCATGTGCTGCCTGAAATATGAGCAGGATGCCTACGAGGACCTGCTGCGGACCAGCCCCAAGGCCGAGTCCTTCGTGGACACCCCTGATGGCCGGGGCACTGTGGTGGAGATCGACCTGCTGCGTCAGCGGGTAAAGGTGAAGATGGAGGATCAGCCGGAGGTCACCGGCATCTACGCCAACGCCGATATTGCCATTTTGCGCAACGGCAAGGCCAAGAAGAACGATCCCCCCATTCCTGCCGATCTGGCCCCCATTTCCGGCGGCGGCAAACGACGCAAAAAAGCAGAGGAGCCGGAGGATGGCCGCCGTTTTCTGGATCCCATCCGATTCCGCTACAGCACTGAGGTGATCGCCGAGGAGGCTGCAGAGGAAATGACCGAAGAGCCGGTCGGCGCTCCCGGAGAAAACGGGGAACATAAGTCCTCCCGTTCCCGCCGCAGAAGAAGCCGCAGCAAAGCAAAGCCTGCCCAGCAGGGCGAGAAAC
>CAYVCR010000040.1:0-10980 GCA_964450205.1 uncultured Oscillospiraceae bacterium | reverse complement strand
CGAAGACCGAAAAGCCTGCCCAGCAGGGCGAGAAGCCGAAGACCGAAAAGCCTGCCCAGCAGGGCGAGAAGCCGAAGACCGAAAAGCCTGCGGCTGAGCCGAAACCCAAGCAGGAACAAAAGCCAAAGGAGGCTCCCGCCGAGGGCGGCGCCCCCAAGGCCAAATCCCATCATCGCCGCCGTCACTACCACAAGCCGAAATCCGGCGGTGGCAGCACACCCCAAAGCTGATAAACGCGCCGACCGGAATCCGGTCGGCGCATTGCTTTTATTCGTAAGTGAAATACAGATTCAGATCCACGTTGCCTTCAATACCGGGAACTGTGCCTGTGTTGGTGTACTGCCACATGTCGATCTTGTAGGGGTAGTCCATCTCCGATTCATACATAGCAAGCCAGAAGGAATACTCCGTCAGCTCCTCCAGAAACATCTGCTTGTGGGACTGGTCGGCGTTGAAGTAGATCATGGGCGTGTAGCCAGCCTGGCGGATCCGGTCGCAAAAGGCCTTGGTGCAGTCCGTCAGCAGGCGGGCATCCACATTGCCGGTACGGGAGTCGGCACTGATATACTCCCAGTCGTAGACCACCGGCATATCCAGCTGCCAGCCCTTGACCAGGTCAAGTACATATTCGGCCTCCTCCACCGCCTCCTGGGGAGAAATGGACTGGGAGAAAAAGTAGCAGCCTACCTTGATCCCCACCGCCCGGGCACCCTCATAATTCTTCTGGGCGTATTCATCGATATCCAGCAAGCCCTGCTCGGAGCCGCGCCAGCCGACACGGATCATAACAAATTCCACGCCTGCGTCCTTCACCTGCTGCCAGTCGATGTCCCCCTGCCAGTAGGATACGTCAATGCCAAACAGACTTTCCCCAGCGACGCAGTTTACATAATCTCCCTCGGTGGTGAAATCTTCGGGGGTATAGGGATTTGGCGGCACTGTTTCCCAGGTGGCTTCCTGGGTGGCTTCCGTCGTCTCCACAGACGGCACTTCCGGCGTTTTTATGCCACAGCCGCACAATAGCAGTGCCAAAAATACGGTGGCACACCGTAATAATATTCTGTTTTTTTGCATTGTGCTGTCGCCTCCCGCCGATTTTTTGCTATTATATCATATCTGTGCCGTCTTTCCAACAGGTAAAATAAGAGAGCGTTCCCCGGAACGCTCTCTTTTCCTTTATTTCATAGCTGTGATGGGGCGCAGGACGCTGTATGCATCGAAGCGGGTATCGTGGACCTCTGTCAGGAAGACCAGGTTGATAGCCTTATCCGGTACGGTCACGCTTTCTGCCACACCGGCAGCACTGCCGGCCTCCACATTCTGCAGATACAGACGGCAGCGGCCCTCCGGCAGCGCCAGAGATGTATTGCTTATAAAGGACACCGCAAAGGAATTGGTGGCACAGGTGCCCACCAGCGTGTTGGCCGCCGTAGCAAGGGCGGTCTGCTTATCGCTTCCAAACCGATAGCCGTCGCTGTCTGGGAAACAGAATTGGTCAAAGACCACCTCGTCAAAGCCCAAGCTTTTCAGTTCTGTGGTGATCTGTACCAGGTAGGACATGACCTTTTCACTGGAAGGACTGAGCCAGTAGCAGCCCAAATCATCCCACCACAGGTAGGCGCCGCCGGTGGAGAACAAGCCCTCATCCACGTTGTTCAGGCCATAGTAGTAGTCCTGGAAGGCTGTGACCTTGGCGATGGCGTATCGGCCGCTCTTGTTCAGCTGCTCGATCAGACCGTCCACCGCCGATTGATCCACGGCTGTATTGTAGTTGCTGCTGACAGCAGAGGTGTAATTAAACTCGCCGTAGCTGTTTTTGACCTCCACCATCACCACAGCGTCCTTGTCAAGGGTCTGGATCTGGTTGCGCAGAGCAGAGATATCTCCCTTGAGGTCCGCAGAGGTGATATAATAGCCGCTGATCTGGGTCAGCTCCCGGCTCACATTGACCGCATTCTCACCCTCATTATAATAGATGGACACGGTTTCCTGCTCTGCCGGAGGCAGGGCAGGCTGCCCGGTAATATCCAATGTGGTCTTTTCAAAATCGAACCGGACACCGCTGTCCGTATATACCACATAGCGCCCCAGCCACAGCAGCCAGCACAGCCAGATCAGCAGCACCGCCAGCACGATCACCAGCAGCACGATGGCCGTACGCCCTATAGCCCGTCGGGTCCGGTAGGGAATTCTCATACAGTTCTCCTTCTTGCACTTATACAGCGCCAATCCTCTTTGGCATAGACTTCTATCACTGCCAGACCGGCCTGCTCCAGCGCCGCGATCACTTCCGGCAGGCGGGTGTCTAAAATGCCGGAGCAGATCAGCGCAGTTTCTTCCTTTACAAAATTCGGCAGCACCGGGGCCAGGCTGATGATCACATCTGCCACGATATTCACCAGCACCAGCTGATAAGTATCTGCACTCAGCCGCTCCATGAGCCGCTTATCACCAGTCACGTTACCGGTCAGTGCAGTAAATACATCCTCGCCAAAGTTATTGTAGGCCGCGTTCTGCCGGGCAATGTCCTCAGCCTTGGGATCAATGTCCACGCCGATGGCGGAGGCCGCACCCAGCCGCAGGGCCGTAATGGACAAAATACCGCTGCCGCTGCCAAGATCCAGACAAGCATCCCCGGGCCGCACCATGCGCTCCATGGCCTCCATGACCATTTGGGTAGACGGGTGGGCACCGGTACCGAAGGTCAGGCCCGGATCCAGGATCACGGGCAGTCTTCCCTGAGTATCCTCTGCATTCCAGCAGGGCAGCACCACCAGCCGATCCCCCACTGGCTGTGGAGGATAATTATCCTTCCAGCTCTCCTCCCAGTCTGTTTCGGCCAGAGGAGCAGCCGTCATAGAAAGGCCCATTTCCTCAAGCAGCTGCTCCAGACGGGCCATGGATGCTGTGTCCGAATCCTCCAGATACAGCTTGATCCGGGAAAGGCCCTGCAGCTGGGATTGCAGCTTTTCGTCGATATAATCCCAATAGGCCCGGTTTTCATCCAGAAACGTCTCAAACTCCGCCTGGTCCTCCAGCACCAGCTCTTCAAAGCCGCCTGCCGTCAAGGCAGCCGCAGTCTCCTCGATGGCGCTCGATTGGGTATTGATGGTGATCTCCAGCCAGCTCATAGTATGCTCCTTGTGTTTTCTGCCCCTATTCTACCGCAAACCAAGGAAAATAACAACCTGCCAAATGTAAATTTTTCGCTTTGCTCTTCCTATTTTGTAAAAACTAATATATAATAAAAGATACATTTCAATCTTAGGAGAAATCATGATCCAAACCATAACCTTATTGCCCGGGGTGACACTGCGGTGCTTCCCGGACAACCGTTTCAAGCAGGGCACTCTGAGCCTGCAGCTTGTGCGCCCCATGGATAAGGAAGAAAACGCCATGAACGCGCTGCTGCCCGCGGTGCTGCTCCGTGGCTGTGTCCGTTACCCGGACCTGCGCAGTATTACCCTGCGTCTTGACGACCTGTACGGCGCCGCCGTGGGAGCTGTGGTCCGCCGGATCGGTGACTATCAGACCACCGGTCTTTCCTGCGGTTTTATGGAAGATAAATATGCCCTGGACGGCGACCGGGTACTGGCCCCCATGCTGGACTTTTTAGGGGAATTGCTCCTGGAGCCTGCCCTGGAAAACGGCGTATTCCGCTCCGATTTCCTGGAAAGCGAAAAACGCAATCTGATCTTTACGATCGAATCCCAGCGCAACGATAAGCGTATTTACGCCGGTGCCCGGCTGACCGAGCACATGTGTAAGGCCGACTCCTTCGGCATCCCGCGTCTGGGCACCGTGGAGCAGGTATCTGCTATCACAGCCCACAGCCTGTATGCCCACTATCGGAAGATCCTGTGCGAAAGCCCCATCGAGCTGTTTTACGTGGGTACAGCAGACCCCCAGGTCGTTGCCCACCTGCTGCGCCCTTTGTTTGCCAAAATTTCCAGAGCACCTATTTCTCTGCCGGCGCAGACACCCTTCCATGACGGCGGTAGGGGCGA
This sequence comes from uncultured Oscillospiraceae bacterium, assembly GCA_964450205.1. Classification (GTDB taxonomy): domain Bacteria; phylum Bacillota; class Clostridia; order Oscillospirales; family Oscillospiraceae; genus Faecousia. The sequence continues at coordinate 6,973 of CAYVCR010000040.1, read as the reverse complement.
ATACACCGAGCAGATGGAGGTAGCCCAAGGAAAGCTGTGCATGGGTTTCGTGACCCCTATCACACTGCGCAGTCCCGATTTTCCCACTATGCAGGTATTCAACACTCTGTTTGGTGCCGGTATGACCTGCAAGCTCTTTATGCAGATCCGGGAAAAGCTGTCGTTGTGTTATGACATCAGCTCCAGCTACCACGGCAGCAAGGGCATCATCACCGTATCGGCCGGCATCGATTGTCGCCAAAGCCAGCTTGTGCAGGCAGAGATCATGAAGCAGCTGGAAGCCTGCCAAGAGGGCAATATCACCGACGAAGAGCTGCTGTCTGCCAAGCAGGCACTGATCAGCCAGCTGCAGGCCACCCATGATTCCCCTGCCGCCATTGAAGGCTACTACGCCACATCGGTGCTCAGCGGTTTGTCCTTGACTCCGCAGGCCTATATGCAGGCAGTGGAAGCGGTCACCCGGGAGCAGGTCATGGAAGCCGCCCGGAGCTTGACCAGGCACACTGTATATTTCTTGAAGGGGGTGGACTGATGGAGCAGCGACACTACCCCCAGCTGGGCGAAACCATCGTCTGGGATCAGCTCCCCAACGGACTGACCATCGCGGTGGTCCCCCGCCCCGGCTTTACCAAAAAGCTGGCCTATTTCGTGACAGATTTTGGCTCCATCCACACCCAGTTTACCGAAAACGGTCAGACAGTCACCATGCCCGCCGGTATTGCCCACTACCTGGAGCACAAGCTCTTTGACATGCCCGGCCGGGACATTACCGCGGAATTTGCCGCACTGGGCGCTGTTCCCAACGCCTTTACCGGCTATGACATGACCGCCTACTACTTCTCCTGCACCGAGCATTTTGCCGACTGTCTGCACCTGCTGCTGGAATTTGTCAGCACCCCTTACTTCACCGACGAGAGCGTCCAAAAGGAGCAGGGGATCATCGGTCAGGAGATCGACATGAATGCGGACAACCCGGATACCCGGGTCTTTGAGCAGCTGATGCAGCTGATGTACACCCGCCACCATGTGCGCGAGCCGATCCTGGGCACTCGGGCTTCCATCGGCCACATCACGCCCCAGGTGCTGGAACAGTGCCACAAAGCCTTCTACTGTCCGGGCAACATGCTGCTCTGTGTCGTAGGTGACGTGGACCCGGCAGAAGTCCGCTCCATCGCCGCTCAGCTGTTGCCTGCCCAAGCCACTGCCCCTGCCGATGCCACCCGCACCTGGCAGGAGGATATGACCTGTGCCGAACATTACGCCTGTACTGCCATGGAGGTATCAATGCCCACCTTCCAGCTGGGCTTTAAGTGCGAGCCTTTAGGCAGAGGGGAAACGGCTGTCCGGCAGGAGATCATCGGCGATCTGGCGGCGGAGGCCCTGTTTGGAGAATCCTCAGCCTTGTATCTGCGCATGTATGAAGCGGGACTCATCGACAGCTCCTTCGGCGGCGGCTTTGAGACTATCGAGGGCATGGCCATGCTCAGCGCCTCCGGCGACAGCGAGGACCCGGAGGGTGTTCTGGCCGCTATATTGGAGCAGGCTGCCATCCTTGTGAAAGAGGGCCTCCGGCAGGAAGACTTCCTGCGCATGAAGCGCAGCGCTCTGGGCAGACGCATCCGGGGACTGGACAGCTTCGATGCCACCTGCTTCCGGATCTGTGCCTATCACTTCTCTGGCTTTGATTACTTCTATTTCCCGGCCATTTACCGGGATATCGAGGTATCGGAAATTTTGGAATTTATACAGCGCGTGGTCACCGCAGACCGGGCAGGTCTTTCGGTGATCATCCCGCTGGAACAGGAGGAAACAACATGATCGAAAAAATTGTGGGCAAGGGCGTCATTTCCTTCCCGGGCCTGGGCATTGAGATCAATCCGCCTCAAGGCTTTACTCTGTTTGGCAAGCTGAACATTCAGTTTTACGGCCTGATCATCGCCATCGGTCTGGTTTTGGCGGTTGTCTACGGTCTGCGCCGAAGCAAGGAATTTGGTCTGAAGCAGGACGATATTCTGGACGGTGTGCTGTGCATCGTGCCCATTGCCATCATCTGCGCCCGTCTGTACTACTGCATCTTCCAGTGGGATATGTACAAGGATAACCCCATCTCCATGCTTTACATTTGGAATGGCGGTCTTGCTATCTACGGCGGTGTGATCGGCGCAGCCATCAGCGTTGTGGTGTTCTGCAAGATCAAAAAGGTCAATCTGGGTGCTGTGCTGGATCTTGTGGCATTGGGCTTTTTGATCGGCCAGGCCATTGGCCGCTGGGGCAACTTCTTCAACCGGGAAGCCTTTGGCGCGGAAACAGAAAGCTTCCTGCGAATGGGTCTGATGCTCACCGCCGACGGCGGACGCACCACCGAAATGCACTACTTCCACCCCACCTTCCTGTACGAATCCCTGTGGAATACGGTGGGCTTTGTGGCGCTGCACTTCCTGTCCAAAAAGCGGCAGTATGACGGGCAGATCGCGCTGGGTTATGTGGCCTGGTACGGCTTGGGCAGAGCACTGATCGAGGGCCTGCGCACCGACAGCCTGTATTGGGGTCCCTTCCGTGTGAGCCAGGTGCTGGCTGCTGTCAGCTGCTTTGTGGCTGTGGTGGTGCTGTTCTGGCAAGCATTCCGCAAGCACGACCGAGCCAAGCTCTTCGTCAACCGGGTGGCTGCCATGGAGGCCGCCGTTGTGGAAGCAGATGCCACTGTAGAGGAAGATGCCACTGTAGAGGAAGATGCCACTGTAGAGGAAGATGCCGCTATAGAGGAAGATGCCGCTATAGAGGAAGATGCCGCTATAGAGGAAGATGCCGCTATAGAGGAAGATGCCGCAGATCCCGAGGAATCCGAAAAAGATCCCCAATAATATAAAAAGGACTGCTATACATACAGCAGTCCGATAAGCGCCATCTATATAGGGGCGGACATAAGGTCCGCCCCTAATTTTTTATGAATTATTTTAGCAACAAAACCAACGCCGGAAGAAATTCCAGCACAGGCAGAACAGACACAACGATGAGCAGGCACCGCCGCCCACCTTATAGCCTCGGTAGTTGCCAGCCTGCTTACGGTAAGCTGCGCCGCCGTTTTCGATCTCGTTCAGCGCCTGCAGATACTCGGCATTGCCCGGCTCCATGGACACCGCTCTGCGGATATGCTCCAGGGCCGTGACCTGATTGCCCAGTCCGTCGTTAGCCAAAGCCGACAGATAATACCACCGGGCGTTGCGCTCGGTGCTGGAATTCAGGGCATTCAGCGCCTCACGATATCTGCCGAACATAATGTAATTATAGGCCGCCTGCTGGGCGTTATCACCGGTCTGTTGCTGTTGCCGTTGCTGACCGTAACCCCACGCACCGCCAAAGGGATCGTAATATCCGCCGCCGGCACCGGAATTGGGCCGGGCCTTTTCAGGATTCTTGATCTGCTCATAGGCAGCATTTACTTGCTGCATCTTTTTGGCAGCTTCCGCATCCCCCGGATTCCGGTCCGGGTGGTATTTTTTTGCAAGCCGCCGATAAGCCTGTTTGATCTCCTCATCGGTGGCATTGGGACTTACCCCCAGAACTTTATACGGATCGTCGATCATGCTTTTCTCCTCTTTGCCGTCTGCGATATTCTACCCACACGCCGCTGTACAGGATATTGTCCAAAATGTCTTTATCCTGCACCAGCGGCAGCCGCTCATAGTAGTCCGTACAGCGACCCATAGCCAATACCAAATATTGCTCCCAAGCCTCCCAATTTTCCGCCATTCCCATAGCCAAAAACGGGTTATACTGTTTTTTCCGTTTGTCCCTGCGATAGTCGGTGGCTGCGTCGGCCAGATAGATAAACCGGCCAAGCGCCATGCCCAGCTGCCGTAATGTAGGTGCCCACATATCTTCCCGGTATACAAGCAGCTCCGCCAGCAAATTACCGAAACAGCCTGCTGGCTCGTCGGGACTTTGGCAGTCATCCTTTTCCAGGTCGCTCAGCTTGGCAATGCACGTTTCCATGGCATTGCACTGCCGGGGATAAAGGGCTTTGATCCGCTCCAAATCTTTACCGAATACACCACTCGCCATTTTTGCGCTCTGACGGTGCTCGTCTGCATAGTCATCCATTGCATTATAGTAGGCCAGGGCCACATTCATATCCGCAGCATAGCAGATGATCTCGCTGTCCACCCAGGGCTTGGGCCGCACCGGGTGCAGTGCACAGGCCCGTTTACCGGAGACCTCTTCCGGTTCATACAGGCTCATAAGCAGCAGGCTCAAAAATGCCATATCATAGCTTAGGCCCAGTCTTGCTATTTGCCCGGACTGGTCCCGGATCCGGCGGCAAATGCCGCAGTAGACCCCATTATAGCGGGCAAGCTGTTCTTTTGTCAGCTCCCCAGTATTTGCCTGCACATAACCAAACATCTCAGTTCCTCCCTGTTTTTTGACACAAGGATACTATGGTTTTATGAACTGCCCGTAAATAAATTATGGAATTTATTTATCGGGATGGGATTTTTTGTAGCGGGCAAGCACGTCCCGGACGATGTCCATACGGCCCCGGTCATCCAGCACCTGCACCAGATCAAAGCCCGGCCAGCGGTTGCCCTCGATGATCAGCGGGCCCTTCTCGGAGAAGGCCACGTCCCAGCCCACCATCAGGATCTTATCGCTTTCCAGGCAGGCATCCAAGGCAAGCTGCTTGGCCTGCTCAAAGCAGGGCAGCCGGAAGCCGTCGAACTTCACCTTGGTGGTGGGATGGACTTCAAATTCCTTGTTATCCTTGTCGATACCGTTGCCCTCCAGGCAGCCAGTCTCCATATTGATCTTCACGCCCATGCCCTGTGCATGGAAATTGTCCACCGGGTTGACACCGTTGCCTACCCGCAGGCCCATCCACAGCAGCACCGGCGTGCCGTTGTCGTTGTAGGTCATCACACGCATGGTGTTGACACTGGTGGGACACAGTACATTCATATCCGGGTGCTGGCTCACCAGCTCCTCCAGGAAGATCCGGTTCTCCACGCAGCTGTCAAAGTAAGCCTTCCGATCGGCAATGTCTTTGGTATATTCCTTCTGGACATCTCTTCCGCCCAAGCCGTCATAGGGCTTGGACATAAACACCGCATGCTTATCCAGAAAATCACAAAAATGCGCATAGCCATCCTTGGCAGGCACGGTGATCTCCCGTTTGGTGTACTTGGCAAAGTCCCGGATGAAGTCCGGCTTGATGGAGAAACGCTTTTTGTATGCCGGAGGAGAAACGATATCGTACAGCTTTTCCTCCCGCATGGCACCAAAGTACTCTCTGCGCTCCTTGGCAGTGCGCTTGTAGAGCTTGAAGTTCAGATAATCGGTCAGGGCCATGCCGTGGAACAGTACGCACCAAGCCGTATCCACCAGCAGGAAGGGGTAAAACCGTTTTTCCTCCTTCGCCCGTGCCTTTAGCTTTTTGAAATACCGCTTGTAATTAGCCTCTTTGGCCACTGAGAAGAAACCCATATTTTTGGTCTCCTTTCAATTATGTTCTGTCAGATACGCATTGAGCGCACCGCCATAAAAGACGATGGAAATACAAAAATACAGCCACAGCATACTCAGTGCCACTGCGTAGACCGAGCCGTAAATATTGGCGTAGCCGGTAAAGTGCTCTACGTAAATGGAGTACAGGTCAGAAAATACCTGCCAGCCAACAGCAGCCAGCATGGCCCCGGGCAGGCTCTCTAAAAAACGGTTGCGACGGTTGGGCAGCACCGTATACATGGTGGCAAATAACAGTGTCTGCACAATCAGCAGCACAAAAAACCGCAGATCCAGTACATCCTGCAGCACACCCGGTGCCCAGTCCCGGGGCCAATAGGACAGCAGCTTTTCGCCAAACACGTCCAGCAGCAGCGTCAGTACCAATACCACCAAAAAAGCAAAGGTGTAGAGCATGCTGTACAGCCGGGTAAATAGCCAGCTTCGGCTCTCCGTCACATCATATACACTGTTTAAGCCACGCACCAGACCGTACATACCCCGGCTGGCCGACCACAGTGCTGTGATGGCAGAAATGGACAGCACCATACCGGAGGTGTTCTGATAGGCGCTGAGGATCAACTTTTTAGCTGCCGGCATCAGTGCTGCCGGGATCAGATCTGCCACCAGGTCTGTCAGTGTCTGTACCTGCAGTCCGGTATAGCGCAGAAAGCCCAGCACCAGCATCAGGGTAGGAAATACTGCCAGCACCATAAAAAAGCCGGTGTGGGCCGCATGGATAGGAATTTTCCGGGCCGAGACCCAGGAAATCAGGGCACGGCACTTTTCAAAACGCTTTTTGGGTATTTGATCCATACCGCGCCTCCTTTTGAAAAGTTCATATACAGCAAAGGTCCCCTGCTTATGCAGCGGACCTTTGTGTGTTATCTTTATTCCGCAGAGATCAGATAATAATACACAGGCTGACCGCCGGACAGCAAATTGATATCGCCGTCGGGGCAGACTTCAGTGAAGATGTCCGCTGCCTTCTGGGCAGTTTCCTCGGTCACATCCTGGCCGTAATAAATGGTAATATACTCCTTACCCTGCTCCTGTACCTTTTCCGCCAGGCCCTTCAGCAGTGCATCCAGATCCTTACCGGTACCGAACAGCTTGCCGCCGTACAGTGCCAGATAATCGCCTTCGTGGATGTCGTGGCCGTCAAAATCGGAATTCCGGGCGGCGTAGGTGATCTGCATGGTCTCCACCGTGCCAAGCGCCTCGGTCAAAGCTTCGGTGTTTTCTTCCACAGTGCCTTCGGGATTGAAGCTCAGCATAGCGGTAATGCCCTGGGGAATGGTCTTGCTTTCAATCACGATCACGTTCTTGGGAGTCAGCGCATCCACCTGTTGGGCGGCCATGATGATGTTCTTGTTGTTGGGCAGAACGAAGACCGTCTCGGCAGGGACCTGGTTGACCACTTCCAGAATGTCCTGGGTGCTGGGGTTCATGGTCTGGCCGCCGGAGATGATGCCGT
>CAYVCR010000039.1:0-11625 GCA_964450205.1 uncultured Oscillospiraceae bacterium | reverse complement strand
GATCCGCAGAGGACGCCGCTATGACGGTATTATTATGGATCCGCCCAGCTACGGCCGTGGTCCCAGCGGAGAGATATGGAAGATGGAAACCAGCTTCTATCCGTTTTTGCTGGAGGTTGGAAAGCTTTTGACGGAGGATCCGCTGTTTGTGATCATCAATTCCTATACGACTGGTTTGGCGCCTTCTGCCGTTGGCTATGCGTCCGATACGGTATTCGGAGCGCTGCGTGGCGGCAGCACAGCGGTTGGAGAATTAGGTCTGCCTGTGCGTTCATCCGGTTTGATGCTGCCCTGTGGCGCGGCAGGAAGATGGACACCCTGAATGGAGGAAAGAAATTGGCTACTACGATTCAAGTAGAGCACCTGGCATATAGTTATCCGGGCGCAGACAATGCGCCCGGTGTTCCGGTGTTCGAAGATCTGAATCTTACGATCGAAGAGGGTTCTTTTGTCGCTGTTCTAGGCAGTAACGGCTGCGGCAAGTCTACCCTTGCCAAGCATTTTAATACGATCCTGCTGCCCTGCGGCGGCAAGGTGCATGTCTGCGGCATGGACACATCAGACGAGGAAAAACTGATCGCTATCCGCAGAACGGTCGGTATGGTTTTCCAGAATCCTGACAACCAGATCGTTGCCAACGTGGTGGAAGAGGATGTTGCCTTCGGCCCGGAGAATCTGGGCATCGCCAGTCCGGCGATCAGGCAACGGGTGGATAATGCGCTGAAGCAGGTAGGCATGTATGACTACCGGGAACATGCGCCCCATCTTCTGTCAGGTGGCCAAAAGCAGCGCGTGGCGATCGCCGGCGTGATCGCGATGGAGCCAAAGTGTATCGTATTGGACGAGCCGACTGCCATGCTGGATCCCAAAGGCAGACGGGAAGTACTGGATACCATTACCCGTTTGAATGCGGAAAAGGGGATCACGGTTGTGCTGATCACTCACCACATGGATGAGGCAGCAAAGGCGCAGCGTGTGATCGTCCTGCATCAGGGCGCGATTGCCCTGGACGGTACGCCTGGGCAGGTGTTTTCCCAGGTTGAAAAGCTGCACAGCATTGGTCTGGCGGCACCGGATACTGTGGAGCTTTGTTATCTGTTGAATCAAAACGGTTTTGATTTGCCGCTGGAGCGGCTGAATGCGGAAGAATGTGCGCAGGCACTTTATAAGGAGATAAAGGCCTGACCCACTGGAGGTATCAACGTGGCACCTATTCTGGAGGTTAAAAACCTACATCATATATACAGCGCTGGCACGCCCTTTGAACACGTAGCACTTAATGATGTGTCCTTTACGGTGGAACGGGGAGAGTTTATCGGTGTGATCGGTCATACCGGATCAGGTAAGTCTACCCTGATGCAGCACCTTAATGGTCTTTTAAAGCCTACGTCCGGCAGCGTTCTGTTGGACGGGCAGGACATTTGGTCCAATAAAAAGCTGACCCGCGAAAGCCGTAATCGTGTTGGTCTGGTGTTCCAGTATCCGGAGTATCAGCTGTTTGAAGAGACTGTTTATAAGGATATTTCCTTTGGCCCTAAAAACATGAAGCTGTCCGGTGAGGAAGTCGACCGTCGGGTGCGTGAGGCTGCCGGCTTTGTTGGCCTGACTGAGGAGCAGCTGCAGGTGTCGCCTTTCGATCTTTCCGGCGGCCAGAAGCGGCGTGTGGCGATCGCAGGCGTGATCGCCATGGAACCGGAGGTTTTGATCCTGGATGAGCCTACTGCCGGCCTGGATCCTGTTGGAAGAGAGGAAATTCTCTCCAATATCGACAATTACCGCAAAGCGAAAAATGCTACCATCATGATGGTTAGTCACTCCATGAGCGATGTTGCGCGGATGGCATCCCGCCTTTTGGTAATGAGCGACGCGCGTCTTGCAATGGATGGCTTGCCCCGTGAGGTATTCAGTCATGCTCAGCAGCTGCTGGATATGGGCCTGGATATCCCAGAAGTTACCCGCGTGTTTTTAAAGCTGCAGCAGATGGGGATCCCTGTGGAGCAGGTTTATACCCAGGAACAGGCTGTGGCAGAACTGCTGCGAGTGAAGGGAGGAAATGCCCATGCTTAAGGACGTTACGCTTGGTCAGTTTTTCCCGGGAAATTCCATCGTTCACAGATTGGATCCCAGAACAAAACTTCTGCTGCTTGTGGTATATATCGTTGCGCTGTTCGTGGCGGATAACTGGGTCTCTTACCTGAGCGTTTTGGGATTTCTTATCGCAGTGATCGCGATTTCCGCTATACCGCTGAAATCTATTTTCCGTGGTATGAAGCCGCTGATCTTCATCCTGGTATTTACCGGTATTTTGAATATATTCTTCACATCCGGTGAAACATTGTTGGTGCACTTTTGGGTCATCAATATTTATTTGGAAGGTATCGTTCGTGCCCTGTTTATGGTCGCCCGGATTTTGATGCTGATCACGGGCACCTTTCTACTGACCTATACCACGTCGCCAATTGCGCTTACCGACGGCCTGGAATCCTTGTTGAGCCCACTCAAAAAGATCAAGCTGCCTGTACACGAGCTTTCCATGATGATGTGTATCGCGCTTCGTTTTATCCCCACTCTCATTGAGGAGACGGATAAGATCATGTCTGCACAGAAGGCAAGAGGCGCTGATTTCGAAAGCGGAAATATCTTTCAACGTGTCAAGGCACTGATCCCCATTCTTGTTCCGCTGTTTATCAGCGCTTTCCGCCGTGCCGACGAGTTGGCAACTGCAATGGAATGCCGCTGCTATCAGGGCGGTGACGGCAGAACGAAGATGAAGCTGCTGCGCTACACCCGCAATGATTTTCTGACTTACGGTGTTGGCATACTGCTGCTGGCGGCTGTGATCGTTTTAAATCAGTTCGGTTTTTACGGCTTGTGAGGTAGGTATGCGCAATATTGCATTGTTTTTGACATATGAGGGCACAGCCTACCACGGCTGGCAAATGCAGAAAAATCTGGCAACTGTTCAGCAGACCCTGGAAAAGGGGATCGCCATGGTGGTGGGCCACAGCGTCCATGTTACCGGTTGTGGCCGTACGGATGCCGGTGTCCACGCCAGATGCTACGTGGCAAATTTCCGGACCACCTCTACGATCCCTGTGGAACGGTTGCCCTATGCTTTGAATACCCATCTGCCGGTGGATATTGTAGTGACCAAGGCTTTTGAAGTTCATGAGAATTTTAATGCTATAGGCTCCTGTGTCCGGAAGGAATATACCTATACGATCTACAATTCCCGGCTGAAGGACCCGTTCCATGTAAACAGAGCCTGGTTTTATCCAAAGCACCTGGATGAAAAGATCATGCAGGCGGTAGCCAGCCAATTTGTTGGAACCCATGATTTTGCTGCGGTCCGCAGCGTTGGCACCGATGTTAAATCCACCATCCGCACCGTATACTATTACAACGTGGAGCGGAAGGGCAATATTATAGAACTGAAGGTCTGTGCCAACGGCTTCCTTTACAACATGGCCCGTGCCATGGCAGGCACGGTGGTGTACGCGGCGGAAGGGAAGATCGCACCGGAGCAGATCGGTCAGATCCTTGCTTCCGGTAACCGAACTGACGCAGGTCCCACTGTTCCGCCCGGCGGACTGTATATGACTCACCTGTGGTATGATGACGGCATTGCAAAATTTGAATGCCCAGACCCAGAACGGGTGGAAAATACTTGATTTTACCAATTCCCTAGGAAAGGTTGTGAGGTAAGTATGCAACCTAAGATGTGTACAAAATGCAAGAAAAATATCGCCGTTGTATTTATCACCAAGATGGAAAACGGCGTGACTATGAATGAAGGTTACTGCTTGAAGTGTGCTCGCAGTTTGGGGATTCCCCAAATCGATGCGGCTGTTAAGCAGATGGGTTTTTCTGAAGAAGACCTGGATAATCTGACAGACGAGATGAGCAGTATGTTTGCGCAGATGGATGGCAGTGAGTCCGAGGAGGACGACGTGGAGAGCCAGACTGCCACATTCCCGCTGCTGAATCAGCTTTTTGGCTCTGCCGGTAGGCAGGAAAATGCCAATCTGCCTGCCGAGCCGGAAGCACCGTCCAAGGAAAAGGACGCACCGAAACAGAAAAATAAAAAGCATAAATTTCTCGACAGTTACTGTATGGACCTGACCGGTCGTGCCCGGGAAGGAAAGCTGGATAAGGTCATTGGCCGCGATGTGGAAACAGAGCGGGTGGTGCAGATCCTGAACAGACGTCAGAAAAACAATCCGTGCCTGATCGGCGAACCCGGCGTTGGTAAAACGGCTATCGCAGAGGGCTTGGCCCAGCGGATCGTAGCAGGCGAAGTGCCTTACAAGCTGCGTGACAAAGAAGTGTTTCTGCTGGATCTGACTGCCTTGGTGGCAGGCACCCAGTTCCGCGGACAGTTCGAAAGCCGCATGAAGAGTCTGATCACAGAGATCAAGGCCTGTGGCAACATTATTCTGGTGATCGACGAAGTCCACAATCTGGTGGGTGCCGGTGACGCAGAAGGCTCCATGAATGCAGCCAACATTCTGAAGCCTGCACTGTCCCGGGGCGAGATCCAGGTGATCGGCGCTACCACGTTTAACGAATATCGCAAACATATTGAGAAGGATGCAGCTCTGGAGCGCCGTTTCCAGCCTGTATCTGTGGCAGAACCGACCATCGAGGAAGCCTGCCAGATCATGCAGGGCATAGCGAAGAGCTATGCGGAGTTCCATGGTGTGACCATTTCTCCCGAGATCGCACGTCAGTGTGTGATCCTGTCTGAGCGCTATATCACCGACCGTTTCCTGCCGGATAAGGCCATTGACCTTCTGGATGAGGCCTGTTCTGACTTGAATCTGCGCTGTAAGGAGATCTCCATGCTGGCAGAGCTGAAGAAGGAGCGGGACGACTATGAACTGGAGCTGCGTATGCTCACGGAGGATACAGAAAATGAGCACTACGAGCGCCTGGCGCATATCCGCAGCAAGCTGTGCCAGCTGGCAGCAAAGATCGAGGAGCTTGATAAGATCCCTGCGCCTGCCGTAACGATGGAAAATCTTGCCCGGATCATTGAACTGTGGACCAAGATCCCCGCATCTAAGATCAAGGCGCAGGAGTATGAACAGATCCGCGGCCTGGCCGACCGCCTGAAGGAACACATCGTGGGCCAGGACGAGGCGGTGGACGCCGTGGCTAAGGCCATTCGCCGCAACCGTGTCGGTATCAGTCCCAAGCGCCGCCCGGTGTCCTTCATTTTTGTTGGCCCTACCGGTGTGGGTAAGACAGAACTGGTCAAATGCCTGGCAAATGATATGTTTGACTCCGTGGACGCCCTGATCCGCCTGGATATGTCCGAGTATATGGAGAAGCACACTGTCTCCAAACTGATCGGCTCACCTCCGGGCTATGTAGGATATGACGAAGCCGGCCAGTTGACGGAGAAGATCCGCCGCAAGCCTTACAGCGTGGTGCTCTTTGACGAGATCGAAAAGGCCCACCCGGACGTGCTGAATATCCTTCTGCAGGTGCTGGACGACGGCCGCATTACCGATGCCCAGGGCAGGACGGTCAATTTTGAAAATGCCATTATCGTCATGACCTCCAATGCCGGCTCTGAGGGTAGGGTAGGCGGTCTTGGCTTCGGAAGAACGGAACAGGAGCAGGTTCGCGATAAAACCATGAAGGCGTTGAAGGAGTTCCTGCGGCCTGAGTTTATCAACCGGGTGGATGAGATCATCACCTTCAACCATCTGACCCAGGAGAACTTCTTGGGAATTGCCGATATCATGCTCCGCGAACTCCAGGAAAGCCTGGCAGGCCGCGGCCTTTCCATGACCTGGGACGGCAATGTACGGCAGTACCTGGTGGATAAGGCCTACTCTGTGACTTATGGTGCCCGCAATCTGCGCCGTACCATCCAGCGGGAGCTGGAGGATCCCATCTCCGAGCGGATCATTGATTCCTTTGAAAATCCGATTTCACAGATCCATGTGACAGTTGATAACGAACGAATCGCAGTAACTGCAAAATAAATATCCGGGAGGCATGCCTCCCGGATATTTTTACATGTCAAACTCCTGCGATATCTTGTCGGTGATGCGGCAGGCAGCGTCCTCTACCTTGTCAGCGGCCTTGGTTGCCAGTTTCCGGGCAGGGTTGTTGCTGGGCATCATCATAACTGCCACAGCACCCACAGCCACGCCCAGTGCCATAGAAAGCACCAATCCTTTGCAATGCATAAAAACCCTCCTTTCGTCCTTATTATCTCCATTTCGAAAAAAATCACGTGTGGAAATGTTTTTCTCTTTGCACATGGAAGATCCTGTGTTATAATAAAGAAAAATGTGGAAAACGGAGGGAAGCTTATGTCGATCGACAGATTGCAGGAAAGAATCAGAAGGACCAAAAATCCGTCTGTAATTGACTTGACTGTGGACAAAAAGGTAATACCTGAATGCGTAAGCAGCCAGGCAGACACTTGGACAAAAGCATATATGCTGTTTGCCCAAGAAATGCTGGAAGCCCTTCGCGGTCTTGTCCCGGCGGTCCGTTTTCAGTTCAATGGATTTGCGATCTATGGGGCAGAGGGCCTGGAGCTTTTGAATAAAGCAACCAAACGAGCTCAGAAACTGGGGTATTACGTTCTGCTGGACGCACCGGAAGCAATTTGCGCGGCACGAGCAGAGCAGACGGCGGAACTCCTGCTGGATTTGGAAAGTTCTGTCTGCTTTGATGGCTTGATCGTTTCTTCTTATATTGGCAGTGATGGCCTCAAGCCCTATGCAAAACGGCTGAAAAAGAGCGAGAAAAGCTTGTTTGTAGTGATTCGCACACCTAACAAGTCTGCATCAGAGCTGCAGGACCTTTTGACCGGTTCCCGTCTTGTACATATGGCGATGGCAGATGTTGTTAATAATCTGGCAGCACCTCTGCTGGGGCGCTGTGGTTTCTCCCAGATCGGTTGTGCAGCCTCTGCGACTTCTGCAGACAGTCTTCGTACATTGCGCAGTAAGTATAAAAGCATGTTCCTTTTGGTTGATGGCTATGACTATCCGGTGGCTAATGCCAAGAACTGCAGTCATGCTTTTGATTCCCTGGGGCACGGTGCCATTGTTTGCGCGGGCGCGTCTGTAACCGGTGCCTGGCTGGAGGCGGACTGCAGTGAAACCCAGTATCTGTCGCTGGCTGTGGAAGCAGCAGAACGCATGAAAAAGAATCTGACAAAATATGTACCTGTTTTGTAACTTATGTAACCGGGGCAGCTGCCCCGGTTATTAATTTCCGCGATTACGGATGCGGGAACGTGCGTTCTCCTGGGTGGTGTCGGTTGTGCCGTCAGTGGAGTTGTCGTTAACAGTAGGATCGGGAATATTTGTCTCCATATCAGGAATGTCGGGCATGACAGTAGGAGCCTCAGTTGTAGCAGGCGCTGTCGTTGCCGGTGCAGTTGTTGCAGGTGTGGTAGTGGGTGCTATGGTTGTCGGTTCTGTAGTGGGATTTCTGTTGTCGCGTCTGCCACATGCACACAGGGATAAAACGAGAATGACAGTCAGCGCGAGCATGCCGAATTTTTTCATGTGATTCCTCCTAAACGCTTGATACAAAAGTAGTATTTCCCCGAAGACAGTAAATACACAGGGAAAATTTTCAATATTCGGTTTTTCTTCGCAATTAACCATTGCTATTTTTAAACCGTTGCTATATAATATTACTGATTATTACGACAAGAAAGGATTTCTTTTTATGAAGAAGCTGACTGTTAAAAAGGGTACTGAATGCATGGCCTGCCTGGAGTGTGTACGTGCCTGCTCCAATGCTTTCTACAAGGAATTCAATGAAGATCTGTCCTGCATTCGTATTGTTGCAAAGGGTTCCGGCGCAAAACCCATGACCTGTATTCAGTGCGGTAAGTGTTCCAAGGTGTGTGAGGCCGGTGCTATTACGCAGAATCCTAAGACCGGTGTTTACATGATTAATAAGAAGCTCTGTACCTCCTGCGGCAAGTGTGTGGAAGTTTGCCCAATGAAGGTGATGGTAGCTCCCGAGGGCGGTACGACTACCAAGTGCATCGCCTGTGGCATCTGTGTCAAGGCCTGCCCTATGGAGATCCTGGAGATCATCGAAAAGTAAAATCTTATACATACAAAGCAGCTGGTTTTGCCAGCTGCTTTTTTATGAAAAAATCGCCGGTTACAAAAAAATACTTTCTGTAATAATTGCATATTAGTCCGGGATATGTTATACTGTATAAGATCATACACCCGGAGGCGTTTATGATGAACAGAACTGATTTTCAGTCGAAATTGATTACTTTATTGCCTAATTTGAACTTGCGCTGTGATGAGCCGATGGCAAAGCATACATCCTTCCGCATCGGCGGCCCTACGGAAGTGATGGCATTTCCCCAAAACCGTGAGGAATTGGCTCAATTATTAAAAACGTCCGCTTTATTGGACTGTGTTCCTGCTATTTTAGGAGCAGGAACGAACATACTGGCGCCGGATGATGGCCTGCCGGGTCTGGTGATCTGCTTGAAGGATTGCATGGGCGGCTTGGAGCAGCTTGATGATACGTCGATTCGAGTTGGCGCTGGTGTGACAATGTCACGCGCTGCAGTATATGCTGCGGGTCTTGGCTTGTCCGGCATGGAGTTTGCCCATGGCATTCCCGGTACGGTTGGCGGCGGGGTGTATATGAATGCCGGTGCCTATGGCGGAGAGATCTGCCAGATATGCCAAAGCGTGGACGTGATGTACATGGATGGTTCGGTGCAGACATTTACCAACGAAGAAATGGGGTTTTCCTATCGGCATAGCCGCCTTGAGGAGGAAACGGGAATCGTATTAAGCGCCATCTTCCGATTGACACCAAAGGCAGAGACTGAAATCCGGGATACCATGCGTGCGCTTATGGCCAAGCGTTCCGCATCCCAGCCCTTGGATCTACCCTCCGCCGGCTCTGCTTTCAAGCGCCCCGTCGGTGGATACGCAGCGGCACTCATTGATCAGGCAGGCCTGAAGGGTTATACCGTTGGGGGTGCGGCTGTATCAGAAAAGCATGCTGGCTTTGTCGTCAACTTGAGCGGTGCCACAGCCAGTGATGTCAGGCAGCTGCTGCAAGATGTTTCCAATAAAGTCTTTGCCGCATCCGGAATTCGTTTGGAACCGGAAGTGCGGATCTGGTAATTTTGATTACTTTTCAGAAAGGAGGCTCTGTATGGTCGTTTCATTTTCAGCCGGAGCAAAGGCGGAGATTTGCAGGAATATTCCGCAGAAGCGTTGCTGCGCGCTGGCAGAATGCTTTGGTATTTTGCTGTTCTGCAATCATTTCAGCGCAGACGGTATTCGCATCATCACCGAGAGCAGAGAATTCGCACAGAGCCTGCCGAAACTATTCAAAAAGGCTTTTGGCGTTACTTTTGACATGTTGCCCCAACAGGATGCACCAGGTAAGCTGAATTTTCAGATCAGCGATCCGCAGAAGCTGGCGGTGATTTTGGAGGCCTATGGCTTTGACCGGGAGACTCTTTCACTGCATATCAATCTGCCTGTTGTGGAGGAAGAATGCTGTAAGGCTTCCTTCCTGCGGGGTGCTTTCCTTGCTGGAGGCTCTGTTACAGATCCTGCCAAGGGATACCATATTGAATTGACAACTACCCATCAAAGTGTTGCCCGTGAGGGGTATGCTTTGATTTTTGAAGTGCTTGGTTTCAGCCCTAAAACCGCGAAAAGAGGCGGGGGACAGGTGCTGTACCTGAAGCAGAGCGATCTGATCTCGGATTTTCTGACATACCTGGGTGCGCCTGTGGCAGCAATGGGTATCATTGAAGCACGACTTGAGAAGGAACTGAACAACCGGGTAAATCGCCGCTGTAACTGTGATGATGCCAATACCTCCAAGGTCGTGGAAGCAGCGCAGGAGCAGCTTGCTGCCATCAAGACTCTGCGGAATAAGGGGCTCTATGAGCACCTGCCAGCAAAACTTTTGCAGGCAGCCAAGGCCCGAGAGGAAAACCCGGAGCTGTCTTTAACAGAACTGGCGGCCATGATGGAGCCGCCCATCACCAAGCCTGCTATGAACCATCGGCTGAAAAAGCTGGTAGCCATGGCACAGGAGGCAACGCTATGAGTTTTGTACATCTGCATGTCCACTCGGAATATAGTTTGCTCGACGGCGCGTGCCGAATCAACTCCATGATGGACCGTGTCAAGGAGATCGGTCAATCGGCCATTGCTTTGACAGATCACGGTGTTATGTATGGTTGTATCGATTTCTATAAGGCCGCAAAAGCGGCGGGAATCAAGCCGATCATCGGCTGTGAGGTGTATGTAGCCCCCCGTCTGATGGATGATCGGATCCATGGCGTGGATAACGATCCGTACCATCTTGTGCTGTTATGTAAAGACCGCAAGGGCTACGAGAATCTGTGCCTGTTGGTCTCAGAAGCGTTCTTGAACGGCTTCTACGGCAAACCCCGTGTTGATCTGCCGCTGCTTCAGAAACATCATGAAGGCCTGATCGCTACCTCTGCCTGCCTGGCTGGCGGTGTGCAGCGTCGTCTTTTGATGGAAGATTATGAAGATGCCAAGAATTATGCCCTGCGGCTTGCAGAAATTTTTGGCGAAGATAATTTCTATCTGGAGCTGCAGGATCACGGTTTGCCTGAGCAGACGCCTGTCAATCAAGGCGTTATGCGTATTGCCCGGGAGACCGGACTGCCGTTAGTGGTCACCAACGACGCGCACTATCTGCGCAAAGAGGACGCCAAAATGCAGGATGTTCTGCTGTGCGTTCAGACAGGCAAGACGGTAGATGATCCCAATCGCATGAAGTTCCTCACGGACGAGTTCTACCTGAAGAGTGAGGATGAGCTCCGTGCGCTTTTCCCCAGTTGTGATGAAGCATTTGAAAACACGGTAAAAATTGCAGACCGCTGCAATTTGGAATTTGAATTTAATAACTACCACTTGCCCTCGTTCCCGGTGCCGGAGGGCTATACCAATGAGGAGTACTTCCGCAAGCTGTGTATGGACGGCTTCCATGAGCGGTATGAAAACCCGCCGGAGAGCTATGTGGAACGGCTGGAATACGAGATCGGTGTTATCAGCCGCATGGGCTATGTTAATTACTATCTCATCGTTTGGGATTTCATCCGCTATGCCAAGGAAAACGGGATACCTGTTGGTCCGGGCCGTGGTTCCGGTGCTGCTTCTATAGTTGCTTACTGTCTGCACATTACAGAAGTGGATCCTATGAAGTATGCACTGATCTTTGAACGCTTTTTGAATCCTGAGCGTGTCAGTATGCCCGACTTTGATACGGATTTCTGCCAGGAACGCCGCGGCGAAGTCATTGAGTATGTGATGCATAAGTACGGCGCAGACCATGTGGCACAGATCGCCACCTTTGGCACCATGGCAGCTCGCGGTGCGATCCGTGATGTTGGCAGGGCGCTGAACTTCACATATGCAGAAACAGATGTGGTGGCCAAGCAGGTACCCGGCACCCCACACATCACCTTGAAGGAAGCTTTGGAGGTTTCCCCCAAACTGAAGGAGATGTACGATACGGATGAGCGGGTGCGGCTTTTGATCGATACGGCTATGAGTCATATTATTTCGGTAGGCACGGATGGACAGCTTTTCAATTTCCGCCTGCGGG
>CAYVCR010000038.1:0-11761 GCA_964450205.1 uncultured Oscillospiraceae bacterium | reverse complement strand
CAGCATCCGTATATCTGCCTTGTGCAATCAGTTTGTTGCGTAAAGCAAGCAGGGCGTTAAAGATATACCGCCGTTCTTCTGCCGTGAGATAAAGGTAATACTTCCGCTTTCTCATACGAAAATCACCTCGGCATTGACAGTTTCCGTAACTACTGACCGCAGAGCATTCATCCTGCCGACCCAGTCCATTTGATTGTCGGCTTTCAGCTTTTCGGAAATGCCCCGGCAGGAAAGCGGTATTGCGCCTTGTCCTTAAAGGCAATGTCTGGCAATTTGGCGTTGCATTGTATCCAATAACGTAGTTTCTGCCAAAAATATCCCGACCCAATAGGGCCGGGATATTTTTATGTCGGCAGATGATCAGACCAGCTTCTGCGCCATTTGCTTTCCTTTGCGATATTCATAGGATTCCTCCTGCAGGTTCTTCTGGCTGCATGATATCACAAAACGGCTCTTAAATTAACAGGTGGGATGTGGGTTGGCATACGCAGCTCGACCGGGGGCATCAAACCTTTGCACACAGAAGCCTTTACTGCCTGCATCTACGCGACAGCGCCATAAACTGAAATTTATAGAACTCTTAATTTGCAATCCGCGGGAAATGTGGTAATATGGAAAAAAGAGGTGAGGAGCATGACGGAAAAACAGCGCAAGGCCTTCTGGTTTTGCGGATTTGTGATCTTTCTGATATTCTGCGGCGCGGTGGGCTGGTTTGTAGGAAGACCCATGCTGAAAATGGCTGACGACCCGGAGACCTTTCGGGCCTGGGTGGACAGCTTTGGTGTCTGGGGCAGACTGGTATTTGTGGGCATGGTGTTTTTGCAGGTGCTGGTGGCGCTGATCCCCGGCGAGCCCATCGAGCTGATGGCCGGCTATATGTTTGGCGCAGTGGAGGGAACGCTCCTTGCTATGGCGGGTATCCTGCTGGGCAGCCTTGTGATCTTCCTGCTGGTGCGCAAGCTGGGCGTAAAGATGGTACAGGTATTTTTCAAGGACAAGGAGATCAAGCGACTGGCGTTTCTCAAAAATCCAAAGAAGTCTATGGTACTGACGTTTGTGATCATGATGATTCCCGGTACGCCCAAGGACCTGCTGAGCTATTTTGTGGGCCTGACGCCTGTGAAGCTGTGGCAGTGGCTGCTGATCGTATTGGTAGCCCGGATCCCGTCGCTGGTTACGTCTACCGTGTCCGGGGCAGCGGCAGGCCAGGAGAATTATGTGCTGGCAGCCGTTACATTTGCGGTAACGGCGCTGCTGAGCATTGCAGGTATCATTTATTACCGGTTTCTTTGTAAGCAGCAGACCACGGAATAATCTTCAAATTTCAGTTTATCTGGCAATTTAAATCTTTGATGCACCACCCTAAGTGCGTCATTCTGAGCGAGCGACAGCGAGTCGAAGAATCTTCGCATTACCAGAAATGCGTAGCAGAAATCTAGTGCGAAGATCCTTCGATTCCGCTTCGCTCCACTCAGGATGACGCTCCTTTGGAGCATTAGAAACCACTCGATAAATTGGAATTTAATTTTCAGTTATCAATGAAAAAAGACTGCCACGGTGGGCAGTCTTTTTTTAGTTTACAGGTTGGCGTTTTCTCTGCTTTGGCAGGTGAAGAGGATCACCTGCTTGGCGTTGGCAGCTTCCCTGAGGAGCGTCATAGCGGCCTGAAGGCGGGTGTCGTCGAAGCGGACCAGCGCATCGTCCAGCACCAGGGGCGCGTCCGGGGTCAGGGCTTCGGCAACGGCCAGGCGCAGAGCCAGGTACAGCTGGTCGGCGGTGCCGTCACTGCGCCACAGGCTGGAGGTGAGGGTGTCCTCATCAGCTGCAGCGGTGTGGATGGTCAGATCCTCCGTCAGAGCAACACGGTCGTAGCGCCGGTCGGTGATCCGGGAGAAATGCTCCGCGGCCTTTTGGGCAATGGCCGGGGCAAACCGCCGCTGCAGGGTGGTGGCGGCCTGGGTCAGGGTGTTCTGCGCCAGCTCCAAAGCTGCATAGGCCTGCTCCAGCCGGGCAAGCCGTTCTGTCACGGCAGTCAGCTGATGTTCCAGCTGCTCCCGGCTGCCAAGGCCCTGCATCTGTCCCTCCAGCTGTCCCAGAAGGGTGTGGAGCTGCCGGGCCTCGCTTTCTGCATCCGACAGCAGACGGGCAGTTTCCTGCTCGGTATAGGTCAGCGTATCCGGGGCAGCAGGCTTTTCCGGCAGAGCGCCGGTGCTTTCCAGGGTCTGCACCAGATGGCGCAGGTGCTGCTGCTCACGCTTGGCATCGGCCAGCTCCCGGCGCTTTTCCATGGCGGCGCTGTGGCCGTCGGTGGCAGGCAGGGCGGAAAGCTGGGTCATCACCTGCTGCAGCCGCTGCTGCAGATCGGTCCGACTCTGCTCGTATGCGGCCAGCGCAGTTTGATAAGCAGATTGCTGGTTGACATAACTTTCCGCAGCGGAGACCCAACTGTCGGCAGACAAGGGGGTATAGCGATCGGTCAATTCCTTCTTCTGCTGCTGTGCTTCCCGGTATGCGATCAAGCCGCCGCGGTAAAAACG
Source organism: uncultured Oscillospiraceae bacterium (assembly GCA_964450205.1). Classification (GTDB taxonomy): domain Bacteria; phylum Bacillota; class Clostridia; order Oscillospirales; family Oscillospiraceae; genus Faecousia. The sequence goes on along the minus strand of CAYVCR010000038.1, from coordinate 9,224 downwards.
ACCGCAGCTAAAGGTGGTAACAGCACCAACAGCTGTCAGTACAGCTGCTGTGATCGTTAGTGCCAACAGCTCGGTGTTCATGGTGCTGAAGAGCAGGATCACACCGATCAGCCATATAGCAATGGCAACACAGGTGGCTGCCAGCAGACCCTTGGAGGGTTGCTTGACAGATGCCAATTCCTGGTAGCTGTCAAAATCTTTTTGTGCTTGCTCCTTGGCGTTCTCTCCGAAGTGCATACCCGCCTGGGGTGCTGCCGGGGGAGCAGGGAGCATGGCAAGCTCTAACTGCAGACTGTCTTTTTGACTCTGCAAATGCCGGGCAGAATGGACCTGTGCCTGCAGGGCTTCTTCCGTGGGCAGGTCTGCGCAGGCTTGCTCCAGCTGTTGGACCCGGTCGGCGGCAAAGGCCAGGCGGGCCTTGGCATCTGCTGCCTTTTGGGCATAGCTTTCCGCGGCGGCCCAGGCCAGCGCCTGCTTATGATTTTGAAGCTTGGCGGCAAAGCCTGCTACCTCTGCCTGACGCTGGGTCAGCTTTTGGGATTGGGTATGCAGCTCGTCGTACCGACGCAGCTTTTCTGACAGATCAGCCTGCTCGTTCAGTGCCTGGGGGATCAGTCCGTTGGAACGGTTGGCACGGACCTTGTTTTTCAGATCCCGCAGCTTTTGCGCCAGATCGTCGCTCTGGCCGCTTTCGTCACCGGTGGTGACCAGGTCATTGAGCCTGCGGCGCAGGGCCTCGTCCTGGGTCACGGGCATATCGGAAAGGCGGATAAAGCCCGTGCGGGTAAAGACACTTTTCTCCACGCCCAGCAGCAGCTTGCCGCAGTTATCGGCAGTCAGCTCGGGCACAGCGATGCCGCTGGCTGTTTCATAGGCGTGGAATTCGCCCATGACGGTGCGGCCCTTCGTACGCCGCTCGATGGTGATATCCCGGCCGTTCCAGCAAAGGTCGATACGGCCTGCCATAGGAGAGCCGGACCAGGGGGCATAGCGCTCTTTGTCGGCCAGAGCGGTGGCGGTGGACCGGGCACGGGTGTCGATGCCGTAGAGCATGGCCACCAGGAAGGCGCACCAGGTGCTCTTGCCCCACTCGTTGGGGGCCTGGATCACGTTGAGTCCCGGCTGCAATGTAAGGGTGGCGTGCTCCAGCTTGCCGAAGGTGGCGGTCATGGAATAGATCTTCAAGGCAGGGTCACCTCCTGTCCTTCTAAGAGCTGCCGGGAGATCCTGGCAGCCAGCAGAACGGCGTCCTTGTCCTCTGGGGCAGCCTGCTCCAGGGCGCTGCGGAGCATACTGAAGTAAGTACCCTCAAAGGTGTCATCCCCGGCGCTGCCCCAAATATCCAGGGGCGGGGTGGTCCGGTCACGGAGCACAAGGTGTGGGAAGCGGCAGAACCGGGCAGCCAGAGCAGGAATATCCAAGGGCTCGCTGGGGCCGGTGAGAGTGATGCGGTAGTAATCGTTGCTGCCAACAGCGGGCAGCGCCCTGTCCAAGGCGGCAGCGGCATCGGTACCGGCCTCCACCTCAAAATCGTAAAACCGGGGCGTGTCAAGGGGCACGAAGCGGGTGCTGACAGAATCACCGATGGTGACGATCAGCGCGCCCTTTTCCCCAGTCTCATCGTAGCCGTGTCCCATGGGACAGCCGGGCCAGGCGCAAAGGGTCTTGCCCGCGGTAAAGCTGCCGCCCTTGTGGATATGGCCCAGAGCCAGATAGGTCAGGCCGGAATGTTCCACTTGGGTACGGGTAATGGGGCAGTTGGGGGAGGATGCCACGGTGGGGTCACCGTGGAGGATTCCAATGGTCAGGGCGTTGGGGTCGGCGGCGGTAAAGCCCTCCAGCAGAGCGTCACAGTCCATAGAAGTATAGCCTGCGCCGCAGACCCAGGCGTTCAGCGCCGGGACTGCCACGGTCATCATATGGGACTGGGTGAAGATGTGCACATTTTCCGGGAAGGTTTCGGTCTGCCAGGGGCCGACGGCCATATGGTCGTGGTTGCCCGGGGCAATGAACACAGGTACTTCCATCTCCCCGAGGGCCGTGCGCAGGGCGTGCAGGCTCTGGGCAGTATAAGGACCGTCAAACAGGTCGCCGGCCAGCAGCACCAGGTCGCAGTGTTCTTCCCGGCAGAGGGCGGCCAGCTTTCCGGGCACAGAAAGCAAGGCGGCCCGGAGCGCCTCGTCACCGGCGGCCATGGGGGCATCCAGGTGCCAGTCAGCGCTGTGAAGGATCTTCATAGTAATCTACCCTTTCTACGGCCTTGCAAAGGCCGGTGTCGGTGTCGATAGTGAACAGCACCGCCTCCAGCTTGGTGGGGCCCTCGGCCCACTGGTAGCGGTTGTACAGGTCGCCCCGGAACTTGGCGATGGACAGGTCCGGGCGGATGCCCAGCACCGAGTGCTGCGGGCCGGTCATGCCCAGATCCGTCACGTAGCCGGTGCCTTGGGGCAAAATTTGGGTGTCGGCGGTGGGCACGTGGGTGTGGGTGCCCCAGACGGCGCTGACACGGCCGTCCAGCATGTAGCCCATGGCCAGCTTTTCCGAGGTGGCCTCGGCGTGGAGCTCCACGAAGATCAGCTTGGCATCCACCTGCTTCAGAATTTTTTCGATCAGCAGGAAGGGGTTGTCCGGGGTATAGTCCATGGAGCAGCGGCCCTGCAGGTCGATGACGGCCACAGGCCCGGCAGATGTTTCAAAGATGCCCCAGCCGCTGCCGGGGGTCTGAGGGGCGTAGTTTGCAGGCCGCAGCAGCCGGGGCTGCTCGTCCATGTAGTCCACGATCTCCCGCTTGGAGAAGCTGTGGTTGCCCAGGGTGATCACATCTGCACCTGCGTCAAAAATATCCTCTGCCTGCCGGGGAGTCAGACCCACCACGGCGGCATTTTCGCCGTTGACGATGGTAAGATCCGCGCCGGTCTTCTTTTTCTGCCAGCGCAGGCTGCGGCGGATCCGTTCCATACCGGGGCCGCCCACCACGTCGCCGACACACAAAACCTTAAAGTCCATAGGGTTTCCCTCACTTTCTGCTATTAGTATATAGGAAAAAGAGGACGGACGCAAGGAGAAGTTCAAATTTCAGTTTATCGAGCCTTTGGCTCGATAAACTGAAATAATGCAAAATGCAGAATGCTGAATGCGGAATTATTTTAAAATACGTGGCCAAAGGCCACACATTCATTATGCATTATGAATTCTGCATTATTGATTGAGCTATCGGCTCGATAAATCGGAATTTGCAGTTTTTTTCTAAATTTTGGTTTAAGTACCGAAAAAATGGCAATAATGGCCTTGGAGGTGCTTGAAAATGAGCAAACGTAAAATGAACGGTATCAGTGCCAAGGGCTACTACATAGCCCTGATCCTGTGCGCTGTGGCTATCGGGGTCTCCGGCTATCTGTACTACCGTCACGCAAACAATGATAAGCAAAATCTGGAAAACCAGCCGTCTGTGCCGGTGGATGTGACAGAGAGCCAGGACGTGGAGGCAGTGGCCACTGAGCCGGGCACCAATGCCACGGAGTCCAGCCAGTCCACAGAGTCCACCCAGCCTGCGAAGCGGAAATTCAAGACCGCTGCGCCTGTGGCAGGGGAAACGGTGTATGACTATGCCATGGACTGCCTGAGCTACAACCAGACCACACGGGACTGGCGCGTCCATGACGGTATGGATATCGCTGCCGAGGCCGGTACGGATGTATGTGCCGCTGCCGATGGCGAGGTCTACACGGTCTATGAGGACGACACTATGGGCATGACGGTAGTGATCCGTCACGAGGACGGCTATGTGACCAAGTATGCCAGCCTGGGTAACGACGTGGCAGTCAAGGCAGGGGACAAGGTCACCTGCGGACAGATCATCGGGCAGGTGGGCAATTCTGCCCTGCTGGAGAGCGCCATCGGCGACCACGTCCATTTCAGCGTCAGCTGCAATGATGTGACTGTGGACCCGGCAGAATTTTTGGCGGAAGAATAACTTTTTGACAGCTTCTTCATTTTCTTTCCTCTTTGAACGGCGTTTGCAATAGGAGCAAAACGCCAAGGGGCGGCAGGATCTCCTGCCGCCCTTCTTTTTTTGTTGTGAGGTCTTCAAATTTCCGTTTATCGAGCCAAAGGCCACACATGCATTATGCATTATGAATTCTGCATGATTGATTGCGCTATCTGCTCGATAAATTGTGCATTTCATTGTCAGTTGTTCTGCCGGTAGGCTTTGGGAGTCAGGCCGGTATGGCGCTTGAAGATCTTGGAAAAATACTGCACGTCCACGATGCCGCAGTGCTGGGCCACCGTCTGGATCTGCAGACGGGTGGTCCGCAGCAGGTAACAGGCATATTCCATTCGGCGGTGGTTTACATAATTTGTAAGGGTCTTGCCGGTCTGCTGCTTGAACAGGGTGGACAGGTACCCGGCGCTGACGCTGAGCTTTTCTGCCAGGCTGTGCAGGCTCAGATTTTCCGACAGGTTGGCGTCGATGTAGAGCACTGCCTTCTGCACCGGCGGCGAATACTGCCGGGTGGTGTGGTCTTGCACCAGGCGGCAGTAGCCCTGGAACATCTCGCTCATCAGGGCCGGGATCGCGTCGGCGTGTGGAGCGTGCTCGATGCGGATCGCGTAGGCTGAGGAGGTCCAGTCCAGGTACATGGGGTGCACGCCGCCCCTTTCCGCGGCCTTGCGCAGAATGGTGTTCATGATGATGCAGTAATTTTTGGCGTTGCGCAGCACGTCGCTGGTGCGCTGCTCAAAAAAGAAGGTGGACATGCTGGCGAACAGCTGGCTGCCCTTGTGGATCTGGCCTCTGGCCACTGCGTCCATCAGCTCGTTTTCATAGCGGTAGCGCTGCTCCAGCATCTGGATATTCCAGAGCTCTGTCTGTTCGGCGTTGGAGCCTTTTTTGTCCAGAGGCAGGGTCAGGCGGTACTGGCCCAGATCCTCCATGGTGACGCTGCCAGGGCCCCACAGCCGCTCGCAGAAGCTTTCCAGCAGCAGGAACAGGTGACTGCTCTCCGCCAACAGGGGCACATTGCCGTAACAGCGGATCAGCTCCGGCAGCAGGGAAGGGGGCAGGCCTTCGGCTTCCGCACGCTCCAGCAGCTGCTGCTCGGTAAACGTCTCCGGCAGGTAGGGTCCGATGACCAGAACTGCCTCCCGGGGCCGCTCCGGCAGCTGCAGGTACAGGTAGCGGCAGTCGAAGGGGTCCTCCAGTCGGTACACGACACCCGGCGCCACTTGGGGGATATAGGAGGCAAGGGGCTGCGTCAGATCCAGCTGCCCTGCGGCAAAGGGGAAAATGTTATAGTCGGCGCATTCTGCCAGAGGCTTGGCCAGCTCGGCAACGCCGGTCTGGATCCGGCATTTGCCGAAGGTATCCTGCAGCAAGCGCAGCTCGGCTTCGTAGAACATAGGGGCTCCTTTTCGGCAGGTATTGCCAATTTCTACAGAAATATAAAAATATTATAAGGCATTATTGGGAAAAAACAATAGTTTTTTTCTTGCGAATATAAAAATAGTACAAAAACCAATAAAAATTATCCTCACGGACTTTCCCTAAACACTTTATAATAGAATTACGATCCTATGATCGGGGAAATTTTATGAGAGAGGACTGCTTGACTATGAAAACCCAAGACAAGCTGAAGCCCTTCAGCATACGCGATAGCCTTGCCTATGCTGCAGGTGATTTTGGCTGCAACATGAGCTTTGCCCTGAAGGGCACTATGGCGATCTTCTGGACCTAATTCATGCGTATGGACTCCGTGCTCTACGGTATCCTTCTGATCCTGGTCCAGGTATGGGACGCCATCAACGATCCGCTGATCGGTTCCATTATTGACCGGGACAAGCGCACCACCTATAAGCGCGGCAAATTCCTGGCCTACATCTGGCTCGGCTCCATCGGCCTGCTGGTAGCCGGTGCTCTTTGCTTTATCCCCTGGGTGCAGAATGCCGGCAGCATCGTCAAGGCCATCGTGTTTGTGGCCGGTTACATCCTGTGGGATGCCTTCTACACCATCGCAAACGTGCCCTACGGCAGCCTGCTGAGTCTGATCTCCGACAAGACTGCTGACCGTGCTTCGCTGTCTGCATGGCGCAGCGTGGGCGGTATGGTGGGCCAGGTGGCTACCATGGTCCTGCTGCCCGTTCTGATCTACGACAGCAACAACAACATCCAGGGCAACACCGTGTTTATCATCGCCCTGGTCATGGGTGCGATCGGCTTCGTGGCCTTCCAGTTTATGATCCGCAATACCGTGATCCGCGTGGAAGAGAACGTCAAGTGCAACGAGGAGCAGGAGAATTTCAACGTCCTCAAGGCTATGGGCAACTTCCTGAAGAACCGTCCCGCTGTGGGCGCTACCCTGGCTGCCATGGGCATGTTCCTGGGCATGCAGGGCGCTACCACTGCTGTGACCGTCATGTTCCAATCCTACTTCAAGAATGTGGCGCTGAGTGGCTTGGTCAGCATGTTTGCCATGCTCCCTATTGTGATCTTTACCCCTCTGGCCCGTAAGCTGGTGGTCAAGTTCGGCAAGAAGGAGCTGTCTGTTGCGGGCGCCATCTGCTCTACCGCAGCCTGCGCTATCATGCTGCTCGTGCGTATCTCTCCCAGCGGCACTGGCCTGCTGGTGTACATCCTCTGCCAGCTGCTGAACTCTTTGGGCATAGGTATCTATTCCACCGTGTCCTGGTCCATGATGGGCGATGCCATCGACTACAACGAGTGGAAGAACGGCACCCGCGAGGAAGGCACTGTCTACTCCCTGCACTCCTTCTTCCGGAAGCTGGCCCAGGGTCTGGGACCCTCTCTGGCGCTGTTCATCATGGCCGGCCTGGGCTACTCTGAGATCAACGCCGGCAACCAGCTGTTCAGCGTTGCGCTGAATATGCGCTACCTGGTGGCAGGTCTGTACCTGCTCAGCGCTGTTATACAGCTGATCGGCCTGGGTCTGATCTACAACCTGGACAAGAAGTCCGTGGAGAAGATGACCGCCGAGCTGAACGCCCGTCACGGCGCGCAGCAGTAAGGAGGTACTTGCTATGAAGAAAATCATCAGTATTATTTTGATCCTGGTGACGGTCCTGGCCCTGTGTGCCTGCACCGTCAACAAGACGGAAGTCAGCATCCTGTGGGCAGGTGACAACGATCACGCCCTGGTCCCCAACAGCCTGATCAACGCTGTGGACAGAGCCATGTATATTGAGAAGATCGACTACAACCACTACGCCGCTGCCGGTGACCAGGCAACGCAGACCCAGCAGGCTACCGACTGCCTGAATGCCGGCTGCAGCGCCCTGATGGTGGAGCTGGTGGACGCTTCTGCTGCCCAGACCATCGTGGACCTGGCAAAGGCCAAGGATGTGCCCGTCATCTTCTTCGGCACGGAAGTGGACCGTGCTGTGGTGAATAGCTACGCCAAGTGCGCCGCTGTCAGCACCAACGAAGAGACCCTGTCTGATACCTTCGACAGGCTGGTCTGTGAGTATGTCCTGGGCAACCTGGATGCCATCGACCTGGACGCAGACGGCAAGATCCATTACATCACTGTCGGCGACATCACCCTGACTTCTTCCGCAGTCAAGAAGGACGAGACCACCCTGGAACTGATCGCTGTGGATGCCGCTCTGGAGGATCTGCAGCTGCAGGTGGAGACCAAGGAAGTCAAGAAGCTGCTCGTCTTCAAGACCACCGAAGAAAGCCGCAAGCTGACCACTTTGGACGGCGCTGTGGTGGAAATGATCCTGGTGGCGGACGATCAGCAGGGGATGGATATCCTGCTGGCCCTGCAGGCGCTGGATATGAATACCGACAAGCTTGCTACCTGCTTCGTGCCGGTGTTTACCGTGGGCGCCGATGCCGACTACAAGGCATATGTCATGGAAGGGCTGCCCGCGGATGCAGCAGCGCGCAGCGAGTACCTGGCCCAGATGGCCTTGGTGGCTGACATGACCGGCTTGGAGCAGAAGGAATGGGACAAGCGCGCTGCCGGTCAGGAGAACGAAGTGGACTCCATGATCTTCAACACCATGAATCAGATCGATACCGGCCGTCTGTCCGGCACCGTCGTGGAGGACTATGACGCTGTGGCCGAGGCAGCCGCCCGGCTGGCTGCCCAGCTGCTGAAGGGCGAGGCCATCGAATCGCAGTTCAACACCGTTTCCTATACCACCTACGGCTAATTTCCATTACCCCCTGCCTTGGGGCAGGGGGTAATTTACAGAAATTCCACACATTTGGAAGAATTTCTGTTATACTTCTTTTCGCAATTTGAATTTGGAGGAATGCCAAGTGAGAAATATTATCAGCTTAAATGCTGCCTGGTCCTTTGCCAAGGCACCTGAGGCCATTCCCGCAGCGCTGCCTGCTGACTGGGAGGTCGTGGACGTACCCCACTGCTGGAATGCCGTGGACGGTCAGGACGGCGGCAACGACTACTTCCGGGGTACCTGCTATTATGCCAAGGTCCTGAACAAGGCCGAACTGCCCCAGGCAGACCGCTATTTCCTGGAGATCAAGGGCGCAAACTCCTCTGCCGATGTGTATCTGGACGGTAAGCACCTTATGCACCATGACGGCGGCTACTCCACCTGGCGTGTGGAACTGTGCGACCTGACAGACGAGAGCCTGCTGGTCATCGCTGTGGACAATGCCGCCAATGAGACCGTTTATCCCCAGATGGCAGACTTTACCTTCTACGGTGGCCTGTACCGTGACGTGAATCTAATCTGCGTGTCCGAGAGCCACTTTGATCTTGGCTACTACGGCGCACCAGGCATCAAGGTCACACCTATCATTGCTGGCAGCAATGCCAACGTGGAGGTGGAGGTTTTCCTGACCAATGCCAAGGCGGGGCAGGTGATCGCCTACACCCTGTACGACGCACAGGAAAACGAGATCGCCAAGTGCGAATCCGGCGACACCAAGGTAAACTTTACCATCGAAAATGTACATCTGTGGCATGGCCGCAAGGATCCCTACCTGTACTGCTGCGAAGCAGAGCTGATAGATAACGGTCAGGTCATCGACAACGTGTGCACCAGCTTTGGCTGCCGCACCTTCAAGATCGATCCGGAGAACGGCTTCATTCTCAACGGCGAGGAGTACCCTCTGCGGGGTGTTTCCCGTCATCAGGATCGCTGGGGCGTGGGCAACGCACTGCTGCCGGAGCACCACGAAGAGGATATGGCCCTGATCATGGAAATGGGCGCGACGACCATTCGTCTTGCCC
>CAYVCR010000037.1:0-11901 GCA_964450205.1 uncultured Oscillospiraceae bacterium | reverse complement strand
CTCTAACCAGCTGAGCTAAGCCTCCATGTGGAACGGATAGAATTATACCACACTTACCGGAAATGTCAAGGGGCGTTTGCAATTTTTCCTGTTGCCGTTCAAATTTTGGTTTGCCGAGCACCTCGGCTGTCGATGCGTTACGGACGCTTCTTGCCATTGGCAGCGTGTTACCTGCGTTCGAATGGAAATTGCATATCAAACTTCGGTTTGTGGAACTGATTGAAATTGCACATTTCCCTAAGTGCGTCATTCTGAGCGAGCCTTTGGCGAGTCGAAGAATCTTCGCATTACCAGAAATGCGTAGCAGAAATTCGGTGCGAAGATCCCTCGACTACGCTCGGGATGACGCTCTAAGGGTAGTGCTGCGGTAATTTGAAACACCTCTATAAATTGGAATTTATAGATACGGCTTAAAGAATGCTCTCAGCTCCTGCAGGTAGTACTCCGGGGCCACCAGGTAGCTCAGGCCGTGGCCCGCGCCGGGGATAGTCACCAGCTTCCGGGGACCTGCGCAGGCTTCATAATTCTCCCGGCTCATATAGCAGGGCACATAGTCATCATCCTCGCCGTGAAAGAAGATCACAGGTAAGCTGCAGTGCTTCAGCGCCTCCACGGGGGAGGTTTCTTCCAGATCAAAGTGACCGAACAGCCGGGCACCCAGCTTCACAAAGGGATAGGCCAGTTTGGGCGGAAGACCCTTTTGGGTGATGACCTTCTGGATGATGGCTTTGGCGGAGGAATACCCGCAGTCGGCCAGCACACCGACCACGTTGGGGGGCAGGGGTTGTCCGGCGGCCATCATGACGGTAGCGGCACCCATGGAAATACCGGTGAGAATGATCTTTACATCCGGACCGAACCGCTCGATCATGAAATCCACCCAGGTAAGGCAGTCCTTATGCTCATTGACGCCAAAGGAGATGACCTCGCCCTCGCTGCCCTCGCTGGCCCGCTGATCTACGATCAGTGCGCTGCGGCCCAGGGCAAAGCACCGCTGCACGCCGCCGCACAGATCCCGCTCGGCGGTACCCCGGTAGCCGTGGAACATCAGCTCAATGGGCGCACCGGGGGCGTATTCGTAGTATTTGCCCTGCAGCTTCAGTCCGTCAAAAGAGGTGACGGACACAGCTTCATAGGGCATAGCCCGGACTTCCTTCATCCACGTGACCATGGTGTCCCGAAAGGGCGCATAGATCTTGCCTTCGGGGATGGGATATTCCTCATCGCTGACAGGCCGTTTTTTCGGCACGTGGAAGGCAATGAGAAAGCATCCGTAGGCGATTCCCACCACTGCCAGCACCAAAACCAACGCCACGGCCAGCACGATCCATACATATTGCATGCTAAGTCACTTCCAATAATCAAGATATAACTATTGTAGCACCAAACGGGAGCGAAATGCAACGGCTTTTGTAAAATGTAGAAAACACACCGGTTTTCACCGGCGTGTTTTGCCTTATGCTTTTTTCAGCTCCATGGTGACGGCGGTAAAGTCCTCGAAGGCATAATCCACCGTAATGCCTCTGTACATCAGCAGGCTGCCGCTGTAGCGCTTGCCGGTAGCAACATCTTCATAGATGGCTTCCGGATCCAAGCCACGCAGCTGCACCTTGGGCTCATAGTGGCGTTTGCGCACGATGCCGGTCAGTACACGGCAGGCCATGAAGAACACGTGGTCCTGCTTTTCAGACACCACCTGCCAGATGCACTCGTTGGTCTCGTAGGGACTGCGCAGCCGGTAGAAACGACCATTGCGGATCAGCGGCTGGATATGTTTGGCAAAAGCGGTTTGCGAAGCGATTTGCGCCAGTTCGTCCTCAGTCATGTTCGTTACATCCAGTTCAAAGCCGAACATGCCGGCGTAGGCCACAGCTGCCCGTGTTTTTAAGGAGGTGATCCGTCCGGTCTGATGGTTGGGAACGGCACTCACATGGGCACCGATGGTACTCAAGGGGTAGCACATGGAGGTGCTGTACTGGATCTTCAGGCGGCAGACCGCGTCGGTGTTGTCGCTGGTCCAGATCTGGGGCATATAGGCCAGAACGCCCGGGTCGAACCGTCCGCCGCCGGAGCAGCAGCCCTCAAAGAGAATGTGGGGGAAGCTTTCTGTCAGCCGCTTCATGATGTCATAGTAACCCAGACAGTAACGGTGGTAATAGCCATCACAGGGCACGTCGCAGACGATCCGGTTCATGTCCCACTTCACATAGACGATGTTTGCGCTGCGCAATACATCGCCCACAGCCTGTACCACATGGTCGCAGACCTCTTTGCGGCTCAGGTCCAGCACATACTGGTAGCGGTACTGGACAGGATCATACTGAGGGACACGGACGACCCAGTCCGGATGGGCCCGGTAAAGATCAGAATCGGGGCTGACCATCTCCGGCTCAAACCACAAACCGAAGTCCATACCCAGGGCGTTGATCTTGCTGACCAGGCCGTCCATACCGTCCGGCAGCTTGCCTTTATGGACCACCCAGTCGCCAAGACTGCTGCGGGTGTCATCCCGCTTGCCAAACCAGCCGTCATCCAGCACAAACAGTTCAATGCCGGCCTGCTTTGCCTTGGCGGCCATGGCCAGGAGCTTTTCCACATCAAAATCGAAGTAGCAGCCCTCCCAGCTGTTGAGAAGCACCGGGCGCTGCTTGTCCGCCCACCGGCTGCCAATCAGGTGGCGGCGGTACAGGTCATGGTAGCGGTGGGTAATGCCCTCAAAGCCGCTGTCGCTGAAGCAGATCACGCTCTGGGGCGTATGGAATTCTTCGCCGGGAGCCAAAACCCAGGAAAATGCCTGATCGGAGATGCCTTGCAGCACCCGCAGATGACCTTTGACACCCTGTTCCGCCAGGGAGCTGTGGTTGCCGGAGTAGATCAAATTGAAGCCGTAGACATGGCCGTGGGTCTCATCGGCATCGGACTTTGCGATCATGATAAAAGGATTGTTCCAGCGGCTGCCTCGACCGGTGTTGTCGGCCACTTCGGTAGCTGTACCGGGGACAAGCCGGGAGCGCATCATGCTCCGTTCTTCGCCCCAATCACCGGGGAAGTGGATCAGATCGTATTTGCCCAAGGGAAGATCCACGCAGGCGGAGAAGGCAGAACGCAGGGTAATGGGGCTCTCTGCCCGGTTGCGGATCACGGCATTGCGGGCGATCACGTCAAAGTCCGCAAAGACCGCATAGTTCAGCACCACTTCCAAGCCAATGGCGGTGTCTGCCAAGGTGATTTCCAGCGTGTCGGCAGGCCCGCGCAGGCTGGGCATGCCGGGGATCGTCACCGCCTGATTTTCCAAGATCCGGCAATCCCGGTACTTGAGCTGTGCCACACTGTTGCCCAAAGCATTGGTCAGCCGGAAGGCGGGATTTCTCTGGTCTGTGCGGCCATAGCCCGGATACTCTTGAGGGAGAAAACTTAAGTAAGGATCTGCCGTGTTATTGTTAAGGACCGCGTGGGGCTCCAACAGTAACTGAGGCTCGGCAGCATAATCCCAGTCGGCGAGCTTCTGACCGAAATGGAAATTCAACAGATCCTCCCGATCGTTGCGAATGACCACATAGCTGGCATTCTTCGTCTGGATATGGATGGTTTTTCCGTTTTGCAGGATCATGTCAGGCGCCTCCTTGGGTAAATCGTGTGTTTATTATAGTGTTCTTTGTTGTTTGCGTCAAGGTAGGCAAGTATATTTTTAACCCGCTCCCTCACTTGTGTATTGTTGACATGTGTGGTACAATAATTCAAATATGCAAACAAAAAGAGGGAGGAAGCAAAATGGAACTGACGATGAACGGCAAGTATCGGGAGGGTGCCTGCGTGGTGCATGGCCCGTGCCGGTTTACTTTGCTGACAGAGCGGATCCTTCGCTTAGAATATGACCCGGCGGGGACTTTTGAGGACCGTCCGTCCCAGACGGTGCTTTGCCGTGACCTGCCCGTGCCTGCTTATACGGTGCACGACAACGGTCAGCGCCTGGAGATCGATACCAAGCACTACCACATGACCTACTACTATGGCAAGGACGAAAAGCTGACGGCCCATTCGCTGGTCATCGATGCCAAGAATGCCTTTACCAACTACGGCGGACGCTGGCATTTCGGCGCTACCAACTACGGCGATCCTCCCAGAGATCACAACCTGCTGGGTACTGCCCGGACATTAGACCGGACTGACGGCGCGATCGCTTTGGAGCGGGGTCTGATGGACACCGCAGGCCGCTCCTTCTTTGACGATTCCTCTACGGCACTGTTTGGTGAGGACGGCTCTTTGCAGTCCCGCCGCCCAGGCACTGTGGATGTGTATTACGTTTGCTGCCAGCGGGATTATGCCGAGACGCTAAAGGACTTTTTTGCCATCGCTGGCCGTCCGCCCATGCTGCCCCGGTACGCTCTGGGCAACTGGTGGAGCCGCTATCACGCCTATACGGCAGAAGAGTATCTGTCGCTGATGGATCGCTTCCGGGAAGAGGATATGCCCTTCTCCATTGCCGTGCTGGACATGGATTGGCATATTACCAACGTAGATCCCAAGTACGGCAGAGGCTGGACCGGTCACACCTGGAATCGGGAGCTGTTCCCCGACCCGGCAGATTTTTTGCAGCAGCTCCATGACCGGGGCATGCATTCCATGCTGAATCTGCACCCGGCAGACGGTGTGCAGGCCTATGAGGAGCAGTATCCCCAGATGGCTGCGGCCACCGGCGTAGATCCCAGCAAGGAAGAGCCGGTGCTCTTTGACCTGACAGACCCGGTATTCAAAAAGGCGTATTTCGACCTGCTCATGCACCCGCTGGAGGAAATGGGCGCCGATCACTGGTGGATCGACTGGCAGCAGGGCAGAGCCTGTGCAGTGCCCAATGTGGACCCTCTGTGGCTTTTGAACCATTACCATTACACCGATAACTGCCGCGACGGCAAGCGGGGACTGATCCTGTCCCGCTATGCAGGTCTCGGCTCCCACCGGTATCCGGCAGGCTTCTCCGGCGACGTGGTGGCCAGCTGGAATTCTCTCAACTTCCAGGCCTACTTCACGGCCAATGCGGCCAACGCAGGCTTCTCTTTCTGGAGCCATGATATCGGCGGCTTTGCCGGCGGCATCCGGGATTCGGAGCTGTTCGTCCGCTGGCTGCAGCTGGGCGTGTTCTCGCCCTTTGTGCGGCTGCACTGTACCCGCAATCCCTTTGCCTGCAAGGAGCCCTGGGCTTTTGTACCCTGGGCCCAGCCAGTGATCGCTGACTGGCTGAGGCTGCGGCACCGGCTGCTGCCGTACATCTACACGGAGACCCACAGCCAGCACACAGACGGACAAATGCTGGTGCGGCCTGCGTACTATGACTATCCCATGGAAAACAGAGCCTATTCCTGCAGGAATCAGTATCTGTTCGGCAGCCAGCTGATGGTCTGTCCCATCACGGCCCCGGCAGACGAGCTGACAGGTCTGGGCGCTGTCAAGGCGTGGATCCCGGCGGGTGTCTGGACAGACTTCTTCACCGGTAAGACTTATACAGGAAATCGCGTGACGGTGCTGAGCCGTTCTGCTGGGCAGTACCCGGTGCTGGCAAGGGCCGGTGCTATCGTGCCTACGGCCTGCCTTGCCAAGGGCGACAACAGCACCGGTAACCCGGAAGTACTGGAAGTGCTGGTATTCCCCGGTGCCTCCGGCAGCTACGCCATGTATGAGGACGACGGCATCAGCCTGCAGGCAGACCGCGTGTTCTGTACGGAATTTACCTACGATGCCGAAAAGGGCACGTTCACCCTGCACGCTTGCGGTGATGGAGCACTGGTGCCCCAAAACCGCAGATACAAGATTACCTTCCGTGGCTTTGCGCCCTTCACACCGACGGGAGCATGCGTGGAAAGCGTCAGCTATGACCCGGACACCCGCTCTGTCACTGCGGTGTTGATACCCATCACTGCCGGTATGACAGTCACCTTGGGTTTGCCCAATGCCCGAAAAGAGCAAAATGAAGATATGCTTGCCCGGGTGGAGGCATTTTTGAATTTGGCCAAAATGTCCATCAACGACAAGCGGGATATTTTCAATCAGCTGAAAAAGGGCCAGAGCCCTGCGCAGGTTTTGGAAGAATTGCTTGCCGACGGCGCAGACCGCCGATTGCTGGAGGTTTTGACCGAACTGCTGACCGCCTGAGCCCACCAATGATAAAAGCGAGGACTGCATTCAGCGGTCCTCGCTTTTATCATTCAGCAAAATATGCGCATTAATGCACCTTGTTTTGGTTGAAATCAGGAGGAAACTATGGTACAATATTAAAAATATGTGTTTTAGACAGGAGGGGCAATGTATGGATGTGATTCAACAGGGAATCGTGACACTGATTCGCAGTGCGATTACCGGAAAAAAGCTGGACTTGCCCGAAAAATTTCGCATGTTAGACGCGGAAAATCAGATTATCCAACATCAGATCGTAGGATTGGCTTACGAGGGTGCGGTCTTGTGTGATGTCCCAAAGTCGGATCCGGCTATGAGACGGCTGTTCCAGTTGTATTGTCAGATCGTTTTTCGCAGCAATGCGCAGATGCATGCGGTTGCACAATTACTTTCTGTTTTCGAAGAAAATGGCATTGATTATCTGCCAGTGAAAGGCTGCATGCTAAAGCAGATGTATCCAAAACCCGAGATGCGCACTATGACGGATGCTGATATTCTGATTCGCTTGAACCAGTATAAGGTGATTCGACCGTTGGTTCAGTCGCTTGGGTACGCAGAAGGTGAGATTGCTGATCATGCATTTGTATGGGAGAATAAAGAGATTGAACTGGAGCTGCACAGACGTTTAGTACCCTCGGATGAAGATACATATCAATACATTGGTGACGGTTGGGAACGTGCGATTTGCCAAGAAGGCCATCACTATGCTATGCCTGCAGAGGATTCTTATATTTTCCTGTTTGCACACTTGGTCAAGCACTATCGCAGAGGAGGAGTAGGTCTGCGGCAGGTCGTGGACCTGTGGGTATTCCGCCGGCTACACCCGGATTTGGATCAAATATATCTGGAAGAACAGTTGAAAATTTTGAAATTGAAAGACTTCCATGATAATATTCTAAAACTGCTTGCATTATGGTTTGAAGCGGCACCGGGTGATGAAAAAACAGAGTTTATCTCACAGTTTATTTTCGATAGCGGTAGCTGGGGAACCAGAGAACAACGTATTATTTTTGAGGGATACAAAAACACCAAAAATGCGAGTTCTGCCAAAGCCGGTCGTAATCGGATGGTTCTGCGGATGATATTCCCCAATGCTGCTGAGATGGCAGGAAGATACCCGATTTTGCACAAAGCCCGTTGGCTGCTTCCGCTCTTTTGGCCAGTCAGATGGATCACGGCGGTTTTGTTCCGCCGGGAGAATATTCGAGCCAGCAAGAAAAAGGCGGAGTATATTACTGCAGAGCGGGTGGATAGCTTTGCGCAATCTTTGGAATATGTAGGGCTTAACTGAATGATCAGTTGAGGAGGTTTTATGAAGAAAAGGAGACCGCTACTTTGGGCGCTGCGACGCACCCGGAAACGCTTGCCTAGCCTGGTATTTCTGATCGTCATCAATATAGGTCAATCCTTGCTGAATGTGGCTTTTGCCCTGGGTATGAAAAATGTGATCGACAGCGCTGTCAGCGGCAGCCTGGAGCACTTTACACAGGTCTGCGTGACCCAGGGATGTGTTGTGCTGGGGTTGCTATTAGCCAGCATGCTGAATCGGCATTTCCGTGAAAAGACGCTGGCGCAGCTGGAGCGGGACTGGAAAAAATACTTATTCCACGGCACTCTGCACGGAGAATATGCGGCGGTATCGAACTATCATACCGGTGAGCTTTTGAATCTATTTAACAATGACACCAAAACCATCAATGATGCCCTGTTGACGATTTTCCCCGGCCTTGCCGCAATGGTGACACAGCTGGTGGCAGGTATTATTGCGTTGGCAGTCATGGAGCCCGTGCTCACAGCAGTGATTCTGGTGGGCGGCGTATGCTTGGTATTTGCAACCAGTCTGATCCGAAAGCCGCTGAAGCGCCTGCAAAAACGAATCAGTGCGGAGAACGGAAAAATTTCCGGCTTTTTGCAGGAGATTTTGGAAAAGCTGCTAATGGTCCAGGCAATGGATGTATCAGAGGAGATCGAAAAGCGTGCGGACCGCATGCTGGACCGTCGCTATCAGCTGGAATGCAAACGGAAAAACATCTCTTTGCTGTCCGGCAGCTGTATCAACTTCCTGGCCCTGGGCGCAGGCTTTGTGGTGCTTGCCTGGGGATCCTTTGGTATTTTGAACGGCACAGTGGGTTATGGCACATTGACGGCGCTGATCCAGCTGGTAAATCAGGTGCGAACGCCCATGATCAATCTGTCCGGCGTACTGCCGCAATATGTGGCGCTGACAGCATCCGCGGAGCGCTTAATGGAATTGGAAGAGATTTTCGGCGAGCCTGCAGAGCCTGCAGATACGCCCCAAGCCCTCTACGACAGCATGGCAGCCATTGGTGCGGAGGATATGAGCTTTGCATATGACCGAGATCCGGTATTCCGGCAGGCTACCTTTTCCATTCCCAAAGGGGAGTTTGGTGTGATCGTTGGTCACTCCGGTATTGGTAAGAGTACGCTGCTGAAATTGCTGTTGGGCATTTTTAAGCCGCAGGAAGGTCAGCTGTTCCTGCAGACGAAAGACGGAAGACTTCCGATCGACAGAACGACCCGCGGATTGTTTGCTTATGTGCCCCAGGGAAACCTTTTGCTTAGCGGTACATTGCGGGAGAATTTGACGATAACCCGGCCTGATGCCACAGAAGAGGAGATCCGTCAGGCTGTCTATGTCAGCTGTATGGACGACTATCTGGATACTCTGCCCCAGGGACTGGAGACGGTATTGGGTGAGAGTGCCCAGGGCCTTTCTGAGGGCCAGGCACAGCGCCTGAGTATTGCCAGAGCAGTACTGAGTCAAGCGCCGGTAATGCTGTTGGACGAAGCTACTTCTGCTCTGGATCCGGCGACAGAGGAGGCAGTACTGACCCGGTTGCGGGAAGCGGGGAAGACCTGTATCGCGGTGACCCATCGTCCGGCTGCTGTGGAAATGAGCCAGTGGCAGTTGGAAATGTGCGATGGTACTTGCGTCCTGCATCGGCGGGGACCTTTAAAATCCTGACATATATCGGATTATTTCTGCCTTAACTGGTTGACATGACGGAAAATAACATGATACAATATGCTTTGCAATATGAAAATAATCCTGCGAGAGGAATGTTTCTTCCGGTGGGAATAAGGAGAAGGATCTATGAATAAAACCAGCGAACTGGATCTGCGGACAATATTCTTTGCGCTGATGCGCAAGCTGTGGCTGATTGTCTTGTGCGCAGTGATTCTGGGCGCAGCAGCATTTGGCTATACACAGTACTTTGTCACGCCTATGTACCGCGCCAGCACTACCATCTATGTGAATAACAACAGGCTGAATATCGAGGGCAACACGGCAACCCTGACGGCTTCGGACCTGAGCGTAGCACAACGACTGGTCACGACCTACGTGATCAACTTGAAGAGCGACCGGGTGCTGAATAAGGTGGCCCAGGAGCTGGATGTAGAGCTGACAGCAGCACAGATCCGTAATATGATCACAGCAGAGTCTGTGGATGAAACGGAAGTGTTCAAGGTCCAGATCACCAATGCCGACCCTGAACTGGCAGCTCAGATCGCCAATGCGATTGCAAAGGTGGCTCCGGATGAGATCGCAGAGATCGTTGTAGGCAGTTCCACCAAGATCATCGACTACGCGACTGTGCCCAGCGAACCGTACTCTCCCAATGTTCTGCGCAATACTGCGCTGGGCGCCGTGCTCGGCGTTGTGATCGCTGCGGTGATCGTGATCCTGCAGGTACTGCTGGATGTGCGTGTGCATGATGAGCAGGATATCGTCCGTATTTCCAATGCGCCGATCCTGGGCAGGATCCCGGATTTTGCGCTGGATGACAAGGGTGATGCCTATGCAGAGGCCCAGAAGGCCGAAAAAGAAAATAAGGCGGTGGAGAAATGAGCAGATTTGGAACAAAACAATCCGGCAAGACATCTCCCAGTCAGAGCAGCACTGTTCAGCGCCGCCGGATCCTGAATGAAAAGAGCAGCTTCTATGTGCAGGAGGCTTACAAAACCCTGCGTACCAATATCCGCTTTTCCCTGAGTACCGGCAATAACAAGAAGTTCTGTATCACCAGTTCTCTGGCAAGTGAGGGTAAGAGCATCACCATTTTGAATCTGGCGATCTCCTTTGCCCAGTCCGGTCAGAAGGTGCTGCTGATCGACGCAGACCTGCGCCGCCCCAATCTGGCAAAGCTGCTGATTGAAAAATCTTCCCCCGGCTTGAGTAATATTTTGGCGGGCTTGTGCAATGTGGAAGAGGGAATCCGTAAGGAGGTCTATCCCAATCTGGATATGATTTTCTCCGGTGAGATCCCTCCCAATCCCTCGGAACTGCTGGGCAGTCCCCGCATGAAGCAGCTGATCAGTGCACTGGAATCCAGATATGATTACATATTGGTGGATACGCCGCCTGTTGATATCGTGTCTGACGCCTGCGTGATCGCCAATGTGTTGGATGGTGTGCTGTACCTGGTGCGTCTGGATCAGACGGAGAAGGATGCTGTAGCCATGGGTCTCAAGCAGCTGGAGCTGTCCGGTGCTAACCTGATGGGCTTTGTTATGAACGGTACAGAGCCCGAGGGCGTGGGCCATTACGGACGCAAGAAGTACCGCTATGGCTATCGTTACGGTTACCGTTACCGCTACGGCTACGGCTATAAGTACAAGTACTCTTATGAAAGCGCCAACAAGAAGACCAAAAAATAAAAAATGCCCGGTGCAGCTTCTGAACTGCACCGGGTTCTTATTTGTCTGTGGGCAACGATTGCAGCAGAGCAGGCAAATCTTGCGAAGATTCCACTTTTTCCCAGGGGCGGAAATCCCGGGATAAATAACGGTTTGCGTGCAGATGATAGATACGGCGGCTACCGTCGGCCAGCTGCACAGTGATCCTGCAGGTATCACCGATATGTTGTTCCGGATCGCCCTCTGGAATACCGGCATATTCCAGCAGACGCAGATAGTTGAGAATAGCTTCCATTTTAGCAGGCTGTGTGAATTGACGGGTGATTGCGGTGTCTGAGAACCGGTAATGCACGTCTATACGGGTTGCGATGTGAAGTGCCGGCGGAGCTGCTGCGTTGACCCTACATCCGCAAAAAGATAAAAGAACAGTCAGACACAGACAAAGAAATCCTTTTTTTCCCATATCCGGCTCCTTTCTGCTTTTTACACACATAGTTTATGGCGCAAAAAGCGGAATATGGCCGGTAAATCGCTGTAAAAATGACAAAAAAGCACCGTGGCGGAAAGCCACGGTGCTTTTGTAAAATTTTAAAGTTCGCAGTTGCCCACCGTTCTGGGGAAGGGGAGCACATCGCGGATATTGCCGATGCCGGTCAGATACATGACACAGCGCTCGAAGCCCAGGCCGAAGCCTGCGTGACGGGCAGAGCCGTACTTGCGCAGATCCATGTAGAAGCCGTAGTCCTCGGGATCCATGCCCAGCTCCTCAATGCGGGCTTTAAGCACTTCGTAATCGTCCTCACGCTGGGAGCCGCCGATGATCTCGCCGATACCGGGCACCAGGCAGTCCATGGCAGCCACGGTCTTGCCGTCGGGATTGAGCTTCATATAGAAGGCTTTGATCTCCTTGGGGTAGTCGGTGACAAAGACGGGGCGCTTGAAGACCACCTCGGTCAGATAGCGCTCGTGCTCGGTCTGAAGGTCGCTGCCCCAGCGAACAGGGTAAGCAAATTCGTCGTTGTGCTTCTCCAGAATCTCGATGGCCTCCGTGTAGGTAATGTGGCCGAAATCGGA
>CAYVCR010000036.1:0-12141 GCA_964450205.1 uncultured Oscillospiraceae bacterium | reverse complement strand
GGGAATGATCCGATGGTTTTGACGGGCGGGGTGATTCATACGGCCTGCGTAGCCCTCGTTCTCAGCGCACAACAGGCACTTGGGGTAGCCGGACTGGGGTGCCAGCTTGGCTGCGGCAATGGCCTTGGGGTCCTTCTCCGGTTTGGAAAGATTGATGGTAATATCGATAGGGCCATAGGCACTGTCATACTTCCAGCGCATATCCTTGGCAATGCGGTAACGGCGGATATAATCCGTGTCGCAGCTGAACTTGTAGTACCAGTCGGTAGCCGCTTGGGGACTTTTTTCGTACAGCTCTTTAAAGATGGCGATGACTTCCCGGGGCATGGGGGTCAGCGCACCCATCAGCTTGGTATCAAACAGATCCCGGGCCACCACATTATCCTCACACAGACCCTGTGTGCAGGCATAGTCCAGCAGGCCCGCCAGGATCTCTTCCAGGTCCTCAGACTGGGGCTCTTCAGAGGGAGTATAGGCGTCCATATGCAGGATCTCCAGCAGCCGGTTGGTCAGTACCGCATGGTCCTCCGGCAGTGCCAGGCCCTTATTCATGGCATAGGAAATCAAGGAATCAATGTATGTTTCAATTTTCATTTTACAGCCTCCACACCGCCCTCGGGGCGAATAGACAAAACATGACAAGCACCCTCACCCAGCACTGCGTCGATACCGGTGCGGAAGGTGTCCAGAATATCATAAGGAACAAAGGCCTGTACAGTACCGGCAAAGCCACCGCCGTGGACCCGGTAAGCACCCCGGCCGCCCAGGTACAATTCGCACAGAGCCAGGCTCAGCGCCACATCCTGGTGTTCCTGATAGCCGGCAGGGATCACGTTCTGCAGGTACATATAGCTGGAGTAGCCGCTTTCCTTCACCAGCTGTAAAAATGCGTTAAAATCTCCTGCACGCAAAGCCGCCACCTGTTTGGGCACACGGGCATTTTCTTTGTAGAAGTGGTAGGCTCGAAGCACCGCCCGGTCGCCGAATTTCTCCCGCAGGGCAGCCATATTGGCAACAAATTTCTCCTCGGGGATCTGGGTCAGCACATCACAGCCGAAGAAGCTGCAAATATTCTTCAGCTCAATGGTGATAGCAGCATACTCGTCGGTCAGATCTGCATGGCTGGCCCGGCTGTCGATGATGCACAGGGCGTGGCCGCAGGCAGCAAAATCAAAGTCTACGGACTCGATGACCGGGTTTTCCTTATCATAAAAATCAATGGTGACCATGCCGCCCACGGCAGAGGCCATCTGATCCATCAGGCCGCAGGGCTTTCCGAAAAACACATTTTCCGCATACTGGCCGATCATAGCGATCTCAGGCTGGGACACCTTGCCGTCAAAGAACAGGTGGTTGACGATGGTGCCGATCAGCACCTCATAGGCAGCAGAGGAGCTGAGGCCGGAGCCAGGCAGCACTGTGGAGGTCACATAGGCATCAAACCCTTCCACCTTGCAGCCCAGCTGGGCAAAACGGGCAGCCACGCCCCGGATCAGCGCCATGGTGGTGTTCACCTCGGATGCCACCGGAGTCAGTGCGTCCAGTGCCACCTCACACATGGGATACCCTTCAGACTGAATACGGATGGTGTTGGTGCCATTCAAACGGACCGCTGCCACTGTGTCCAGATTCACCGCAGCCGCCAGGACCCGGCCCCGCTGATGGTCCGTATGGTTGCCGCCGATCTCTGTACGGCCAGGGGCAGAAAAGTAGCGCTCCGGCGCGCCGCCAAAAACTTTTTCAAAACCTGCATTCAATGCTGCAACTGTCGTTTTCTCCAGCTTCAGAATCATATGTAAAACCTCCTGCAAAGCACAATCGTAAATTATCAAATCATATTATATACTTAAAAAGCAAAAATGAAAAGGGGTTTTATGCGCACTCCGCAGAATAATTCCGTAAAAAGACGGAAATTGACATCTCCGGGCACAGCAGGTATAATATAAAAAACGATCCTACCGGGAGGCTTGTTATGAACAAGGATCTAGCCAAAGCAAAGAAAATACTCCGCGACACCGGGGCTACCTGCGTGCTTTGCCGTGGCGGCAGCCGCTGCGAAAGCCAGCTGCGGGGCGTGACCCCTCTGGTAGAGCTATTGGATACTGGTATGGATTTTTCCGGCTATGCCGCAGCCGACAAGGTGGTTGGCAAAGCCACCGCCTTTTTGTACTGTCTGTTAGGCGTGACGGCGGTGTATGCCCCTGTGATCAGTGATGCCGCACTGCAGGTCCTGCAGACCCATGGGATCGAGATCGAGTACGACCAGTGCGTCCCTGCTATCTTTAACCACCGTCAGGACGGCTTCTGCCCCATGGAAACTGTCACCAAGAATATCAACGACCCGGAAGAAGCCTTGGCTGCGATCCGGAAAAATTTGGAAAAGCTGAACCCTTGACTTTATACCACCGCTGCGATATAATGTTTCTAACTTCATAGGACAGTTCGTGACCATCCTGTCGGTAAACAAAACTACGGCTTTGTATCGGCGGGCGCATTGCGCCCGTTTTTTGATGGGTGCGGACTGCGCCCATTTTATTTTTTCAGGTGATGTTATGAATCGTAAAGTAAAATTTCTCGTTCACGGTGCTGTGATCGCCGCACTGTATGTGGTACTGACCTATTTTCAGAATATATTGTTCCCCGACTCTGCCAGTATGGCGATCCAGTTCCGGGCCTCGGAAGCCCTGTGTGTACTGGCTTTCTTCACCCCGGCGGCGATCCCGGGGCTGGCAATCGGCTGCCTGCTGTTCAATCTGAGTTATGCAGGCGCTCTGCCTTTGGATTTCCTTGTGGGTACCCTGGCCTCAGCGCTGGCTGCGCTGAGCATGTGGCTGACGCGCCGAGTCACCATCAAGGGTTACCCCCTGTTGGGTCTTATGATGCCTTCCGTGTTCAACGCATTTCTCGTGGGCTGGGAGCTGACATTCTATATCGGCGGCGGTTTTTGGCTCAACGCCCTGTATGTAGCGATCGGTGAAGCCGCCGTCCTGCTGACCCTGGGCACCGGCCTGTATTATACCATCAAAGGCCGCCGCTTGGAGCAAATACTTTTTTAATATATAAACGAGGCCTGCGGCTTATGCCGCAGGCCTTTTGCTATGGGGAATTATGCAGTTTTCTTCTTACGGAAGCTGACCACAGCCACCACGCCCAGGATGCTCAGCAGCATCAGTGCGATGGGCAGGATCACGTTGAAGCTGTCGCCCAGAGGCGGTGTCTCCAGCTCCTCGTAGACGTTGGTGAATTTCACCGTCGCCTTGTCTGCCGTCTGACCGTTGATCACGGTCTGGATCGTGCCGTCAGCATTCTGCTGCACCTGCACGGTGATGCTATGGACCGTCTTATCGTAGGTCATACCCTTGATGCCGGTATTCTTCTCGCTGACCTTAAATTCATAGGTCTGGCCGATATGATTCTCATCGAAGGTCACCGTAAAGCTTGCATGGCCCTCTGCGTCGGAAACTGCAGTATAGGTATCCTTGCCGTAGACAAGCTGGAATTCGAAGTCCTTCAGGGAGACTGTCTTTTCCGTCTTGTTGTCCAGGAGCTTCTCCACATTGATGGTGACCACCTTGTCATCCGGCGTATAAATGTTCTCAAAAGCGATCTTTTCGGCATTCTCCAGATCATAGGAAACATCGATGCCGCCCTTCTGGTTGTCGACCACAGAGACATTCACTGTGTAGACAGTGGGATCATAGGTGATGTTGTCCAGCGTCCAGGTGCCGTCTTCATTCTTGACTGCACCCTCGGGCAGGATCTCAGCGATCTTGTAGGTGTACTCGCCCAAATCGTCAGACGTGTACTCCTTGACCAGCTGGAATGCGCCATCCTTGTTTTCTGCCTGTGCGATCAGCTGAGTGCCCTCGTACAAACCGAATGTAAATTCGCCGTCTGCCAGAGGCTTGCCGCCGGTCAATTCCTTAGTGCCGATCAGCTCCAGCTTGCCGGTACCGGTGATGGTGTAGGTGTTGGTGAAGCTCAGCTCTGCCTCATCTTCACCGTCGGTGATAGTGTGGCTGACTTCGACGCCACCCTGGTTATTATCCTTGATCAGGATCACGACGGTATAGACGGTGTCGTCGTAGGTGATGCCGTCCTTGTTGCTCAAGGCAGCACCCTGCTCATCGGTGGGCAGGATCTCCTTGACTGTGTAAGTCAGCTCGGTCTGGCCATCGATAGCCACGTCGGTCTCGTCAAAGGTCAAAGGTGCAAATGCAAAGTTGCCGTTTTCATCGTTCTTCACGCGCTCCACCAACGTACCGCTCGCATCGTACAGACCGAATTCAAATTCGCCGGTCTTGACAGTGGTACGGTCGCCGGTCAAGGTCTTGGTACCGCTCAAGGACACCTCGCCCTCACCGTCGAGCACATACTCGTTGTTGAAGACAATGCCGCCGTCCTTGGCTTCCTGGCCAACTGTCACAGTCTGATCGGTAATTACCAGCACGCCGTTCTGATTCTCAACCGTAACGGTAACCGTGTACTCGCTCTTATCCCAGCTGATGAAGCCCCACAGGATCTCTTCTGTCTCCTTAACAGTGAAGGTGTAGGTCTTGGCCTCTGTCAGCTGCAGGGTGTCGAAGGTCACGTTGCCGTTTGAATCATTGGTCTTCTCCTGCTTGTCAAAGCCCTCGCCCTCCAGTGTGAAGGTGAACTCGCCACCGGCCATGTCCTTGTTGTAGTCCTTCCGGGCCGTCAGATCAAGCGTGATCGGCTCAGGTGTATGGACGTTGGTAAAGATGATCTCCTTATTGGCATCCCCGTTGACGGTCTTGCTGATCTCCAGCTTACCATCCTTGTCATCATCGGACACAGTCACAGCAACTGTATATTCTGTTGCATCATAGGTGATATTGCCTAGCGTCCAGCTGCCGTCTGCGTTCTCTGTTGCCTCTGCGGGGATGTTTTCCTTAACGGTGTAAGTGTGTTCGCCGATATCATCAGCAGTGTAGGTAATGGCATCGAAGTAGAAGAAGCCGTCAGCGCCAACCGTTGCCTCAGAGAGTTCAACAGCGTTGCCCTCCTCATCCTCACCGATCAACCGGAAGGTAAATTCGCCACCTTCCAGCTGCTTGCCGCCGGTCAGAGTCTTCTCGCCGTCAATGACAAATTCACCGCTTTCAGGGCGGTACAGGTTACTGAAGGAAATAGCAGGATTCACGGTCTCCGGATCTCCGGGGTTGACGACGGTGGTGCTGTAGACCATATAGCCGTTGCCGGAATCGGTAACACGGATGGTAATGTGGTACTCGCCGCCGTAGTAATGGATACCCGCGGCCTTCTGGGCAGGAACGACTTCCTTGACTACGAAGTAGTGGTAACCTATATCCAGAGAACCAAAGTCCAGCTCGATATTGCCATCGGCATCGTGGGTGATGGTATCGTCTACCAGCACATGCTCGGTGAAGTCTCTGTTGGACTGGTAGATAGCAAACTGGAATTCGCCGGCAGTCAGATCACGGCCGATCAGGGTCTTTTTGCCCTCCAGCTTTACGGACGCAGGGATGGAGGAGTAGGTGTTGACAAAATGGATATTGTCGGTACCACTACCGGTCACTTCTGCAGACAGCGTACCGTCACCGTTATCGGTAACCTCCACGGTCACGGTGAAGGATTGGCCGGAGTAGGTCATGCCGTTGGCCTTATAAGAGCCGTCGGTAGTCCCGTCGGGCGCGATCTCCTTGACCACATAGGTGTAGGTGCCTGCGCTGTTATAGACGAGCTTCTCGAAGGAGAAGGTGCCGTTGGACAGGTTGCTGGTCTCGGCGATCTTCACGTCGTTTTCATACAGGCCGAAGGTGAACATACCGGCAGTCAGCGTCTTCACGCCGCTGTTGACCTGAATGGTCTTGTGACCGCTGATGACCACCTCGGTGGGGGCAGTGGTGTAGATATTCTGGAATACGACCGTCTTTTCGGTGGAGTCTTCGAAGTAGTAGGTGGCTACCAGCTCGCCGTTGCCGTTGTCGGTCACTTCGATGACCAGATCATAGATGGTGCTGTCGTAGGTCACGCCGCCCAGAGTTCCCTTGACTTCCACGATGTCATAGTGGTAAGTACCGACCTGGGAGAAGATCAGCTTGCCTTCCTGGTCATCGGCGCTGTCGTTGTCGAAGTATACGTTGCCGTTTGCGTCATTGGTAGCGATGGCGATCGCATTGATCGCATTGCCATTGCCGTCGAATTTGACCTGGCCATCGTTGAAGATCGCGAAGGTGAACTCGCCAGCTGCCAGCGTGCGGCCTTCCAGCTGCTTGACTACCAGGGCTTCCACGTCAACGGGAACCGTTGCGTCCTCGGGATCGTATTTGTTGATAAAGGTGAGCTTGACGCTGTCGCCAGTGGCGGGGACAGCGGTCTTGTTGCCTGCGCTGTCGACCGCAGTGACAGTCATGCTTGCAGACAGATCGCCGGTGGTTTCGTCCTTGGTGACCACAACCTTGACCCAGTACTGGGTAGCGTCATAGGTCCAGCCGGCATCCGTGCCAGCCTTCTCGGTGATAATGTAATAGTACTCACCCGCAGCCCTGTAGACATCGGTCATGCGGGCCTCACCGGCAGCATCAGAGAAGACAGGGAAGGTTCTGCCGCCCTCCTTGACCGTAAAGCTGCCCTCGGCATCGACCTCTGCGGTCTGTGCGATGAACTGGAAACCGGCCTTGGAGGTCAGGGGGTTGTTGGTGGTGTCATTTACTTCCTTGACGATGTCGATCACCACGGACACCGTATTAAAGGTGTTATTGAAAGTGACCTCGTAGCTGCCATCGGTGATCTCGGTGTTATTCAGATCGGTGACGGTGGCCACCAGCTGCCCGTCCTCATCGGTGACGGTGACGGTAAAGGTGTACAGGGTACGGTCATAGGTCACGTTGGTAACGCTGCCCGGCACTTCCAGAACCTGGAAGGCATAGGAACCGGCCTGATCGAAGGTGATGCCGGCCAGGACATCCGTGATAGCAAAGGTCTTGGTGCCGTCTTCCTGGGCAGCATAGCTGACCTGGGCGGTCTTGCCGGTGATATCTACCCAGTTGCCGTCCACCAGCTGCTGCACCTGGAAGGTGAAGGAGCCGCCGGGCAGCAGGCTGGGATCATCCGCTGTGAAGACCTTGGTGCCTGCGATGTCCAGCTTAACGGTGGTGGAATTGGGCGTGTAGGTGTTGGTCACGACCACGGTGGCATCTGCCTCGGAAACGATGGTGACCTGTCCATCTGTATCGGCGGTTTCGCCGGAATGGTTTCTGCTTCTGTAGGCCACCTTGTAGTTTTCGGGAATGTTGACCTCAGTGACGGTGACCACCGTGCCTGCAGGGATGCCCAGGATGTGGGCTGTCTCACCGTGTTTGAGATAGCCTCTCATCACGCCGTGTTCATCGGTAGTCAGTTCCGTAATGCTGGCGTCATAGTTGTTCACCAGCTGGAAGGTGGTGTCAGCGATCGGCTGGCCGTCAGCATCCACGAAGGTAACTTCGAACGCAAACTCATAATCGGTGGGGAAGGTCTCGCCCTCATGGGAATGGACAACTTCCTTGGTGATGTACAGGCTGCCGGGCTTCTTGGGCTCGTTATTGACAGTCACATTCTGGATCTTACCGGCCACAACGACCCGGCCCGGATTTTCGTAGGTATAAGAGGGGACGTAGAGCGTGGGCTCATCCTCTGTCACCGTATAGGTGGTGCCGGCAGTCAGGCCGGTGATGTAGACGGTCTCACCGTCGGCCAGCTTCAGGGTAAATACCTGGTTGTCGGTGGTGGACCAGGTGCCCTCGGGCAGGGCGTTGCCGTTTGTGTCAGTGACGACTGCGTTGGGCTCTGCCTGGCTCAGGGTCACCGTGATGGTGAACTCCTCGTCAGCAGAAGCACCGTCGGCCAGTTCAGTCACTTCCTTGGTGACCTGGATACCGGTGGCAGGGGTAACGGTGAGCTTACCGTTGTTGCCCAGCCAGACGACCACTTCGGAGTGCTCGTGAATATCATCGGTGCTATGGGCTGCATCGTTGTACATAGGTGCATAAGACAGCTCCGCCGTGCCGGTCACATTCTCCGTCTTGATCTCGAACATATTGTGCAGACGGCTCACGCGGCGGGACTGTTCGCCCAGGACCGCGATCAGATCGGAATCGGCCAGGTTTTTGCCTTCTCTGTAGGCGCTGATGGTAGCCGCCACCTCATCCGGGTCGATGGCTGCGCCCCCATTGAGGGACACTTTGTTTGCCTTGTCATAGAAGCCCACAGCGGTCTTCAGATCGCCCCAGGTGGTGTAAACCAGGTACTGGACTTCCTCGGCTTCGTTGCCAGTGCCGGTGGGACGGAAGAAGGTCACATAGGTATAGACCTGGTCAGAATCCTGCATAGTCTGGTAGTCCGCATAGGTCAGGAACGTCAGTTCATATTTGCCTTCCTCCCAGCGGACGCCGTATTCGCCCTCTTCCCAGTGGATCTGGCTGCCGTCAATATTGGTTGCGCTGACGAAGATCTCCCACTGGGACTGGTGGTAGTAGTAGCGGTTTTCGTGAGAGGGAACAAAGCCAACATGGGCATCACCCTCATCCACGTATGTATCACCGTCGGCATCGTCGGTGTTCATCTGACCAAAAGCATTGCTGTAGAAAGAGACCTGACCGGTAGCTTCGTCCACATACGCATAGTTGCTGTCGATCTTGTTCAGATCCACCTGGCCGTTTGCCAGCAGGATGTCAGAAACCAGGCCCACGGTGTAGTACACACGCATAGGACGCTGCTCGATGGCCTCCAGGGTGCTGACAGTCACGTCGTTTTCCGTTGTGACAGTGATCTTGTCCAGCAGAATGGGCAGGATCTCCTGGTGGATATAGATCCTCAGCTGCTGGGTGCCGTCGTCATTCTCGATCACCTGGATCTGGATATCCTCAGTGGTGTTCCAGTTTTCGCCGGTGGCCGGATTCACGCCGGTGCCTGCTGCCACAGAGTAGGTGCCGTCGGCATTCTTGGTAACAGGATAGGTGTTTCCAAACAGAGAAACTGCCTGGATATTCTTGATCTCCATGTACTGGCCAATGTCGTCCACGTAGATCAGGGGCGTCTCCTCCACACCGGTCGCTGCATTAACCGTGCTGGAGATGGGGTTGAATGCGCCGGAAGCCAACTCGGTCATGATCTTATCAAAGGCCGTGCCCAGGGATGCGCTTCCCACATCCTGGTAGTTATCCACGTAATTGATATTGTCGGCCACTTCCAGACTGGTGACGCCGCTGTCCGCGGGAAGATCGTGGTCAAAGGTCCAGGTCGTTTGGTTTCTTCCGCTTCCGGAGGTGATCGTGGCGGTGTTGCCGGCTCTCCAGCTTACGAAAGCATCCCAGGCATCTTCCACGGCATCATCTCTATTGTCACCGTTGAAGCCGCTGGACCCTTCCGCGCCGGGATTCAGGAAGATATAGTCATTGCTGGAGCTGCTCAGATCGATACCGATGCCGTAAACGGTCATATCGGTATTATAGTTCTTCTCCACTCTGGCTCTGCCGTAGGCAGCGTTCAGCAGGGTGCTCAGCATAATACCTGCGTCGCTGCCGGTCTTGCGGTTGGAAGAGGAGATGGTATACCACGCATCATTCACGGCGTAGTTTGCACGGCCGTCTGCCAGCACGATGGCAACGGGCGTACGGCCTTCGGTATCCTCTGCATTTGCCAGAATGCTCATACCTCTGTCGATACCGTCCTGCAGGTTGGTGCCGGTCTTGTAACCGCTGTCGTTGCCCAAAAGCTTACCACTGCTGTCCCGGGCGTAGATGATGCCGCCGCCGTTGGTGTTGGTATAGTGGTTTGTGCTCAGCTCGATACCGTTGTTATACTTGGCAAGGTCGATCACAGTCTCGCTGTCTGCGTTGAAGGTAACGATCGCGATCCGGATATCGTTAAGCGCGCACAGATCCTCCAGCAGCTTGTTGGCTGCCTCGATCATATGCTGCATGCGAGACTTGCCACTGCTGATGGTGGTCATAGAGGTGGAGGTATCCAGCACGATCACCACGTCCAAAGGCCTATTGGACGTAACGGTGGTGTTGGTGGACATAGAAGAGCCCAGTGCCGAGAAGATCACCTGGAAATTCTCGCCGCTTGCTTCATCCAGATCCACGGTGAAGGAAGAATGCTCTGCGATTCCGTCTGTATCCAAAAGCGCAGTATCGCCGTCCTTATAGACAGACTTATCCACCCACACACGGCCCGCATAGCGGTTGCCGTCTGCGTCGGTGCCCATCATCTCTTCCCATGCATAGGCTGTGCCGGGATCCACTTCCACAACGGCATCCGTTACCGTCACCGCATTCGTGGGCATGGCGATGCTGGGCAGCAGGCCCAGGGTCAACACCAAGGCCAAGGCAAACGCCATTACTCTGCGAAATTCTTTCCATTTTCTCATATGTAAGTGACCTCCTTTGTCGTGTCAAACATATACGTGTTTATGTGATCGCCGGAAAAAACCGGCAGGGATCGTCGCGTCCAATATCTCCGCGCCCCAGGGGACGAAAACCAGGCGCATATTTTTGCATATTTTCAGGGCAAAAACCCTTGAAAATCCTACATTTTCAGCGGGTTTGTCCAGTACCCCAACATAACCTAGTTATACATGATAATTATACCCTCCCCCCCGGAAAAATCAACCTTTTTTTGCATTTCCTGCAAAAAATTATGTCGACTGAATTTATTTCTCTCCCCTGCATCCGCCAACGACCACGCCCCTCCGTTCCCCCGTAGGGGCGACGTTTCGTCGCCCGCGGGACTTAGAAACCCGTCCCCTACTGCGAGGTGCGCCGCCAGTTGTCATACTTGCCGTCCAGCACGGCGTACATATGCGTCGGCTCCAACAGCCAGTCCATGCCGGCCCGCCAGTTCTGGGGATTCTTGCCTCGCAGATAATCGCTCATGGCGGCCTTGGAGAACAGGTTCACAAAGGTATATTTGTTGTACCCCTGCCGGAAGACCTCCCGGATCTTCTCCCGCAGGGGCTCTGTCAGCTCTGTGCATGGCAGCATTTGGCTGCACAAGACCTGATAATCCGACAAAATTTTCTCAAAATCTATTTCCGGATCGTCGCCGGCCGCCTGCGGCCCTGATGACTGGTTAAAGATAACTTTTTCTATGCTTTTCTGACCTATACTATCCTGACCTATACTATCCTGACCTATACTATCCTGACCTATACTATCCTGGGTTGCCACGGTGGTTGACAAATTGACAACCGGCTGGTTGTCATCCTGGCAACCGGGCTCTGCGATGGTATAGACGCCGTCTGCACCCTTTTTCAGTTGCTTTGTCACGTGGGTACAGATGCTGGGCCGGTAGCGGTCCTTGCGGATCTGATTGTGCAGATGCCAGTGGGCCACGGCCACCTCTCCTGTGTCAAAGGGCAGCAGCCAGCCGCCGTCGATGAGGGTCTGGATGTGGCTCTTGCTGCAGCCGTACATCCGGGCCAAAGCCTGGGAATTGCCGCAGATGCCGTCGTCATCGGCGTGCAGGTTGATGTAGATGTAGAGCAGCTTGGCGTTGTGGTGCAGCCGGGTGAACAGGTCGCTGAACATGACGGCCTTGTTGAACATTCTTCTTTCTGCCATGGGTAGTACCTCCAAAAGTTTGCGCGCCTGGGGCTTTTGGCCGCAAGCGTGATTTGTTTTTGATCTTCATGGTACTATTATATAACAGAAATTATGCCCGTGCGTCCCAACATTTTCCCACCTTGGGTTTTTCCGTTTTTCTGTAAATCCCGAACTATTTGATATTATCTATTCTCTATTTACTGTTCGCTAACCACAAATTTCCAACTTTTCGAATTTATTTATATATCCCCCGCAGGGGATGGGTTTCCCGTCCCGCGGGCGGCGAAACGCCGCCCCTACATCCTCTAACGTACCATCGTCTATGGGTGTCCTTCTGAGGAGCAACGCGACGAAGAATCTACGCATTCGCAACGTGCTAAGCAGATATTTGGTGCGAAGGTCCTTCGACTCGCTGC
Organism: uncultured Oscillospiraceae bacterium; assembly: GCA_964450205.1. Lineage (GTDB taxonomy): Bacteria > Bacillota > Clostridia > Oscillospirales > Oscillospiraceae > Faecousia. The sequence continues at coordinate 155 of CAYVCR010000036.1, read as the reverse complement.
GCTCGCTCAGGATGACACGGAGGTTAGGCAAGAGTTACAACAGCAGAAAAATCATTGTCCATTAAAAAAGCCCGGTGCGTAACGCACCGGGCAGTTTATCAAATATTACTGGTTTTCCATTTCCTTCAGGGCGTCCTTGCGGCTGAAGTTTGCAC
>CAYVCR010000035.1:0-12389 GCA_964450205.1 uncultured Oscillospiraceae bacterium | reverse complement strand
GCTAAGGGAGTAGGCGTCTAAAAAGCGCGCGAGGGTTCAAATCCCTCTCACTCCTCCACAAAAGAACCACACCCTCTGGTGTGGTTCTTTTGTGCATTGAGGGATTTGAAGAACATAAATGCAGATGTCCGGTGGACATCTGCTGTCACCAGTGCGAACACTGGTGACTACATTAATTTTCGCAAGGCGAAAATGCAATAAATCCCTCTCACTCCGCCAACGAAATCCGGTTAGGAAGTTAGTCCTGACCGGATTTCTTCTTTGTTTTTTGCACTTTTGTGGGTTAAAAGTCAGGAATGCCTTGAGACACATTTGCTTTTTCCCTTATAGCTCCAAAATGCCCTTGATATAGGCTTCCTGATTCTTGCTTTCCTTCAAAGACTTGATCTTCTCCGGGCCCATTTCACCAAGGATCGCTTTGACGCTCTTGCCCTTGGCGGCGGTGATGGCAGATTCCAAAGCATGCATAAAAGCAACCTCTGCCATCTGCTGCTTGTGCTCGCTCTCCTTGGTTTCCAGATCACCCTGCAGTTTAGCGATCTGTCCTTGGAGCTGCGCCACCAGCTTCTCGATCTTATCCAGGATCTTCTGATGTTCAAACATATAGCTCCTTCATAATCCCAGGCGTTTTGGAATTTGGGCATAGAAAAAGCACCGTGCAATTAAATGAACTGCATGGTGCTTTTAATTTCTATACCATATACTGCTAAAATACCAATTTGCGTAGTATTCCGTTTCTGTCATACCGCGTTCTACTTCGTAGTGGGTACCGTGCCGCTCTAAATACTCTTTGCACACCCGGTTGCATTCTTTTTGGTATGACTCTATACGACTTCTTTCAAACCCTTTGATTTTATTCGCTATATTGCGAACAAAATACTCTTCTGAAATCTCTTTTGGTATTCCGTCAACACTTTCGCAGCGAGAATCCATGCCCATACCACGTGCTGCTGCAAGATATATTTCATCCACACTGAACGTGGCATACATAACCTGTGCAATTTTATTGTCGCTTTTCTGATGTTTTACAGTTGTAGGCACAATCTCACCCCTTTCAATCTTGAATCAAGCGTCCAAAAACTCGAATACAATCCTTTTCTCCATCATTATACACTTCTGATCCTAGAATTTCAATAGTTGAATTTGGTTTTGCCATAAATTCACTTTCTTTGTAGTTATCCGTAATTAAACCTTTTGTCCCCTTAGGCATTTGAATTTCAAACTGTACAGGGAAGTGCGTAAAGTAATTTATATCTTCCGCCAAACTTATCGAGGTGTAGCTAAGATCGGTTACCTCGGCACCGTCCGTACCCACCAGATTGCTGATGGCTGAGGATATTGCTTCGGCTGCTGCATTATCCTTTGGGACTTGTACAGACCGTCTCCCCCCCGAGCTTTGTTTTCACCATTCGTTCTTCCAGTAGATCTTCTACCTCAAGATGCAATACATCTTTTAAGTAGTTTGCATCTACTTTTCTAAATCCAACATAATCGTGCTTTAGTGAAGACTTGCTTGTTCTGCTGTCTAGGATCGCAATCGTTTTATCATATTTGGGGTCAATGCTGTCAACAATTCCGCGCTTATAAGCATTTATGTGTTTATAACCGTTGCTCTGTATGTAGCCAACATCTTTATCCCACAGTATCTGGTTGTCGGCGTGTGTCATACGCTGTGCATAATACTCTGGACGAATATATTTTTTATATTCCTCAATTTGGTCGTAAGTATAAGGCAATTTTTGAAATTTCCCACTTTGTGTGATATCAAAATTGGATTTTGCATTGGATTTTGCGTTGAGCTCCGTTTTGTTATGGGGTTGGATAGATTTTTCCCACTTCTTGGCCGTCTTTTCCGCCGCCTTGCCATCCTTCCAGGTGAAGCCTGCCACCTCCATGCGTTCATACTGCATGGGAAGATCAGCAGTCTTGGAGAAGCGGGCGTATTCCTGCTTCAGGCGCTGGAGCTTGATCTGATCGGTCTGCAGCTTGCTATCGTCGCCCAGCTGCTTATCGATCAGGATCTTATGTTTCTGTCCCCGGATGGCCCGCTCAAACTTCCGCTGGCGCTGGGTAGCCTCGCATGTGGTATAGGCTCATGGTCCGGAGCGCTGCCGGCATGCGCGGATATCTCCCAGCCATCACAGCCAAGGTCATCGTGGTTGCTCTGGGAGATCTGCTCCTGCATCAACCCCAGACCACATATTCTTCAGCAATACACTGGGCAGCTGCCTTGACATTTTCAGCTTAAAATGATATAGTTTCAAGCACACGGAGAGATGTCCGAGCGGTTTAAGGAGCCAGTCTTGAAAACTGGTGATACGGCAACGTACCGTGGGTTCGAATCCCACTCTCTCCGCCAAAAATCGACAAAGCTCGACAGAGCTTTGTCGACTTTTACTTTTTCACTCTTAACTATTCACTCTTCTCCATTCTCTAAGGTCGATTTTTGGAAAGTAATTAAGTAATAGTGAATAGTGAAAAAATAAAGGTATCCGCTTTGCGGATGATTTGAATTTTTGTGAGAGTTCGAATTCATACGCAAAGCTGGGGGTTTTCTTCTACAAAAAAGTCCCGATTTGTACTTTCGACAAATCGGGACTTTTTTATTTAGCCGCTGTAATAGGTTTTGTGTGCCGCTGGCGGTGTGCCGTTGCGGCCAAGCAGCTCCGAAACAGTTACAAATTCGTAGTCGCCGGCCTGCATCTCCGTCATGGCCTTGATCGCGCCGTTAACACTAAAGCTGTACAGGTCGTGCAGCAGAATAATAGAGCCGTCTTTGGACTGATTGACGATCTGCCGGTACACAGTGTAAGTATCCCGGACCTGCCAGTCATAGGTATCCACCGACCACATGATGTGCGGCAGATCCACACAGTTCAGCACACGGTCACTGTAGCCGCCGCCGGGCGTACGCCATAGGGTAAACTCTGCTCCGGTGATTTTTTTCAGCATAGCCTCTGACTTCTCGAAGTCACTGATGATCTGTGCAGAGGACAGCGTCGTCTGCTCCACATGGGCGTAGGAGTGGTAACCGATCTCATGGCCCTCCGCCACCTGACGTTTCAGGGTTTCCGGATAGGAAGACATCCGGTTGCCCACCAGGAAAAACGTAACCTTGATGTCATTTTTCTTCAAATAATCCAGAAGCTGTTCCGTATAAGGGCTGGGACCATCATCAAAGGTGATCGCTACCTGTTTCACGTCGCAGACCTTCACCTTACAGCTGGCTGTCAAGCCGCTGTACTTCCCCTTGGCCGTGATCGTCACTGTGCCGTATTTCACACCGGTCACAATACCGTCTTTGCTGACCTTGGCGATAGATGGGTCGCTGCTGGTCCAGGTAAATTCTTCCTCTACGCCAGCCGGAGTCAGTTCCAGGGTGATCGTGCGGCTCTTACCCGGTTTGACTTTATAAAGCGTCTTTTCTGTTTCCACCGCAGTGATCGGCGGCACGACAGTCACACTTGTCGTGGCTGTACTTCCGTTTTCCAGTGTGGCCTTCACAGTAACCTTACCGGATTTATGAGCACTGACCTTTCCCGTGCTGTCCACAGAAGCAATGGCAGGGTCGGACGAGCTCCAGGTAACGGTAGCTGTGACTGGGTGATTCAGCCGGGCTGTCAGTTTTTGCGTCTTGCCTGCCAAAATGCGGCAGGCTTCCACATCCAGACTGACAGACAGCTTATCCTTCAAAACAGTAATCACCGCTCTATCCAGCACATTGCTTTCGCTGTCCAAAGCATAAACAAAAGCAGTGCCTTCCTCTGTTCCTGCTGTGATCGTGCCATCTTGGGCAACGGTTGCCAAGCTTTCGTCGGATACTGCAAAATTAGCAGCGTTCACGTCCGGTGCCCAGTTTACCTGTTCCTTCGGTGTCAGCAAAAGCAAGGGATCTTCTGGTACTGTACCCGTTTTTCTTCCTGAAGTAATCTTTTCTAATCCCAAAAGTTCTGCTTTGATCCGCAGGAAATCCGTTATGGATACACTGCCGTCATAATTCACATCACCCGCAGCAGCTGCAGTATCTGTCAGCTTCTTTCCTAGAATGGCGTTCTTGAGCATAAGCATATCCGTGATGGTCACATTGCCGTCACCGTTTAGATCGCCGGTCACAATAACAGTCAGCTTGTAGGTTTTCTGAGCCAGATCGGTATTTGTCTGCTTACTTGCCTCAGCTTTTCTGGAAGCCTGCTCGTTTGTCGGCTCGGTGGCTTCCCCGGTCGTCACCTCCGTGGTATCTTCCGTAGTTTCCTCTGTAGTCTCCCCAGTGGTTTCCTCAGCAGGCGGCTCGGTTTCCTGCTCCGGCGCAGATACCTGCGCGGTAAGCACAGTGCCGGTCGCCAGCTGAGTCTGAGAAACACAGAGCTGTGCAGGCAGGCATACCTTCTGCAGCTGTTCCGCCGTGGTCCCCGGCGCAATACCGGTTATGTACCCTTTATCTGTATCAACGGTGTAATAGGATGATACGATTCCTTCCGTATAAGGGTCATATTTTCCCACAGTTTTCGTTGTGTCAGCCGATACATTGGGTGCCAACATGGTCACGATCAGCAAGACGCAAAAAATACTTGCAGAAATTTTCCATATTTTCTTCATTTTTCTCGCGCCCCCTGCTTGTAAATTTCTACTTCTTCTATTATGATAAGAAAGATAATTACATTATACTTCCGTCAATGCCAAAATTCAACAGCGGTATTGATTATTTTTCAAATTGGGTGTGAGCAAATGAAGAAAATTACTGTTTTTATTGTCGTCCTGCTTTTGGTGCTGAGTATGGTGCCTTGCGTTCACGCAGCGCCCGCCGCCTCTATGAGCGGCCCCTCTACTGTTCGTGCAGGCGACACCATCACTGTTTCCTTTTCCGCCGGTGGTGGGATCCTTGGCGGCTCCGGTGCTGTCAGCTTCGATTCTGCACTTTTAACGCTCAATAGTTATACGCCTGTTGTCGGCGGCAGCTGGGCGGTAGAGTTCAGCGGTAACAGCTTTGTGTTCTACGATAACAACATGGACTCCCCTATCAGCAGCGGCACTGTTATCTTCCAGGCCTCCTTTACAGTTAACAAATCTCTTGAGGCAGGTACCGGCATTTCCGTTTCTGCCACCGGTGTCACACTGTCTGACGGTACAGCAGACACCGCAGTCGGCACCTGTACCTACTCAGCCAAGATCGCACCTCCCCTGTCCTCGAACTGCAAGCTGAGCAGCCTAACTGTTTCCAATGCCACTATCTCTCCGGCGTTCTCTGCAGATACCACCAAGTATACCGCATCCGTCCCCTTCAGTACATCTTCTTTGCAGATCAGTGCCACAGCCGCGGACAGCAAGGCAAAGGTTTCTGTCAGCAATCCTCAGCTGACTGCCGGCGGCACTACTTCTGTCCGTATTACGGTAACTGCAGAAAACGGCAGCACCAAGGAATACGTGATCCAGGTCACCAGAGCACAAGATCCAAATTATGTTAAAAGCGACAACGCTGCGCTGAAATCTCTGACAGTGGAGGGTTATACCCTCTCCCCTGTGTTTGCCGCTGATGTGACCCAGTACTATGTATGGCTGCCCTACGAGGAAGAAGCCGTTACCGTTCAGGCTGCGGCCGCAGATAGCAAGGCCAGTCTTACGATCGGTGATTACGAGGAGCTGCTGCCCGGAAAAGGCACCAATATTCCCATTGCTGTAACGGCTGAGGATGGCACCGAGCTTGTCTACACTGTAACCGTCGTCCGTGCGCCTGCACACAGCGATGTAGAGGCATTCTTAAACGGTGAGCGGGAGCCGGAAACAGAGCCCACCACCGAGCCGGAGACCGAGCCTGTTACCCAATCCCCAACAGAACCGGTTACCGAGCCGAACACCGAACCGGTTACCGAGCCGGTATCGGAGAACCCCGGTCTGGTCTCCCGCCCTGTTGTTCTGATTGTGACTGGTCTGATCTGCATGATAGCCGGTATCGGTATCGGTTATCTGATCTGGGCTCTGATCAGCAAAAAGCAGGGCAAATAAACGCAATATCCATTCTGCAGTAAGCAGGGGCGGATACTATCCGCCCCTACATCCACAGAATGTAGCCTGTGTATAGTTTTAGGGTGCGTTGCATTCATTTTGCAACGCACCCTTTTTGATCATATCTGCGGCAGTTTGGCAAAGCTCTTAGCCAATTCCTCGTCTGTGGGAGCATAGTCCGACATTTGCCCATTGTGGAACTTTTCATAGGCATACATATCGAAGTAGCCAGTACCGGTCAGTCCGAAAACGATGGTTTTCTCCTCGCCGGTTTCTTTGCACTTCATCGCCTCGTCGATGGCTACCTTGATCGCATGGGAGCTCTCCGGTGCAGGCAGGATGCCCTCTACCCGGGCAAAAGCTTCTGCGGCTTCAAACACCTCTGTCTGCTTGACAGAGATGGCCTCCATCAAGCCGTCCTCATACAGCTGAGACAGGGTGGAGTTCATACCATGGTATCGCAGGCCGCCTGCATGGTTGGGAGCAGGAATAAAGCCGGAACCCAGAGTATACATCTTTGCCAGAGGGCAGACCATGCCGGTATCGCAGTAATCATAAGCATACTTGCCTCTTGTGAAGCTGGGGCAGGACATTGGCTCTACCGCCATAAAGCGGCAATCCAGCTCACCCTTGATCTTCTTGCCCATGAAGGGCGCGATCAGACCGCCCAGATTGGAGCCGCCGCCTGCACAGCCGATCATGATATCCGGCTTGATATCATACTTCTCCATGGCCGCCATGGTCTCCAGGCCGATCACGGACTGGTGAAGCATGACCTGGTTGAGCACGCTGCCCAACACATAGCGGTAGCCTTCGGTCTCAGAGGCTTTCTCCACGGCTTCAGAGATGGCACAGCCCAAGCTGCCGGTAGTGCCCGGATGCGCCTCCAAAATTTTTCTGCCCACCTGTGTCTCCATGGAGGGCGACGCTGTCACAGACGCGCCGTAGGTACGCATGACCTCCCGGCGGAAAGGCTTTTGCTCGTAGGACACCTTGACCATATAGACCTTGCAGTCCAGTCCAAAATAAGAGCAGGCCATGGAAAGGGCCGTACCCCACTGACCGGCACCGGTCTCAGTCGTCACGCCGGTCAACCCTTGCTTTTTGGCGTAGTAGGCCTGGGCAATGGCAGAGTTTAGCTTATGGCTGCCGCTGGTATTGTTGCCCTCAAACTTATAGTAGATCTTGGCCGGGGTCTGTAGCTTTTCCTCCAGACAGTAGGCTCTGACCAAGGGGGACGGCCGGTACATCTTATAGAAATCCCGGATGGCTTCCGGAATCTCGATATAGGCATTCGTATCGTCCAGCTCCTGGTCGATCAATTCATCGCAAAACACGCCTGCAAGATCCTGCTTTGTCATCGGCGCATGTGTAACGGGATGCAGCAGTGGTGCAGGTTTATTGATCATGTCTGCCCGCAGGTTGTACCAGGCCTTAGGCATCTCACTTTCTTCCAAATAGATCTTGTAAGGAATCTTCTTTTCGCTCATCACACATTCTCCCTTCTCGTCTGGGGACAAAAATAAAATCCTGTCCCTGCAATACAGCTGGGACAGGATAAAGCTCTCCTGCGGTGCCACCCGGCTTGACGGATCTTTACGATACGCCCACTTTACGCATGCTGACACATGCCGGCCTTTGATCACGGAGAGCCTGCTCCGGCGCACATACTCGGGGTTTCCCTTTCCGATTGCCCTCGAAAGTCCATTGGGTCTTAATCTTTCCGCTGTGCTTCCACCATCCACAGCTCTCTTGGGGAAAGGGGTTAAGACTTACTCACTCTTCCTCAACGGTTTATGAAATTATAGCACGGTACGCTTTAATTGTCAAGCACAGGTGGACATTTTTCTTCACCCTGCGCACACGCCATCAATGCATCAATGATTTCCCGGCAGTCGGGCCAGACCATATCCGGCTTTTCCGGAGATTCGTCCAGTATCTTTTGGGTAGTCTCGCCACTCATAACAAGGACAGCGGCGACCCCGGCGTTGAGGCCGGACTTGACATCGGTATAGATCCGGTCGCCTATGACCATGGTTTCCTCCTTGGATACGCCCATGCGTTCCATAGCAAGCTGGGGCATCAAGGGACTGGGCTTACCAATGAATACCGGCCGCTTACCGGTAGCATTAAAAATCATTTCACAAACACTGCCGCAGTCCGGAACACTGCCAAATTCTGTGGGGCACACCCAATCCGGATTCGTCGCAATATACGGCAGATCCGGTCTTGTCAACAGGAGTCTGCTCACGTCCTCCAGTTTCTGGAAGGTCAGTTCTGTATCAAATCCCATGACGATGCATTCCACCTTGTCAAGGTCAGTTGTCACGGGAAAGCCTTCCATTTCCAGTTCGGCGATCAACGACCGGGTACCGCAGACGTAAAGGGTCTTGCCAGGGTGGTGCTTATGCAGATAATATGCCGTAGCCTGGGAAGATGTGATGAAATCCTCTCGGGTAGCATGGATCCCCATGCTTTCCAGCTTCTTGATATAATCCGCCACGCTCTTGGAGGAATTATTGGTCATAAACAGATAGTGCCTGCCCGTGGCACGAATGGTCTCCAACAATTCGACCGTAAAATCATAAAGTCGGTTCCCCAAATATAACGTGCCGTCCTGGTCAAACAAAAACAACTTTGTATTTTGGATCACATGCACTTTCTCCACAGTTTCTTCTCCCCTCAATCGGATGATCCTATCTTATCATTTTTGACACAGACCGTCAACAAAGGAAAAGGGGCTGTCTCAAAATGATTATTTGTAGGGACACCGCTTCCGCGGTGTCCGCTAAACCACAAACAAAAGGAAAAATCGGCACAATTTGTGCCGATTTTTCGGTTTCAGACACCCCGGAGGGGTGTCCCTACGATTCTAAATTGGAAATTTTACCTTAGTGAGACAGCGCCTTTTATGCTTTTCAGAAGCCGCCGCTGCGGGTGCTGCGGGAGCCGCCTCCACCGCCACCGCCGGAGTGGCCGTTATTTTGGGGCTTTGGTGTACGGGTAATATGATGGTACAGATAAATATCCCGGCTAACAGTTACATTCATAGAGCCGCTGCGGATATATTCCGCTGCGCTGCGTCTTGGACGGACCGAGCGATTTTTCCCAGCCATGATACCGGCTGTGATGCCGCCGGCGGCCAGGCCGATCAGTAGACAGATCAGGATGCGGCCGAAGCCAATACCGCCGTTACCGGAGTTGCCGGGGTTGAATTCGTCAGGGGCGGATTTGCCGGGCACAAAGCCTTCCAGGTAGCTGTTGCAGCAATTGGCAAAGGTCACGAAGGCTTCATAGTAGTTGCCGGATTGCAGATACGGCAGGCACTCGGCGGAGATCTCGTCGATCACATAGACGTCGATCACAGATTTATATTCTGCAGCTGCGGTAATACACCACTGCCGCTCCTCCATGGAGATCATGAATACGATGCCCACACCGGATTGCTCCGCCCAGTGCTCTGCATAGTCCTCAATGTCTTTCCCATTGTAACCCCACACAACATCATCATCGAGGGATTGCAAAGTCACCACACAGAGTGTACCGATCCCCTGCTCACCCAGCAAGCTGGTCAGTTCCCGGTCCTGAGCCTCCGTCAGAAGACCGGCATTGTCGGTGACAGGATCAGGGGCGGCAAAAACAGTTAGGGGCGCGGCCACAAGGAGCAACACTACCAGCAGAAAACAGATGATTCTCTTCATAGTGCCACCTCCTTACAGCAGACAGCTGATGCCGAAGGCCACCACTGCGACCGCTGCGGCAATACCCAGCAGCCAACCCCAGAAGGCGCCCCAGTTGACAGGCAGGTTGCCTACGAATTTACCGGTCTGGCCGTTCATGGCAAACATATATTCTTTGCCATGATACTTGGTGTTGAGGATCCACACCGGCAGCAGGGCGTAATGCACCTTGCTGTTGCGCAGCCGGACACTGCTGGTTTGGGGAATCACGGTGTTATAGCCGACCACCGTCTGCGCAAAAGCATTTTCCGTACTCGTCTTGATCCGCTCATTAGCTCTTGTAATGCTTTCATCGGCAGTAACGTCATATTTATCTGCCAAATAACCTGCCAAATAGGCCGTTTGGAAATCAACAGCCTGCGTCATGTCAAAAGGCTCCAGGGATTCCATTAACGTGTTATCCATCTTTTGAGAGCCATCCACCGGCACACCATTAAAGCCAAGGCTGCCGGCTCTGTGGATGCTGTAATAGCTGGTCTTCGTGTAGTTGTAGCGGCTGTCGCTCCACACGCTGATCCGGGTCGCCTTATAACGGATATCCGCGTCCGCATCCGCATCAAACAACCAAAAAGGCACGTAAATACCCTGTAACTGCTCCAGACGGTTTTCTGTTTTGAAGGTCTTGGGCAGCAGGGGTTTTCCCTTGAAATGATTTTTCAGCGCCGCCTTTGCGGCTGCCTTGTCCAACTTGAAGGGGATCACAAGATCCGGACGCAGTGTGCCCGCCAGCCGCTCGGTCATGACGACCGGGTTTCCGCAGTAAGGACAGCTGCTGGCTGCTGTGGTAGCCTCACACAGGATCTCGCCGCCGCAAGACTGGCACACGAAGCTACTTAAGGCTTCCTGCTCTTCTGCCTGCCAGTTCTCTCCCGGCTGCTTCTGCCAGGACATATCATCTTTTGGCTGCTGCTTTAAAACTTCATCCAGCTCCTTGAGCGCTGTCATATCGAATTCCGTGTCGCAGTAAGGACACTTGACAGTCTGCAGCTGGCTGTCGAAGCTAAGAGCACCACCACAGGATGGGCACTTATATTCCAGCGTGGTTGCCATATTGATTCTCCTTACAGGGTGTCATTTACATTAAAACGGTCACCGCACTCCGGACAGAACTTAGGGGGATTCTGCGGATCCTCCGGCTGCCAGCCACACTTGTCACAGCGGCATGCCACGGGCTTTTTCGCGCCGCACTCGCTGCAGAACTTACCCTGATTGACTGCACCGCAGCTACACTTCCAGCCATCGCTCGGCTTAGCCGCACCGCACTCCGGGCAGAATTTACCGGTAGCTGTATGACCGCAGGTACACTTCCAACCGGCAGCCGGGGCAGGCTGTGCTGCCTGCCGCTGACCCATGGCGTACAGGTTCTGGGCGTTCATGCCCCCCTGATTCATAGCCATACCCATGCCCACAAAGCCGTTCATAGCACCGCCCTCATTGGCTGCCGCTGCCTTCATGGCATCAGCCTGTGCACCTACCAGTGTGGCAGCCGCCATAGTGGGATCCCGCATGATAGCCGTGCGCTGTGCCTGCTTGATCAGCTCGGCATCCTCCTCAGGCAGCGTCAGTGTGCCCAGGGCAACGCTGACCACCTGCAGACCACGCAGCTGTGCCCACTTTTCGGACAGGGCCTCATTCATGGCCTTTTCCAAGTCTGCGGTATGGGTCACGATCTCGTTGGGACGCATTTGCAAGCTGGACAGTCTGCCAAAAGCAGGCTGCAGGGCGCTGATAAATTCGGTCTTCAGCTGATTTTCGATCTCGCTGCGGCGATAGTCCTGCTCCACATTGCCGCAGACGTTGGTATAGAACAGCAGGGGGTCGGCGATCTTGTAGGAGTAAACGCCGCTGCAGCGGACGGATACGTCGATATCCAGGCCGATCTTGTTGTCCACCACCCGGAAGGGGATGGGATTGGGGGTGCCGAACTTGTTGTCGATCAGTTCCTTGGTGTTGAAATAATACACCCGCTGATCCTTGCCGGTGTCACCGCCGTATGTAAAGCGGCGGCCGATGGTCTTGAAGGTATCCAGGATGGACTTGCCCAAAGAGCCTGCAAAGATGCTGGGTTCTGTGGAAGAATCATAAGTAAACTCACCGGGCTCAGCGCAGACCTCCACAACCTTGCCCTGCTCTACGATCATCATGCACTGACCGTCAGCCACCGCGATGCCGGAGCCGTTGGAAATGATATTATCGGAAGCCTTGGTGTTGGAGGAGCGTCCGCTGATCCGCTTGGTGCCCTTGGTCACCAGCACATCCGAATCCATGGCATCACAATAGAAAAACTCTTTCCACTGGTCGGCCAGAGTGCCACCCAGGGCGCCAATGCCTGCTTTGATAAGACCCATAATAATTTACTCCTTTCAAAATTGGAGGGATTGCCTCCATTATTTGTGATCATTATACCACAAGACCTTGCCTTGCGCTATATTTTTTTGTGCTTATTCTCAATTTGTTTTCAATTCAAGCACGAATGTCTGTATTGGGCGTTCAAATTTCCTCTTGATTTTCCCAAAAAAATGAATACAATTATCCTATTGAAAGGCTGGTGTTACCTGTGAACAAAATTTATATTCCCAAAGGCTACCGTCCCATTTTGGACGAATACGATACCCAGCGTGCCATTGCCTATATTAAAAAGACCTTCCA
>CAYVCR010000034.1:0-12396 GCA_964450205.1 uncultured Oscillospiraceae bacterium | reverse complement strand
GGCGGTCTCCAAAACCGTAGGCTCAGGGTTCAAGTCCTTGTGCCCCTGCCAAAAATCGACAAAGCTCGACAGAGATTTGTCGATTTTTACTTTCTCGCTCTTCAGGGTGCTTTTTACTTCGTCACTCGTACTTCATTTTAAAAAACGCGGGTAGTGGAAAACGTTATAATTATGTGCTATAATCTAATTGACACACAGACTTTAAAGGAGGGCTCATAGCGTGGTTTTAAGTAATTTGATAAACAAACCATTACCGCAAATGCCGCCTGAGATAGAAAGCGCCTTGAATAATAACAAGATAACCGCAACCCCGTATGAAGCAAAAAATGATATATTGTTAGATGTAGATCTGCAAAGTGAAGTTGGGTATAAGCGAATGGATGATGGAAGCTATTTGGTATCCATGATTTGTCCCATGCCTAATATAACCCCGGAAATGATTGACTGGTGGTTTTGGTGGCACGCACAGGACAGCCTTCGATATCAGGTGTGGTTTCCAAAGGAACATATCAGTATCAAGTATCACAAAAAAGATAAGGATTTTTTTGAACGACCTGCATTACCTAACTTTAAACCAAACACCCAGCTTCCTGTGGAGCGAATCGGCGGAATGAAAATGCCTTTGCGCATTGATTTCGTTACGCCCGAAGAATTCGGTTTTTCAAGAAAAACCATGAAAGACAATAATATTCCGAAGATTGTCTGCGGTCATGTGAGTGCATTAAACGGACTTGTTAAGCATACTGAAATGGCTCACATTTATAAGCAAACTGAGGATGGCTTGTTTATGATAAGCAGATTTTGGTTAGGAAAGACAATGAAAAGCCCGCTGCTGCAAAAACTTGTCATAACTGAAAAAATGGCAAGGGGTATGGCGGAACATTGTTGTATAGAGTATCGTAATCTTTGTGAGATACTTCCATTGCTGTACGCTGAATACAAATAAAATCATGTTTGAACGAGGGCTCAAAGCCCTAATGAAATCTACTCAAATATCTTTTTCCTAGTCCATCCGCAATCATATCCCGGCCCCTTCGGACAGATGCAGGCCAGTGCCGCCTGCCTGCGCAAGCGCTTTTCAATACTGTGCACCACACAGATACCCCCTTCCGGGGGTATCTTTTTGTGCTTTTCCGCGGATACCTTATATAAATATAACATATTTCCGGAAATGTCAGTCATTGTGCACAATTTCCGTGTCGAAAGTTCGTGGTATACGGACAAGGCGTTTTTCTTGACTTTAAACTTTCCAATCGATATAATAAAAACAAATATAGTGCAAATTATGTGGTTCGGTTTATGCAAAACAACAACCGTCTGTTTTCCCTTGACCGACCATTGTTATTTGCTTATATGACGCATTGCATGCCATTTACGTCTATGCGAGCGAACTTGAAAGGAGAACTTGTAAAATGAAAAAGTTGAACTACGGTATGGTAGGCGGCGGCCCCGGTTCCTTCATCGGTGATGCCCACAGAAAGTCCATCAACATTGATGCGATGGCTACTTTGGTTGCAGGCTGCTTCTCCCGTACTTTGGAAAAGTGCCAGCAGACCGGCGAAGAGCTGGGTATTGCTGCAGACCGCTGCTACGCCAGCTATGAAGAGATGGCAAAGGCCGAAGCTGCTCGCGCTGACGGCATCGACTTCGTCGTTGTAGTTACTCCCAATGTGAGCCACTACCCCGTTTGTAAGGCATTCCTGGAAGCCGGTATCCATGTTTCCTGTGACAAGCCTCTGTGTTTGACTGTTGAGCAGGCTGAAGAGCTGGTGAAGCTGGCTGACGAGAAGGGTCTGCTGTTCCTGGTCACCTACACCTACATGGGCCACGTGACTGCCAAGCATATCAAGAAGTTCATCGCTGACGGCAAGCTGGGCAAGATCCGCACCGTCATGGCTGAGTATCCTCAGGGCTGGCTGGCCTACGAAGGCGAGTGGGGCGGCAAGCAGGGCGAATGGCGCTGCGATCCCGCACAGTCCGGCGGTGTCAACTGCCTGGGTGACTTGGGTACCCATGTTGAGAATGCTGTTGCACATCTGACCGGCCTGAAGATCAAGAGAGTTCTGGCCAAGATGGATGTCGTGGTTCCCGGCCGTGTGCTGGACGACAATGACGTGGTCATGGTCGAGTATGAAGGCGGCGCTACCGGCTGCTACTGGACCAGCCAGTTCGCCATCGGTCACATGAACGACCTGCGCGTGCGCATCTACGGTGAGAACGGCTCTATCCTGTGGAAGCAGGAAGAGTGCGAGAAGGTCACCATGATTGACCATGACGGCAACATCATGGAATGCTACCGCGGTACTGGCGGCATCCTGCCCGAGGCCGGTGCATTCGGCCGTCTGCCCTCCGGTCACACCGAGGGCTGGCTGGAGTCCATGGGCAACCTGTACAAGTCCTTCATCAACTGCATCAATGCCAAGAAGGACGGCTCCTTCACTGCTGACATGATCGACTTCCCCACCGTTCACGACGGTGCTGAGGGCGTTAAGTTCGTACATGCTTGCCTGAAGTCCAACGCTGAGGGCAACGTTTGGGTCGATCTGTAAATCACAACATATTCAATCTAGGAGGAAAATATTATGGCTACTAGACCTATTACTCTGTTTACCATTCAGTTTGGTGATATGCCTCTGGAAGAGCTGTGCCAGATGGCTAAGCAGGCCGGCTTTGAGGGCCTGGAGCTGTCCGCTGCTCACATCGACGTTGAGCGCGCCGCCAAGGATCCCGCTTACGTGGAAGGCATCAAGGCTACTTTGGCCAAGTACGGCCTGGGCTGCTGGTCCATGTCCCATCACCTGGCAGGTCAGTGCGTGCTGGACACCGAGCCCGGCGCATATGACTCCCGTCTGGACGGCTTTGCTCCCGCTGAGCTGGCAGGCAACCCCAAGGCTATTCAGGAGTGGGGCATTCAGCAGATGAAGTACACCGCTCACGCTGCCCAGGCTATGGGCGTTAAGGTCGTCACCTTCTTCATGGGCTCTCCCATTTGGAAGTACTGGTACTCCTTCCCCCAGACCTCTGACGAGATGATCGAGGCTGCTTACGCCCGCACCAAGGAGCTGTGGAGCCCCATCTTCGACGAGTACGATGCATGCGGCGTGAAGCTGGCTCTGGAAGTCCACCCCACTGAGATCGCGTTCGACTACTGGACCACCAAGAAGCTGCTGGAGACCTTCGACTACCGTCCCACTTTGGGCATCAACTTCGACCCCAGCCACCTGCTGTGGCAGGGCATGGATCCCGCAGTCTTCTGCCGCGACTTCATTGATCGCGTCTACCATGTCCATGCTAAGGACGTGAAGCTGAACTTCGACGGCCGCAACGGCGTCCTGGGTTCTCACA
The DNA here is from genome assembly GCA_964450205.1 of uncultured Oscillospiraceae bacterium. Classification (GTDB taxonomy): domain Bacteria; phylum Bacillota; class Clostridia; order Oscillospirales; family Oscillospiraceae; genus Faecousia. The sequence continues at coordinate 9,051 of CAYVCR010000034.1, read as the reverse complement.
TTGCCTTCGGCAACACCCGCCGCGGCTGGAACTTTGTTTCCCTGGGCCATGGCGACGTGGACTTCGACGCTATCTGCCGTGAGCTGAACCAGGGCGGTTACAACGGCCCCATCTCCATCGAGTGGGAAGACTCCGGCATGGACCGTGTCTACGGTGCAACAGAGGCTTGTGAGTACATCAAGAAGTACAACTTCAACCCCTCTGCCTTCGCTTTCGACGACATGAGTAACTACGGTTGATAGATCGCAACTTCACGATCTTTCAATATAAACACAATTTTTAGGAGGAAACAAAATGAAGAAGCTTATTGCTCTGCTGCTGGCTCTGGTCATGGTTATTGGCCTGGTTGCCTGCGGCGAAACCACCCCCGACACCCCTGATGAGCCCGAAGAGACTCAGAATCAGACTCCCGAAGAGACTGAGGGCAACGACGCCCCCGCTGCTCAGAAGACCATCTACGTTCTGGTTCCCAACCCCGACCACGGCTGGACCGGCGCCATCGGCGTTGCAGCTCAGGAGAAGGTTGACGCTCTGAACGAAGAAGGCACCTACAAGGTTGTCATGCAGACCTTCGCTACCGCTGACGATCAGATCAAGCAGATCGAGGACATCGTTGCCAACAACCCCGGCGACGGCTCCATCGGTGTTGCCATGCTGCCCGCCGGCAACGACGTTGAGAATGCTATCCAGCAGCTGGTCGATGCAGGCATCCCCTACACCGCCGCTGACCGCATCATCCCCTCCGTCTCCCCCTCCGCAGTTTCCAACGTTAAGTACGACAACGTCGAGATCGGCGCCGCTGCCGCTTCCTACCTGGTCAAGAACGGCCTGGTCGAGGGCGACAAGGTCGCAGTCATCGAGGGCGACGGCTCCTCTGCTGACACCGACCGTACCGACGGCTTCAACAAGTACCTGCTGGGCGAAGTTGACTACATGGGCGAGTACATCGAGACTCCCTGGACCTCCCTGGCTTCCGTCTCCTACTCCGGCGCTACCGGCTGGAACCCCGCCAACGCACAGGCTTGGTTCGAGACCTACCTGAGCAACGCCGAGAATGCCGACACCAAGTACATCGCTTCTTGGGACGACGGCCTGTCCACCGGCGTCTTCGAGGCTCTGGCTGGCTCCGCTATCGATGCTTCCATCAAGGAGTCCTTCCTGGCTAACGCTCCCTACATCACTGGCTGCGGCGGCTCTCAGACCTTCTATGACACCATCGCTGGCGACTACAGCGTCTACCCCGTTGCTGAGTCCTTCGGCGGCATCATGTCCGTTACCTATCCCCCTGCAATGATCCAGGTCACCATCCAGGCTATGGTCGATTACTTCGACGGCGCTGAGGTCCTGCAGGACAACACCCAGTCCGCTGAGTGTGTTGACGCTACCAACGTTGCCAACTACAAGGGCTTCGAATAATTCAGTACGCGTCTGCGCAACTAACGATTGAAACTTAACCGAGGTGGTACCCCGCAGCGCGGGGTACCATCTCCCCCTATTGGGAGAGATGATATGGCTATATTGGAAATGAAAAATATCCACAAGGCCTTTGTGGGAGTCCCTGTCCTGAAGGGCGTCAGCCTCACTATCCATGAAGGTGAGGTCCATGCACTGCTGGGCGAAAACGGTGCCGGCAAGTCTACCCTGATGAATATTCTGACCGGCGTGCACCGTTTGGACAAGGGAACTGTTGCCTTTGAGGGCAAGGATGTTACCAATTGCTCCATCGCGGAAAGTGAAGCAATGGGTATTGCCTTTGTCCATCAGGAATTGAACCTTTTTAACGACTTAACTGTCTATGAAAACATCTTCTTCAACAAAGAGCTGAAAAACAAGCTCGGTAAGCTGAAGAAGCGCGAAATGATCCATAAATGTGAAGAGGTCTTCCAGAAGCTGGGTGTCGACATTGACCCCTCTGCTCTGGTGGAGACCCTCAGCGCCAGTGAGAAACAGACGCTGGAAATCGCCAAGGCGATCTTCTTTGATGCCAAGCTGCTGATTCTGGACGAGCCTACCACAGCTTTGAGCAACGAAGAAATAGACCACCTGTTTAACATTGTCGAAAATTTGAAGAGCGAAGGTAAATCCTTCATCTTCATTTCTCATAAAATGCCGGAGATCTTCCGGCTGGCCGACCGCTACACCGTTCTGCGAAACGGTGAGTTCATTGAGGAGGGCAACATCTCCGACACCAATCCTCAAAGCGTGACCTCTGCCATGGTCGGCACCACCTTCTCTAATTCGGATATTTATTCTCCCCGCGATATGGGCGATCCCATTCTGGAACTGAAAGAAGTATCCGGCAAGGCTTTCCAGGACGTGAGCCTGTCCGTCCGCAAGGGCGAGATCATGGCCTTCACCGGTCTGCAGGGCTCCGGCGCCAGCGAGGTGCTGCAGTGCATCTTCGGCGAGCTGCCCGCTTTCTCCGGTACCGTCACCGTGGCTGGTGTGCCGTTCCGGAGCAACTCCATCCATAAGGCCATGAAACACAAGGTCGCTTTCCTGCCTGCCAACCGTAAGGAAAACTCCGTACTTCCCGATATGTCCCTGTTGGAGAATATGTACGTGTCCGAGCACACGCTGTCCGGCAAGAAGCCCTTCATCAACCGGAAGAAAGAGATCGGCAAGTATAATGTCCAAAAAGAAAACCTGTCCATCAAGGCCAACTCTCAGGACGATCTGGTGATTTCCCTGTCCGGCGGTAACCAACAGAAGGTTTTCTTCGCCCGCTGGCTGAATACCGAGGCCGACATTTTACTGCTGGATAACCCCACCCAGGGTATCGACGTGGGTGCCAAAGCGGAGATCTACAAGCTGATCCTGCATCTGGCCGAAGAAGGTAAGACCGTGGTGATCAATTCCCAGGAGATTCCCGAGATCATGCGTGTGGCAGACCGCTGCGCCGTGTTCTACTCCGGTGAAGTCGTAAAGGTCCTGGACCACGCAGATATCAACGAGCAGACAGTTATGCTGTATGCCACCAATGCCATCCAGGCTGTGGAGGAGAGATAATATGAGCCAGAACACATTAGTAAAACGTAAAAAGAGTTTGAATCTTGGTCAGTACTCTTTTGTGCTGATCTTCGCCGCCCTGTTTATAATCTATTTCATCGTTAACAAGGGCAATCTGAAGTGGACCGGTGTGACCAACATTCTGCGTCACTCCGCCATCGTGGGCCTGCTGAGCTATGGCATGGCACTGATCATCATTACCGGTGATATTGACCTGTCTATCGGCGCTATTTTAGGTTGTGTATCCAGCTTTGGCTGTGTCATCGCCAACATTATGCTGAACAACAACGTTCCCACCGCCCTCGGCGTTTTGGTAACTGTGCTGTTCTGCCTGGTAGCCGGCACTCTGCTGGGCTTCCTGAACGGTTTGCTGATCGGTAAGCTGAAGCTGCCCGCCTTTATCGTCACTTTGGCTACCCAGTTGATCTTCCGTTCCGTCGCCCAGTATTCCAGCCGTATTCTGGATGCAGCTCTGAAGGGCTCCTCCAGCAATACCTACCGCGTCGCCAACGGTGGCATCCGTGACGCCATGTATAGCTTCGGCCAGGGTCAGATCGCTACCCTGCCCATCGTGGGTTTGGTGTTCCTGTTGGTCGCCATCGTGCTGATCTATGTCTCCACCTCCACCAAGTACGGCAAGCGCCTGTTCGCCATCGGCTCCAACACCAAGGCTGCTCACATGGCCGGTATCAACGTGGAATGGACCCGCGTTTCCGTATTCACCATCGCCGGCCTTCTGTGCGGCATTGGTTCTGCACTGTGGATCTGCCAGCAGGGCGGTGTTGACCCTGCAACCACCGGTGTCAACAACGAAATGTTCGGCATTGCTGCCACCGTTCTGGGCGGTATCGCTATGTCCGGCGGTAAGGGCAAGCTGGTAGGTGTCATCTTTGGCGCCTTGTCCTACACCCTGATCGATAAGATCATCGCAGCGCTGAATGTGGACTCTCTGATCAACAACTCCATCAAGGGTCTGATCCTGCTGATCGCCATCGTGATCCAGGTTCTGGGCCCCCAGATCAAGAACGTGATCGCTGCCAAGAAGGCAAAATAACTTTTATGAAAATAACACCGCCCAGTTGGGCGGTGTTTTTTTTGCATATCCTGCTCTTCAAATTTCAGCTTATCGAGCACTCGGCTCGATAAGCTGAAATTTATCCGATTGGACGCAGTGGGACAGTCTCCAGCAATGGCAGCCCCAGCCGGCGAATCATGTCCAATGCAATCTGCTCACTGGTCGGGTCGCAGGCTGCCTCCACATCATGACTGTCACAGCCAAGGATCACGGAGCAGCCCTCCTGGGCTGCTGCCTCCCAAAAACGCACGTCCGGATAATGCCTGCCGGTGCGTATACCAAGCAGGTTAAGCTCCAGAGGCATGCCGCAAGCTTTGGCCTCCCGGCACAGTCTTGTCATATGATGCCGGTAGACGGCATCCTCGCCCACAAAGTACATCAGATCCGGGTGGGCAAGGTAAGTGAACAGGCCTGTCTGCATTGCCGCGATCACCTGGTCACAATACCGGGCCAGGTTCTGCTCGGAATCCGTGGCACGACCACTGTAATGTTCACCGATCTCGTTACCAACGAAATGCTGTCCCAGTAGCATATACTCCACCGGCGTATCCCGCAGACGGGCCATCAGCTCGTCAAAATAGGCCGGATAGTACTCCACTTCCAGGCCCAGGTGCAGCTGTATTTGGTTTACATAACGTTTCTTAAGCTCCAGCACAGTCGTACAATAGTCCTCCAGCCGCTCCGGGAACATACGGAAATGGGAGTAGTAATCACTGTGAAACCAATATGGTGTGTGGTCAGAAAAGCCCATGATCTGCAAGCCGCCCTGGATCGCGCGGTTTACATAATCTTCTTCTGTTCCCGTAGCGTGACGGCAGCGATGCGTATGGGCATGATAATTGGCGATCATAAGTTATCTCCTTGGCAACAACGAAAAAATGTGATATGCTGTAACAAGCAACATAAAGAAAGGTATTTCACCTATGCAGTACAATAATATGGTGCAGGGTACGTTTTTGGCACGGCCAAACCGCTTCATCGCCCATGTGGAGATCGACGGTGAATTTCAGATCTGTCACGTAAAAAATACCGGCCGCTGCCGGGAATTACTGCCCAAAGGGGCACAGGTCTGGTGTCAGCAATCAAATAACCCTGTCCGCAAGACAAAATTCGACCTGATCACCGTAAAAAAAGGTGACCGGCTGATCAATATGGACTCCCAGGCGCCCAATGCGGCGGCTGCCGAATGGCTCCGGGCAGGCGGTCTTGGAAGCATCTCCGATCTGCGTCCGGAAACAAAGCAAGGATCCTCCCGCTTTGATTTTTCCTTCCAAAAGGATGGCAGGGCCTGCTTTTTGGAGGTGAAGGGCGTGACCCTGGAAACCGACGGCGTGTGCGCCTTCCCGGATGCGCCTACGGAACGGGGTGCCAAGCATCTGCGGGAATTGACAGCTTTAGCCGCAAAAGGCTGCGGTGCCTATGTGCTGTTCGTGATCCAGATGGCGGACGTACTGTACCTGCATCCCAACGACACCACAGACCCGGCCTTCGGCGCGGCGCTGCGAGAAGCAGCTGCCGCAGGCGTGCAGATTTTAGCTATGGACTGCACCGTCACGGAAGATTCCATGGCCATCCGCTGTCCTGTGGATATCCGGTTATAAGGATTCCAACAGTGCTTCCAGCTGGCTTAGGTTTTCGATCTCATGATCGGCAGGGATGTCCTCCCTGCCCTTTTTATGGGCAGGATTCACCCAACAGGTCCGCAAGCCTGCGTTCCTGCCGCCCTGGATGTCCGAGGTCAGGCTGTCACCTACGATCATGGTCCGGCTCATATCAAAGCCCGGGATCCGGACAAAGCATTTCCGGAAATATTCCACGGACGGCTTGTCCGCCCCCAGATCCTGAGAGATAAAAATATCCTGAAAATACTTTCCTACGCCTGTAGCCTTCAGCTTTTGCTGCTGGACATGGGCAGTTCCGTTGGTGACCATGTACAGCTTATATTTCTGCGACAGGCGCGCCAGCGCTTCCTCCGCGCCGGGCAAATAATGATGCTCGCCAAAGGCAAGACGATCCTCATAGGCTTTCGCTACAGCCTGCGCATCGGCACACATGCCAAACTCCTGCAGCAAGGTCTCAAAGCGCCCTACTACCACCTGCTCGCGGGTCAGTTCCTGCCGTTCCAGCCGCTCCCAGTGCTCCCAATTGATCTGACGGTAACGAGCACGTACCACATCGGTAGGCGCCATACCGAAACTGCGCAGGGTCTTGCCCAGAGCGTCATGCTCGGCCTTATCAAAATCCAGAATCGTATTATCCAGATCCAGAAATAAAAATTCGATCATTTTCTCCTCCGGGCAATTTCATTGGCGATCAAAGCGAAACCGGCGATATCCAGCGTTTCGCCTCTGACGTTCTCATCCATGCCACAAGCGGCGATCACTTCTCCTGTTCCGGTCTTTCCCAGCTCCGGGAAACCGGCTGCAAGGCCGTTCTGGAGCTTCTTACGCCGCATAGCAAAGCTGGCTCGGACTGCACGGAAGAAAATGTCCTTATCCTCGATCTGCCAGGGCAGCGACTTCCGGGTACGCAGGGTAATGACTGCCGAGGTCACCTTCGGCTGGGGCATAAAGCAATGGGCAGGCACATCAAACAGCAGTTCCGGCTCTGCGTAAAACTGACAGAACACGGTAAAGGCGCTGTAATCGGCCGTACCAGGCTTTGCAGCGATCCGCTGGGCCACTTCCTTCTGTACCATGACCGTCACCGCCTCAAAGCATTCGGCCTCCAGCAGGGCCGACAGGATCGGCGACGTGATATAGTAGGGCAAATTAGCACAGGCCATAGGCCGCAGCCCGGCAAATTTCTCCCTCACCAGGGCGGCTACATCCTGCTTCAGCACATCGCCCCACAGGATCTCCAAATTAGAAAATTCGCCCACCGTCTGCCGCAGGATCGGCTCCAGGCGGGTATCTACCTCCACAGCGCAGACCTTCCCTGCCCGCAGGCACAGCTGCTGGGTCAGCGGGCCAATGCCCGGGCCGATCTCCAGCACGCCCACCGTTTCATCCACACCGGAATCCTGGGCGATCTGCTCCGGCACCCAGGGCGCGATTAAAAAGTTCTGGCCCTTGGCCTTGGAGAAATGAAAGCCATGCTCTGCAAGCAACGGCCTCATCACTTGAATGTCACATACATTGATCATAAAAACAATCCGCCTTTCTCCTGCTATCTTAGCACGAAAAAGGCGGATTTGCAATTCTTTGTTATTTCCAGTTGGCGTCGCCCAGGAAATAGACAGTACAATTTCTCACTCCGAATTGGAAACACTCGGCAGTGGTGTCCATGTACAGGTCCAGACGCTTGCCGTTCACGCCGGAGCCGCAGTCCTCTGCGGTAGCAATGCCATAGATGTACTGGCCGTCGTTGGTAACAATAAACATGCGGGTACCGTAAGGAACCACGCTGGGATCTACGGCCACAACGCCCACATGGACCTGAGAGCCGGTAGCTGTATAATCATCACAGCCATCATCCGTCTTGGTATAGGCCGTGGCCAGATACTGATCTGTATGGGTGTAGGTCAGCACCTCGCCGGTGGGCAATATGATAAAGCCATCTCCAAACACCGGGCCTTCCTGACCATCCACATCCTCACCGGTACCCACAGCAATGATCTGATTGACCGGCAGCTGCACGATCGTCTCATTCCGTACCATACGGTACTGCTCTCCGGCATCCCGGTAAACCACATCGGCCTGGCACAGTTTCTGGCCTGCCACACCCTCCACCAGTATCTTTTCCTCACCTGCGGGCAGGGTCGGATCTTCACAATAGGTAGTTTCAAAAGGAATCTCCACCGTGTAGGTCTCGGTGGTTTCCACGATACTCGATACGGTAACATCCATGCCCTCATAAGTCACAGTGCTCAAAGGCAGAGAAACCTGATAGCCTTTGCCGGTGGCAATGCCCAGTCGCTCCAAAAGTGCCTCCAGAGTCTCGCCGTAGCTGGTTGCCTGGATCTGCTCGCCGCAGTTATAAATGGTCACAGGCATGGCCCGCTGCACCGTAATTTCCGAAACGCCGTCCACGGCTTCCGTTGTGTAAAAATCCTCGGCTGCCAGCTGCACGCCCGCCTCATCCAAAGCCTTGGCAGGGTCTGCGGTAAAGCTGGTATGTACAGTTACCTGATCGCCGTCGGTGATCACGTACGTATTTTGCGCAAAAGCGGTCAGTGCCAACAGGGCACCCAGACCGGCAACAGAGAGCACGATCGCGATCCAGCGGATCGCAACGCCCTTCTTCATCGCAGCCATTTTTGCTCGCATGATGGGAACCTCCTTTCCCGAAAATCGAAGGAACAACCACAATATTTAGTGGTATCAATCGGTTACAAATGGATACAGTTATTTTCTGCACCGTGCCCCCATTATAACATTTTTTCTTAAAAAGTCAAGTCTTTGGGCATTTTTAAAGAAAAACAGCAACTTTTTGAGTAATTATGTTCTATTTTTTATGTTAACCATTTGTCTAAATATGGCATTTTCCGCTGTCAAACACCACGATATCTAGTAGATTTGGTTACACTCGTTTACATAAATCGTCGAAAAATGTAACCTTCGCACAAATGAACCGAAACGCCGATTATGGTAAACCAATTCACTTGTTTTTTCTGGGCTTTTTGCTCCCTTGAAACGTTCCCAACAATTCATTTCTCACCTTCTTCCTCCACTTGTGCCATTTTTTCGGTTACATTTTCCCCTGCGCCGTGGGATTGACAGACCCGGTATTTTGTGCTATATTTTGTTTGTTACAGGCTGTGACGAAGACATGGCGCTTTGCAAGAAGCTCAGAGAGGGAACCGTTTGGTGTGAGATTCCCGCTAATCTGCAAAGTCAGCATACCACTTCTGAGCCGACGGTTGGAAATAGCCGTCCGGGTGCGCCCGTTAAAGCGTCAATGAGTGACGGCTGTGCGAATTAACCAGGGTGGAACCGTTGAATACTGTATATACTATGTATCCCACC
>CAYVCR010000033.1:0-12769 GCA_964450205.1 uncultured Oscillospiraceae bacterium | reverse complement strand
GGCTGTAGGTGTAGCCGCCGAAGTCGATGGTGATGTCCTTGTTGATGACAACACCAGCGCCGGTAGCGTCGCGCAGCAGGGTGACGGTTGCGCCGTCCTCAGCTTCTGCAACAGCCTCAGCCAGAGCGAAGTAGATAGTATCGCCTACCGTTGCAACTGCATCGGTGGAAGAAATGGGATTACCCTTAGCGGTCGCAGTAACATTGGTAACGGTGACATTGGTCATGGTGCTTGCCTCGCCGTTACCGGCAATGTAGCCCATGACGTAGTCGCTGTTGGAGGTGATCTCCACATTGGAAGCAGAGACATTCTCCAGCTTGTTGCCGTCCTGCAGCAGGCCCGCCACAGCAGCCGCACCGCCGTAAGCAGACCAGATATCCAGGCCGGAAACGGAGCAGTTCACGATGGGAGTGCCGCCCTCACCGGCGTAGCCGATGATACCGCCTGCGCACCAGTAATGGGCATTTACCCAGCCATAGTCTGCAGTCACATGGCAGTTGTCGATATCGGGATAGCCGTGACCCACGATGCCGCCAACATAGCCGTAACCAACAACGTAAACGTCACCGGTGACAGTGATGTTGGAAACAACGGAGTTGCCGCCAGCATTTGCGATCAGGCCGCCGACATAGCTGCCGCCGTGACCGGTGGTAGTATTGGAGGAAACATCCACATTGTGGAGGTTCAGATTCTTGACGGTGGGGGTAATGCTCTCAGCATAGCTGCCAACACGGGCAAACAGGCCCAGATGATCGCCGTCGGCATTGATGTACAGGTTGGAGATGGTATGGCCATCGCCATCGAAGGTACCCAGGAATGCCTCGTGGTCGTTAGTGGTGTTATCGCCGATGGGAGTCCAGTTGATGCCATCCAAGTCGATGTCAGCAGTCAGCTTGACATACTTACCCTTGAACTGGTTGGAACCATCGGAGGTGTAAGTGTTCACCATATCCCGGAACAGGATCAGATCGTCCAGATTCTGGATCAGATAGGGATCTTCCTCAGTACCGGTGCCCTCCAGAGACTTGATGGGAACAATAACGCTCATCAGATTGGTGACCTGCGTCTGAGCCTCATCCAGCCATGCGGAGCCGCAAATGGTGCAGTACCAGTACTCCACATTGCCCATTGCCAGATGGGTTGCTGCAACGGCCTCCACATGCTCAACGCTGTGAGCAGCTTCCTCGTTGGTCAGCTCGCCGCAAACCTGGCAGGTAGCATCGCAAGCATAGAAGTAGCTGTGATCGCCAGCTGCGATAATGTTCATGCGGTTGGTCTGCTGCGTCAGCTCCTTGTCCAGCCATACGCAGCCGCAGTCGGAGCAGTACCAGTATTCCACATTGCCGTCCCAGGTCTGGCAGTCAGTACCAGCAACAGCGTCAACGTGAGTGATGGTATGTGCTGCTTCCTCGTTGGTGATCTCGTAGCAGATCTGGCAGGTAGCATCGCAAGCGTAGAAGTAGCTGTGTGCAGCCTCAGGACGGGTCTCCTCGCCGCAGATGGAGCAGGTGGTGGAGCATTCATACTCATACTCATGCTCGCAAACAGGCTCAGCTGCGCCGCAAGCACAAACGCCGTCAACGTAGTTATGCTCGTGCTTCACAACCAGCTCGTCCAGCCAACCGGACTTCATCTGAGCTGTGCCGCCATACTGACCAATAATGCCGTAGAGGGTGACTTCGTCGCCCACAACAGGCTTGGTCTCCAGAGCATCATAACGGGTCTTGCCATCAGCACTGTAGACTCCGTAGATGTACAGGGTATTGCCCGCAGCATCCTCGATAGTCATGTTGCCGTAAGTGGTGCTATCAATGCTCTTGATATCACCAGTAACATAGTACTTGTCAGTGGTGTAGGTGTTGCTTTCAAAAGTCAGACCCAGTTCATTTGCCTTATCTAGAGGCAGAGCAGTACCGGCCTTGTATTCGCCACAGACGGAGCAAGCCTCATAGCCAGCCTCAGCAGTTTCGTAACTGTGGTCAACAATAGAGAGAACCTCTGTCTTAATGTGACCGACCGTGCCCTCTTCACACAGGGTACAGGTATAAGTCATCTCGCCAGTTTCAGTACAGGTAGGTGCAGTGGTGACAACACCTTCCCCGTAGACGTGCTCACAAGTGCTCTCGCCGACAGGGGGGATCACATAGGTGATAGAGTCAATCATTGCTCTGTAGCTACTGGTAACTTCAAGGCTGACAGTCTTGGTAACAGAGGTATCAACAATGATCTCGTCGTATGTGCCCGTATCGGATTTGCCAGACAGTGCGTAAGCAGTGCCGTTGACCGTCACGGTAGCGGTGTTGCTCTTGTAAGCAGCTGCCTTGATGATCACGCTGGTGACCTCATCAGGAGCAGTAAAGGTGAAGCTACCAGCCTTGCTGCTGGTGCCCAGCTTCAGAGCGCTGTTGCCAGTCAGGTCACGAGCGCCGCCATAGACATTTGCCAGGCTGCTGAAGCTCAAAGTATAGTCGCCTTCGGTGTACTCCGTAGAAGTAGAGATAGCGGTGCCATCAGCATGAGATGCTGCACCCTTTGCACCAAAGTCGAAGGTGATCAGTGTATCTGTCTTGGACTCGTCTGCGCCGCAGCCGGTGCAGATGCCATCCACATAGTTGTGGCCGGTAGCGTCCGTATAGTCATCAACATAGCTGACTTCGCAAGCAGAGCAGGTGTAGGTAGTGTAGCCACCCTCCAGACAAGTGGGAGCAGTCACAACAGCCTCATAATCATGGCCTGCAGCCTCTGTTTCGTCATCAGTATATTCATTGCCGCAAACTGCACAGGTATAGGTGGTGTAGCCGCCCTTGATGCAGGTAGGAGCAGTGATAACACCGCTACCCTCAACAGGGGTATGCTCCTCGCAGCCACCGTTGGATTCCACCTTGTAGGTAACAGTCACAGAATCCATACGCACCTGAGCACTCAATTTAGCGATGGTGTAGGAATTGGACTCTTCTGCAGGTACAACTGTAACCTTATCGCTGGATACTGTCACAGTTCCAGCAAGGCTGGAGCTTTTCAAATTAGTTGCATAGGTGGAGCTATTGCAGTCAAATACGATCTGTGTGATGGTGCCTTCTGCCACTTCAAGCGTGATAGAAGAACCTGCGTACAGACGTGCAGGATTGGAATAGTTCGCCACATTAGTGGTAGAACTGGCCTTATCATTGGTAAAGGTTACATTACCGTTCTGCCAAACCTGCTGGGTAGTGGTCTGAGACAAACGCTGAGCAGTAGATGCAAAGCTGATTGTTTCAGAAGTCTCAGCAGCAAAAGCAGTCATGGGCAGCATGCCCAGCACCATGCAGATCACAAGAAGCAGGGCAAGCAAACGCTTTTTCATGATTTGTTTTCCTCCTAAAAAATTTTTTGGTTTTTTACGTGAGGTTTTCTTACGTACCTCCCAAGGCCTTGGGTACAATTTCTTACACCCTGCGTCATCCCGACCAAGCGCAGCGCGTGGAGGGATCTTCGCACCGAATGTCTGCTTAGCAGCACCGGCAATGCGTAGATTCTTCGACTTCGCTTACGCTCCGCTCAGAATGACGCAGTAACGGGGGCTTTTCGCGTCATCGTCCTTCCCTCGTCATTGCGAGGAGGGCGAACGCCCGACGTGGCAATCCGTTCTCATGCGTAGGGGACGGGTTTCCCGTCCCGCGGGCGGATGTGGGCATCCGCCCCTACATGCATTCAACATCCTGCATATGGGTATTTGATTGTACCTTCGCCCTTGGGGCGTTTGAAAACCCGGGATACGTTTCTGTTTTCCTCATGTGGCGGCTATTGTCGCCAGCCGTAGAGGTGATTCATAAACCGTCCTTCTTGGAATTGACCTTGCTGCACTACCATCCATCACCGTAGGGGACGGGTTTCCCGTCCCGCGGGCGGCGAAACGCCGCCCCTACATTCCTTCCGGAAGCGCACCATCCATATCCAATATTGGCGGTTTGTTCCTCGCCCGCCGGGACGATTCATGAATCACCCCTACTACGGAGAAAGAACAGATCGTATCCCGAATTCTCGGGTTTTTGTCAGGTCCGCTTTGATCTTTTCGCCGGTGTTCACCACGCACCTGCGCCTTGACCCCCGCCGACCTGTACGTACCATCTTTCTGCTTAGCGCGCATTCGCAGCCCACGCCGGTGTTCACCACGCACCGCCGCGAGCGCCTATTACGCCTTTATAGCATAAAGATACACTATAAATATACTACCGCAGCCACAAAAACGCAAGACCTTCCTTAGAAAGAATTTCAAAAAATTTGGAATTCCCTGTAAATCAGTTTGAAACACAGAACTATCTTGCTATAAATGTCAAATTTCCCCAAAAATTTTTACATGTTTTGTTTTATCCTCCACCCAGACACAACACCCGCCTCCACTTTTGTTCAAATTTCAGTTTATCTGGCAATTTAAATCTTTGACGCACCACCCTAAGTGCGTCATTCTGAGCGAGCGACAGCGAGTCGAAGAATCTACGCATTACCAGAAATGCGTAGCAGAAATCTAGTGCGAAGATCCTTCGACTCCGGCTTCGCCTACGCTCAGGATGACGCTCCTTTGGAGCGTTAGAAACCACTCGATAAATCGGAATTTATTGTCCCATTACGCAAAAGGCCCGGGTATCGAAAGAAAGACACCCGGGCGGTTATATATGGAATTAGTTCTGCTTCTTTCTGCGTGCCGCATCCAGCACAACGCCGATGGCCATAATGACCACAAAGGTGATCAGATACCACAGACAGCCCCAGCCGTGGCTGGCAATACTTGCGATCACCATAAACACAGAGCCGCACAGGGCCAGGATCGGCATGATAAAACGCCGCAGAATGTTCTGATCCTTCTCCTTGACCATCCACATAAAGAGGATCGGCAGGTACATCAGATAAATCGTGATGATGGGCAGCTCTGAGGAGTCGAATACAAAGGGGCCGCTCCACCACCCCGCCAGATTACTGGCATAGAAATACAGGAACCAGGCAGCCGTCACAAGCAGTGCGAAAATAGCGGAGTTGTTGGGCATGTTGGTCTTCTGATCCACCTGTGCGTACAGGTGGGGATCGGGACCCTCGCCGCGGACTGCGATGGCATACATGCTGCGGCTGCAGGCCAGCATCAGACCGTTGGTCGTGCCCAGGCAGGAAATGACGATGAACAGATTCAAAATGTTGCCCAGCATGCCGCCGAAGATGTTGGTAAAGGCAACGGTGGCGCCGTTATCGATCAGGGATTGGTTGGTCTCGCCGCCGGCAACACCAATGTAGTAAAGGATGTAAACGGCCGCAATGATGATGCCGCCCAAGATCAGTGCTTTGGGCAGATTCTTCTTGGAATCCTTGATCTCCGCGTTGATGGAGGTAGCAATGATCCATCCCTCGTAGGCAAAGGCTGTGGCGCACACGGCTGCAAACAGAGGATTGCTCACAGGCTCCACGTGCGTAGCCACTGTCTGGAAATTCTCCTGCAGCACACCGGTGATCAGTCCGTAGGCAATGCCCACTATGGCCATCAGCGCCAGGGGGATCAGTTTGATCACAGTGGTACTGGTCTGGAATTTGCCTGCCAGCTTGGGAGACAGGGCATTGATCGCGTAGATAGCACACAGGTAGAACAGCGTCAGCGCCATGCACTCCGGTCCAACGGCACAGCCGCCCTCGGCAGCCGGGATCGCCATGGGAAAGCTGGGATTTGCGGCAACCAGAAATTCCATCGTATACCGGGCAGATACCCATGCCAGCACAGAAGTCATGGCAGGGAAATAGATGGTCGCGGAAAACCAACCCATGCAATAGCCGTAGCGGCGGCCAACGGTGGCCTCCGCATAGTCCACCAGGCCGTTGACACGCTCATACTTCTGACTCATAAAAGAGAAGGTCAGCAGACACACCAGCATGATAGCGCCGCCGATGATCCACGCCCAAATACCCATGGGCATATTACCGCCGGTCTTCTGCAGGATCGTCTGGGCCTTGAAGAACACACCGGAGCCGATGACGATACCAACGACCATGCAAATTGCCGTGAACAGGCCGTATTTACGTTCCAGCTGATTATTCACGAAAAATCCCCTCTTTCCTACTAGTTTTTTAATATACTAGCCGAAAAAAGCGGTTTCGTCAATCCTTAAATCAGCCTTAAAGAAGCATTTCCGCATAGTGGGCCGCTGCCGCGCCGTCGGCAACCGCTGTGACGATCTGCCGCAGCTCCTTGGCGCGCACATCTCCCACGGCAAACACGCCAGGCAGATTTGTCCGGGTAGTCTCGTCGGCCAGGATATAGCCGCCGTCCTTTTCAAGCTGCAAAAACAGGTCTGTATTCGGTTTTCTGCCAATGCTGACGAACAACCCGTCGCAGGCAAGCTGCCGGGTCTGTCCCGTCTGTACGTCTGTCAGCTCCACGCCAGTCAGCCGTTCCCCATGGAGCAGCCGGGTCACTGTGCTGTTCCAGATAAATTCCACATTTTCCGCCGTTTCCAGAGGCGCGTGGTAGATCTTTGTTGCCCGCAGAGTATCCCGCCGGTGGACAACAATGACCTTTTCGCACAGGCGGCTTAAGAGCAGCGCGTCTGCCGCCGCCGTGTTGCCGCCGCCCACCACGACCACCGTCTTATCTTTGTAAAAGTGGCCGTCACAGTGGGCGCAGTAGTTGACACCCTTGCCCGTCAGCGCCTGCTCCATAGGCAGCTGCAGTCTGCGGGGGTCTGCGCCGGTGGCGATCACCACAGTATGGCCCAAAAAATCACCCTCACTGGTGACCAGCCGCTTGGGGTCTGTCTCCAATTCCACTGACAGCACCTCTGCCAACTCCGTTTTTGCGCCAAATCGCTCCGCCTGCTGCTGCATTCTGTCGCCCAGCTCGAAGCCGTCGATCCCCTCGGGGAAGCCGGGGTAATTGTCGATCTGCGAAGTCAGCGCCATCTGGCCGCCGGCGGACAGCTTTTCCAGCACCAGCACGTCCATGCCCGCTCTGGCTCCATACAGAGCCGCTGTGTAGCCGCCCGGGCCGCCGCCGATGACGATCATATCATAAACATGCTCCATAGCTTTCTCCTTACAGATGCGCTTCGATAAATTCCTCGATCTTTGCCTTGGATTCCGGGGCTACCGCAAAGCCCTGTGCCTTCCCCTGCCGGTACAGCACCAGGGTGGGGATCACCTCGATATTCTCTCGCAGTCCCACGTCGGGCACATCGTCAATATTGACCTTCGCCACCACCAGCCGGTCGCCGTACTGCTCCGCGATCTTTTCATAAGCCGGTGCGATCCTGCGGCAGTACACACACCAGGGTGCCCAAAAATCTACCAGCACAGGCTTGTCGCCTGCGATCTTCTCGTAAAACTGCTCGGAATTTAATTCAATAGCCTTCATAGTATCAGACTCCTTTCTTTTTCTATGGTTACAGTATACCCAGATTTTCTTGTTCTTTCTGTGACTTTCTCACAAAGGCAAAAGCATTTGACATTCCTGCCAAAGCTATCTATACTATAAGAAAGGAGGGCGTGCAATATGGAGCTTTCTGCGTTTTTTCCATTTTGGGATAAATTGACTGATATTCAGCAGGAAAAGCTGATGGAAGTATCCCACCCGCTGAATGTAAAGGCCGGCACCGTAGTACATAACGGCAATATGGATTGTCTGGGTCTGCTGCTGATCCAGAGCGGCCAGCTGCGGGTATACACCTTGTCCGAAGAGGGCAGAGAAGTGACCCTGTACCGGCTGTTTGAATTGGATATCTGCCTGTTTTCTGCCTCCTGTGTCATGCCCAGTGTCCAGTTTGAGGTGGTCATCGAAGCGGAAAAGGATACGGAGCTGATCGTGATCCCCTCCTGTCTGTTCAAAAATCTTATGGAAGATTCTGCGCCAGTGGCCAACTATGCCAACCAGCTCATCAGCAGCCGTTTTTCCGAGGTCATGTGGCTCATGGAGCAGGTCATGTGGAAGAGCTTTGACAAGCGTCTGGCCAAATTCCTGCTGGAGGAAAGTGCCCTGGAGGGTACAACAGTCTTGAAGATCACCCACGAAAAGATCGCCAACCATATCGGCTCTGCCCGGGAGGTGGTGACCCGGATGCTCCGGTATTTCCAGGGCGAGGGCATGGTCAGCCTGTCCCGGGGCACCGTGGAGCTGACTGATACCAAGGCATTACAGAATTTACAATGACCAAAAGCCATGTCCAACCGGACATGGCTTTTTGCGTGACTTTATCACAGATTTTCAGCCTTCTTTATGGATATAATAAAAACAGAAAAAAGGAAACAGGAGGTACAACCTATGAAATATAAAGGAAAAGTCGTCATTATCACCGGCGCAGGCAGACCTGCTCCCCTGCAGGATGGAACTGCCGGTTCTATCGGCTACGGCATCGCCACCGCTTTCGCGAAGGAGGGCGCTGACCTGGTCATCACCGGACGCAATATGCAAAAGCTTCTGGATGCCAAGGAAGAGCTGGAACGGCTCTATGGGATCCGGGTGCTGGCTCTGCAGGCAGATGTGAACGCGGGCGCGGACAACGAAGCCACCGTCAAGCATGTGATCGACGAGACTGTTGCTGCTTTCGGGCGTATCGACGTGCTGATCAATAACGCCCAGGCATCGGCTTCCGGCGTTTCCATCGCCGACCACACCACTGCCCAGTTCGATCTGGCTATGTATTCCGGTCTGTATTCCACCTTCTACTACATGCAGGCAGCTTACCCCTACCTGAAGCAGACGCGCGGCTCTGTCATCAACTTCGCCTCCGGTGCCGGTCTGTTCGGCAATAAGGGCCAGGCCTCTTATGCCGCAGCCAAAGAGGGTATCCGGGGCTTGACCCGGGTAGCGGCCACCGAGTGGGGCCCGGATGGGATCAACGTGAATGTGATCTGCCCTCTGGCCTGGACGGCGCAGCTGGAGCAATTTCAGAACGCCTATCCCGAGGCATTCGCTGCCAATGTGCATATGCCGCCCATGGGCCGCTTCGGCAATACGGAGCTGGACATCGGCAGAGTCTGTGTACAGCTGGCCTCCGAGGACTTCAAGTATATGTCCGGCGAGACCCTGACGCTGGAAGGCGGCATGGGCCTGCGGCCATAAATCCCGCTTTGCCTGTCAGCATACTGCAGGGCGGGGGCTTGCCCCCGCCGTTGCCTAACGATACTGCTTAGCACACATTCAGTGCCACGGCAGGGGCAAGCCCCTGCCCTATATTGTCCAACGTTCCACTCCATAAACTAAGATCTCAGCCATTTTCCGTGCCGGGGTAGGTTTTCCCCCTCCGGCACGGTCTCTTTTCTTGTGCTACTTTACCAAGTTAAAGCGTTAAAGTATATGTCTTTCTTATGCACTCCACCAAAAAGCACGAAAACTCGAAAATAACGCTTTACAACTTTATCGAACTAAAGTATAATACAGCTATCCAAACAAAACAGCGCCGAGGAGCGCGCAGGAAAAGGAGAAGAGAGTTATGAAAAAGATGATCGCTATGATGTTGGCACTGTTGCTGCTGTGCAGTTGTTTCGCAGGCTGCAGCCCCGCCGGACAAGAGAAGACCGTTGTTGTCGGCTACACCATTTACGCCCCCATGAACTACTTCGATGAGTCCGGCAAGCTGATCGGCTACGACACCGAGCTGGCAGAGGCCGTCTTTGACGAGCTGGGTTATGAAGTCATCTTCCAGGAGATCGACTGGGAAGCCAAGTACACCGACGTGAACTCCGGTGCCATTGACTGCATCTGGAACGGCTTCACCGCCAACACCGCTGACGACGACGGCGTGATGCGTGCCGAGAAGGTGGACTTCTCCTACAACTACATGGAAAACCGTCAGGTCATCGTTTGTAAGTCCGATGCAGGCATTGCCTCTGCTGCAGATCTGGCCGGCAAGATGGCAGCTGTGGAGTCCGGCTCCGCCGGTGAGACCTACGCCGAAACCTTCGAAGGCGTTACTGCCAAGGGCTGCTCCAAGCAGACCGACTGCCTGATGGAAGTCCTCTCCGGCTCTGCTGACTTTGCCGTGCTGGATGCACAGCTGGCCAAGAGCTACGCCGGCAAGGGCGACTACGCGGATCTGGTCGTTGTCGATGCCCTGTCCAGTGACGTAGAATACTACGCCATTGGCTTCAAGAAGGACAGCGCACTGACCGCCGAAGTCAACAAGGCACTGGAAAAGCTGGCCGCAGACGGCACCATCGCTGAGCTGGCTGAGAAGTACGACGTAGCAAACACCGCTATCACTGACTTCTCTGACCAAAAATAATCAAAACTAGTACAAGCGCCCGGACCAATGGGGTCATTGGTCCGGGCGGCTGGTACGTTATAAAGGAGACAACCTTATGTCTTTTATGGAAGTAACCGCGTTCCTGATGGACGGTTTTTTGATATCCCTTTTGATCTTTGCGGTAACGCTGATTTGTGGCGTTCCCCTTGGGCTGCCCATCGCTTTTTGCTCCATGAGCCGGTGCAAGCCGTTACGGGCCGTATCCAAGATCTTCGTCTGGATCGTCCGCGGCGTGCCGCTGATGCTGCAGATCTTCATTATTTACTATGTGCCGGGCCTTCTGTTCGACACCCCCATATTCAGCTATATCGACCGCCACTTTTTCCTAAACTATCAGATTCAGGACGCAGGCCGTGTGATCGCTGTGCTGGTGGCCTTTTCTATCAATTACGCCTGCTATTTCTCCGAGATCTACCGGGGCGGCATCGAGAGCATCTCCCAGGGCCAGTATGAGGCCGGCTATGTGCTGGGTCTGACCAAAAAGCAGATCTTCCGCAAGATCGTCTTAAAGCAGGTGGTCCAGCGGATCGTTCCTCCCATGTCCAACGAGATCATCACCCTGGTCAAGGACACCGCATTGGCCAACTGCATCATGGTCTGCGAGATCATCAAGCAGGCCAAGGAGCTGGCCGCCACCAAGGCTATGGTTTGGCCGCTGTTCTACACTGGCGTATTTTATTTGGCGTTCGTGGGGATCCTGACGATCATTTTAGGTCGCGTGGAGAAAAAACTCAGCTATTTCAGGAGTTAAGCTATGGCATTATTGGAAGTTAAAAACATTAAAAAAGACTTTGGAAAGACTGAGGTTTTGAAGGGCATCAGCTTCAGCCTGGAAAAGGGGCAGGTGCTGGCCATTATTGGTTCCTCCGGCAGCGGTAAGACCACCCTTTTGCGGTGTCTGAATTTCCTGGAGACTGCCGACGAAGGCGAGATCTGCATAGACGGAAAAGTGCTGACAGGCAAAGGTCTTTCCGAACAGCAGATCCGGGAAAACCGGCTGCATTTTGGCCTTGTGTTCCAGAATTTCAATCTGTTTCCCCAGTACAACGCCCTGCAGAATGTGACGCTGGCCCCCACCCTGCTGAAAAAAGGCACTGCCCAGCAGATCGACGCCCGGGCCAGACAGCTGCTGGAGAGCGTGGGTCTTGCCGACAAATTGGGCAATTACCCCTATCAACTCTCCGGCGGACAGCAGCAGCGGGTGGCTATCGCCCGTGCCCTGGCGCTGGAGCCGGATGTGCTGTGCTTTGACGAGCCTACCTCTGCCCTGGACCCGGAGCTGACCGGCGAGGTGCTGCGGGTGATCCGTAATCTGAAAAGCAGTGATCGTACCATGATCGTAGTTACCCATGAAATGGAGTTTGCAAAAAGTGTGGCAGATGTGGTAATATATATGTCAGACGGTGTCATCGTGGAGATGGGCACCCCCGAACAGGTCTTCGGCGATCCTCAAAGCGAGAAAACAAAAGCTTTCCTGCAGGGTATGCAGGACACAGTCTGAAAGGAAGATAGTATGAGTGAAAAGATCGACGCACTGTACGAGCTGATTCTGAAGCTGGACAGCAAGGAAGACTGTGCTGCCCTGTTTGACGACCTGTGCACCCGCAAGGAAGTGGAAAATATGGCCGAGCGGGCCTACGCAGCTAAGCTGTTGATGGATGGCAAGACCTACAACCAGGTCATTGCTGAGACCAACATTTCCTCTGCTACCTTAAGCCGGGTGTCCCGGTGTGTCCAGTACGGTGAGGGTTATTCCAAACTGCTGAAGAAATAAGCAAAAATCACCCCGGAGCGTTGCTCCGGGGTGATTTTTTAACCGTTGCCAAATTGTGCTCCGTAACGATACATTTGGTGACAAAGCTCACTTTGAATATCAAGTAGTGCTGAGATAATTACTTCAACATCCTCATCTTCATCTACTACGCCCAATCGATCACACAATCTTTCATATGCATTCAGCATTTCACCATACCGCGTCATACAAAATGAGCCTTCTTCAAATGCAAATTCTACACCAGGCACACGGTATTCCGGCAGCAAGCCTACAACCACCGTTTGATAGATACGTTCAGCTAAATCTTCGTCCATCTGTTTTTCCTCCTTTTTAGTGTCTTTATGCGAACACTATTCCTTCCGTTATTTTAAGGCAATAATAGAAGAAAAGCAAGAGAAAAACGGAAGTGATGGAAATGATTCGGTATGACCGGCTATGGAAAACCATGAAAGATCGCGGCATTACGCAATATGCATTATATACGCACCATAATGTGAATCGCTCGCAACTGGATCGTTTGCGTAAGAATAAAAATGTAGAGATCAACACCATTGACAAGCTGTGCAACATTCTTAACTGCCGCGTAGAAGATATTATGGAACATTTCCCCGACGATAATCAATTCTGAAAAATCACCCCGGAGCGTTGCTCCGGGGTGATTATTTTTACTTGGCGTATTCCACTGCCTTGGTCTCGCGGATCACATTGACCTTGATCTGACCGGGGTATTCCAGCTCGGCCT
>CAYVCR010000032.1:0-12896 GCA_964450205.1 uncultured Oscillospiraceae bacterium | reverse complement strand
TTCAGGTACATCTGCTTGATCTCGCTCATGAGGGGGTAACGGGGGTTGGCACCGGTGCACTGGTCATCGAAGGCCTGCTCAGTCATTTCGTCCAGGCTTGCCAAAAACTCGGCTTCACTGATACCGTAATCCCGGATGGTCTTACGGATGCCCACCTGCTCCTTCAGTGTCTCGATGGCTTCGATCAGCTTTTCCAGCTTTTCCTCGTCGGTATTGCCGCCCAGCCGCAGGTAGTCTGCGATCTCGGCGTAGCGGGCCAGGGTATGGGGATGGTCGTACTGGGAGAACGTACCCATCTTCACCGGCACTTCCGCTGCATTGAAGCGCAGGACTTCGCTGATCAGCAGGGCGTTGGCAACGCCGTGGGGCAGGTGGTGGAAGGCGCCCAGCTTGTGGGCCATGGAGTGGCACACGCCCAAAAAGGCGTTGGCAAAAGCCATGCCTGCCATGGTGGCGGCGTTGGCCATATTCTCTCTTGCCCGGGGGTCGCTGGCACCGTTTGTATAGCACCGGGGCAGGTTCTCAAAGGTCAGCTTCAGACTCCGCAGCGCCAGGCCGTCGGTGTAGTCGGTTGCCAGCATGGAGGCGTAGGCCTCCAGGGCATGGGTCACCGCGTCGATGCCGGAGGCGGCGGTGAGGCCCTTGGGCGCATCCATCATCAGGTCTGCGTCCACGATGGCCATCTTGGGCATCAGCTCATAGTCAGCCAGCGGATACTTGACACCGCTTACTTCGTCGGTGATGACCGCGAAAGGAGTCACCTCGCTGCCGGTACCTGCGGTGGTGGGGATGGCTACAAAGTAGGCCTTTTCGCCCATCTTGGGGAAGCCGTAGACCCGCTTGCGGATATCCACGAAACGCATGGCCATATCCTCAAAATCGGCCTCCGGGTGTTCGTAGAGCACCCACATGATCTTACCGGCGTCCATGGCAGAGCCGCCGCCGACCGCGATGATCAGGTCCGGCTGGAAGGTCCGCATGGCCTCCGCGCCCTCTCTGGCGCAGGCCAGGGTGGGATCAGGTGCTACGTTGTAAAAGGCTGTATGGGTAATACCCATGGCATCCAGCTTTTCTTCTACAGGCTTGGTGTAGCCGTTCTGGTACAGGAAGGTATCGGTGACGATGAAGGCTTTCTTCTTCCCTGCCAGCTCCTCCATGGCTACCGGCAGGCAGCCTTTTTTGTAATAAACCTTTTCAGGAGCACGGAACCACAGCATATTTTCCCTCCGTCTTGCTACCGTTTTTACGTTCAGCAGGTGGCGCACACCTACATTCTCGGACACCGAGTTGCCGCCCCAGCTGCCGCAGCCAAGGGTCAGCGAGGGGGTCAGCCGGAAGTTGTACAGGTCACCGATACCGCCCTGGGCAGAGGGGGTATTGACCAGGATCCGGCAGGCCTTCATCCGCTGGGAAAACGCGTTCAGCTTATCCTGGGCCGTACGGGTGGACAGGTACACAGCGGCGGTGTGGCCGTAGCCGCCGTCCTCCAGAAGCTTTTGGGCATAATCCATGGCCCGGTTGAAGCTATCCGTTCGGTACATCGCCAGTACAGGGGACAGCTTTTCGTGGGCGAAGGGCTCGCTCAGCTCTACGCTTTCCACCTCACCGATCAGGATCTTGGTGTTCTCCGGCACGGTGATCCCCGCAAGCTCTGCGATCGCCACGGCGCTCTGGCCCACGATCTTGGCATTCAGCGCGCCGTTTACCAGCAATACACTGCGCAGCTTATCCTTTTCCTGTTCATTGAGGAAGTGGCAGCCACGGGCGGCAAATTCTGCCCGCACAGCGTCATATACCTTATCCAGCACGATCACCGACTGCTCGGAAGCGCAGATCATGCCGTTATCAAAGGTCTTGGAGTGGATGATGGAGGATACCGCCATCAGAATATCCGCACTGTCATCAATGATGGCAGGCACGTTGCCTGCGCCCACGCCCAGGGCAGGCTTACCGGAGGAGTAGGCAGAGTGGACCATGCCGGGGCCGCCGGTGGCCAGGGTCAGATCGGCAGTGGACATGACCTGTGCCGTCAGCTCCAAAGAGGGCTTGTCGATCCAGCTGATGATGTCCTCGGGCGCACCTGCCGCCACAGCTGCCTCCAGCACTACCTTGGCCGCTGCGATGGTGCAGTCCTTGGCCCGGGGGTGAGGGCTGATGATAATGCCGTTGCGGGTCTTCAGGCAGATCAGGGTCTTAAAGATGGCCGTGGAGGTGGGGTTGGTAGTGGGGATCACCGCAGCCACCACGCCGATGGGCTCTGCGATCTTCTGCACGCCAAAGGAGGTATCCTCCTCCAGCACGCCGCAGGTCTTTTCATGCTTATAGGCATTATAGATATATTCGGAGGCGTAGTGATTCTTGATGACCTTATCCTCCACGATGCCCATGCCGGTCTCCTCCACCGCCAGCTTGGCAAGGGGGATCCGGGCCCGGTTGGCGGCAGTGGCAGCAGCCAGAAAGATCTTATCCACCTGCTCCTGGGTATAAGAAGCAAACTCAGCCTGGGCGGCACGGACGCGGGCCATAGCCGCAGTCAGCTCCTCGGGGGTGGTAACGGGTACATACTGCTTCGTCATTACGATCACCTTTCCTTTTCGATTTCGTTTTATCGATTTCTTTGTATCGATATAATATCATCGAATAAGCAGTTTTGCAACCCGTAATCGATAACAAATTATCGATTGAACACATGCCGGTATTTGTGCAGATTGTATAAGATGTCAAATTTCAGTTTATCGAGCTGTTGCGATAGGACACCGAAAGGCTTCTCCCGGGGAGAAGCTGGCAAAAATCTTTGATTTTTGACTGATGTGGATTGCGGGCGATAATCTTGAATTTTCTGCCTATGTGCAGGCTTTTTGGCATGTTTCAGTGCACGCCAATCCACACCCGTCACGGCTTTGCCGTGCCACCCTCTCCCCGGGAGAGGGCTTTGGGTGTACCACCTATCAACTGCTCGATAAACTGAAATTTGGCCGCTTGTGTTGTGGGATCGCGTGTGCTATAATAAGTGCATTCCCAAAAGGAGGTAGAAATATGGAATTTTCCGTCAATCATCCCCTGCTGTTCATTATAGCAGGTCTTCTGGTTGCCGTGGTGCTGGCCCAGTCGGTGTTCTTCCTGGTGAAGGCCATACGCCGCAGTAAGGCCATCGGCATGGATCAGAAGAAGATCCGCAAGACCATCACCACTGCCGCCGTCTTTACGATCGCTCCGGCAATCGCGATCGTCATCAGCGTTATGACGCTGAGCAAGAAGCTGGGCCTTCCCCTGCCCTGGCTCCGGCTGAGCGTGGTGGGCTCCATGAGCTATGAGACCATCGCCGCCAGCAATGCCCTGCAGGCTATGGGACAGAGCCTTGGCTCCAATGTGGCTCTGACCGCCCAGCAGTATGTAAACGTATTGCTTGTCATGACCATCTCTATCATGGTTGGTATTTGGCTGGTGCCGGTCATCAGCAAGCGCCTGCAGAAGGGTATGGTCAACTTGGGTAAGAAAGACGCCAAGTGGGCCGATACCTTCCAGAACTCCCTGTTCATCGGCATGATCTCCGCTTTTGTAGGCTTCGTGTTCTGCGACGTGAACCGTCTGTGGAGCGAAAAAGCACGGGTCGTCACCACTACGGTGGACAGCGTGGAGACCACCAACACCTATTCTGCCACCTCCGGCCTGATCCCCGTATGCGTCATGGCTGTATCTGCCATCATCATGATCATCTGCGGTCTTTTGATGAAGAAGCCCAAGCTGAAGTGGCTCAGCGAGTATGCTCTGCCCATCAGCCTGGTGCTGGGTATGGCTGCCGCCATTCCCCTGACCGCATGGCTCAGCTAAGGAGGTGCCCAACATGAAAAAAGAAATGTCTTATATCGATTCTGTCCATCGCGACGGACGGATCTGGAACATCGGTGTCATGCTCCTGCTGATGGCATTCCCTGTATCTGTGGCACTGATCTTCGGTGCTGCCCCCGACTGGGGCGCGCTGGTCAAGGGTCTGATCGCCACCGCACCTATGTACTGGGTGGTGGGCGTCATTGAGACCGTTACATACGTGCCCATGCTGGGTGCGGGCGGCTCTTATCTGAGCTTCGTCACCGGCAATATCTCCAACCTGAAGCTGCCCTGTGCCATCAACGCCCTGGAGCAGAACGAGGTTTCCGCCAACTCCGAGGAGGGCGAGGTCATCTCTACGATCGCCATCGCCACCTCCAGCATCGTTACCACCATTATCATTATCATCGGTGTCGTGCTGATCGTGCCCCTGACCCCCGTGCTGAACGCGCCGGTGCTGCAGCCTGCCTTTGAGCAGATCCTGCCTGCCCTGTTTGGCGGTCTGGGTGTGGCCTTCGTGTCCAAGAACTGGAAGCTGGCCGTGGCCCCCGTGATCCTGATGCTGGCTCTGTTCATCTTCGTGCCCGCCCTGAACTCCGGTACTGTTGGCATCATGGTGCCTGTATCTGCCCTGTTCACCATCGCTGTGGGCCGGATCCTGTATAAGAAAGGAATCCTGTAATGCAATATGTTATCTGGGGTCTTGTAGGTCTGGTCGTATGCTTTCTGGCCGTTATCGTGATCCGGGCCCTGCTGTTCAAGCCCAAGGCCCAGCCGGAGGTCAGCCGGGACACGGTTTCCTTCGATAAGGATGCCGCCGTATCCGCTCTACAGCAGCTGGTCCAGTGCAAGACCATTTCCTACAACGATCCTTCTCTGGAGGACGATACAGAATTTCAGAAGCTGATCGAGCTTTTGCCGAAGCTCTATCCTGATTTCTATGCTGCATGCCCCCTGCTGCAGCTGCCCGACCGGGCACTGCTGTTTCACTGGAAGGGCAAGACAAGTGACAAGCCGGCAGTCATGATGAGCCACTACGATGTGGTGCCGGTGGCTGAAGAGCTGTGGGAGAAGCCCCCCTTCTCCGGTATCATTGAGGACGGTGTGCTCTGGGGCCGTGGTACGCTGGATACCAAGGTCACCATGAACGCAGCGCTGTCTGCTGCCAACCATCTGATCGCCCAGGGCTTCGTGCCGGAGCAGGACGTGTACTTTGCCTTCTCCGGCGGCGAAGAGATCAACGGCCATGGCGCGGTGAACATCGTAAACTACTTTGCCGAAAAGGGCATCACCCCCGCCCTTGTACTGGACGAGGGCGGTGCTGTGGTGGAAAAGGTCTTCCCCGGTGTCACCGAGCCCTGCGCCATGATCGGCATTGCGGAGAAGGGCATGATCAATGTCAAATATTCCGTCCGCTCCAGCGGCGGTCACGCCTCTGCTCCCCTGCCCAAGAGTCCTATCACCACCCTGGCCAAGGCCTGCCGCAGTGTGGTGGAGCACCCCTTCAAGATGGACATTTCCAAAGCAGCCGGCGAAATGTTTGACACCCTGGCCCGGCGCTCGACTTTCGTATACAAGCTGATCTTTGCCAATCTGTGGTGTTTCCGGCCTGTGCTGGATCTGATCTGCCGCAAAAGCGGCGGCGAGATGAACGCCCTGGTGCGCACCACCACCGCCTTTACCCAGGCCCAGGGCAGCAACGCCCGGAACGTGATCCCCACGGAGGCCAGCCTGGTGTCCAACATGCGCTTGAGTCCCGGTGACTCTGTGGAAAGCGCCGTTGCTTACCTGCGCAAGACGGTCAACGATCCCGATGTGGAGCTCACCGTGCTGGAGAGCCACGAGCCCAGTCCCATTTCCGAGACCGGCTGTGACAGCTGGAACAAGGTCGCAGCTGCCGTGGCCGCCACCTGGGAAGGCTGCGTGGTCACCCCCTACCTGATGGTCCAGTGCTCTGACTCCCGCCACTACCGGGACTTAAGCCGCCACGTCTACAAGTTCTCCGCCATGGACCTGACAGCCGAGGAGCGCCGCTCCATCCACGGCAACAACGAAAAGATCCGGCTGGAGACCCTGGAACGGTCCGTAGAATTCTATATCCGGCTGCTGAAAAGCTGCTGAAACGCAAGCAGAGGTGCCCTGGGGTGCCTCTGCTTTTTTGAATCATTGGTCTTTTTTTGATAAGTATTTGCTTTTTTAAACATTTTATGGTAAGATGTTTGCACTTATGCGTTCCTACAAAAGGAGAGTAACATATGATGCACATCGAAAAAGCTGCCTATGCGTTTCGGCTGAACGGCCAGCCTATATCCTGCGTTCCCTTCGGCCACGGTCATATCAACTGTACACTGAAGATCGTTACCGACACAGGCAAAGAATATGTGCTGCAGAAGATCAATAAATATGTTTTCAAAGACCCTCTGAAGGTCATGGCCAACGCCAGTGCCGTCACGGAATTTCTCCGTCAGCGCACCGGTGATCCCAATTCTGCATTGCACTTTATCCCCACCCTGCAGGGTCCCTACTGCCACCGGGACAAGCACGGTGAATTTTGGCGTATGTACGATTTTGTTGGCGGCTTCTGCCTGGATACCCCGGAGAGCGACGCGGATTTCTACGAAAGCGCCCTGGCCTTTGGCCGTTTCCAGGAGCTGCTGTCGGACTTCCCTGCCCACACCCTTTATGAGACCATCCCGGAATTCCACAACACCATCGACCGCTATCGCCAGCTCCACGAGTCCATCGAATCGGACAATGTGGGCAGAAGAAAGAACGTGGAACAGGAACTCCGGTTTGTACTGGAACGGGAAGAAGTGGGCGGCACCCTGCAGCGGATGCGGGAATCCGGCGAGCTGCCTCTGCGTGTGACCCATAACGACACCAAGCTCAATAACGTTTTGCTGGACAAAAAGACCCGCAAGGGTCTGTGCGTGCTGGACTTAGATACGGTCATGCCCGGTCTGAGCCTGTACGATTTCGGCGACTCCATTCGCTTTGGCGCCGCCACCGCCGCTGAGGACGAGCCGGACACCTCCAAAATGAAGCTGGATCTGCACCTGTTTGAGGTGTACACCAAGGGCTTCCTGGAGGCTGCCCCCTCTCTGACCGAGAAGGAAGTGGAAATGCTGCCTATGGGCGCGCTGATCATGACCCTGGAGGTGGGCATCCGTTTCCTGAAGGACTACCTGGACGGCGACCTGTATTTTGGTACCGCTTATCCCGAGCACAACCTGGTCCGCGCCCGGACCCAGCTGGCTATGGTAGCCGACATGGAGAAGAAATGGGACGACATGCACCGCATCGTCCGCAAAGTGGCGGAACAGCAGCGGGGCTGAGAGCGCTATCTTTCAAAGGCTTACAAAAGGACAACGCACCCCTTTCCGGCAGGAAAGGGGTGCGTTTTTTCAGATCAGGTTCTTGTTCAGCACCAGGGAGCTGTACATAAACAGCACGTCCTGGCCATGAAACTCGATAAAGCTGCCCAAGCGCTCGGGCATGATATAGTTGGCGCGGATATCGACTAAAGTCACCACTGCGTAATCCTGCACCAGCAAGGGCACCAGAGAGCTTCCGTAGGAGTCACGGAACACGATCAGCTCCCGGTCGGTGGACGCATTGGGATTTTCGATCCGCAGCATGGACTGGGGGCCGGACAGGTACACGTCATACTGGTCCAGGGAGGTCAGCTTGTCCATGTCGTAGACCTGGGTGGTCTTGCCGTCGGTGTAGTTGTACACGGTGCAGCCGGAGAGCAGGTCGCTTTCCATGATATACATGGTCTCAGCATCCATGGGAAGGGCCGCCTGGCCGTAGTAGACACCGTAGAAGGGCCGCTCCAGCGCGGCAGCGGTAAAGTCCTCCGCTTTCGGCCCTGTCACCTCAAGGGCGTCAGAGAGCTTCTGTGCCACCGGCAGCAGCTTTTCCTGGCGCCAGTGGGTATCGGTGTAATAGTAGTCCTCAATGGTCAGGCAATCGGTAATATCCACATACTCTGCCCAAGGCATTCCCTGCTGTACCTTGTCAAACATCTGGCTGTAATCCAGAGACAGGTAACCGTTGGCTTCTGCCAGGTAGTAGCCCTTATCGGGCACCACGGTGGCAATGATCTTTGCGTCGGAATCTTTCAGATACATGTCGTAGACCTTGTTAAACTGACTGATGGCGCGATCCACAGAGGCTTCATCCATGGGATAGGCCAGCTCAGCAGCATAGCCGTCGGCAATATAGATGTCGTTGTTATCCTTCTGCAGCAGGATGTTCTGATGGAACAGTGCCTTGACCGTCCGGAAGGTATCGCGCAGAGGAAATTGATCCAGCGTATAGCTCTCAAACTTACTCATGAAGCTGGTATCCCCGATGGTTTTCCAGCTCAGCTCCGGCAGCTTGGTCAGCTCCCGGCGCTCGGAAACAGACAGATCGTCGCTGGGCCGCAGCCATGCAAAGGCTGTCACAGCCAGCCACAAAACGGCCAGCACCACGGCACCGATATTGCGAATTTTTTGATTCATACCGGCACCTCCTTAGAATCTAAAGTACAGGAACGGGTTGAAGGAGCCATCCACAAGATAAGCGGTGCACAGAAGCAGCAGGCCGATCAGCACCACCGGCTCTAAAATAGCGATCACTCTGCCCATGACCTTGCCGCCGGACAGCTTGGTCACCATATTTTTGACCAGAGGTGTTGCACCCACGATGCCCAGCACCAGCACCACCGCATAGCTGCGCAGGTAGTAGAGGGTCTCGGCGCTGACCAGCGGCACACCGCCAATGCCCACCAGGCCGCCGATATCGGACAGGGCTTCCCGTAAGTCCGCAGCATTGAACAGCACAAAGCCCAGCATGACGATCAGCAGTGTATAGGCATGGCGCAGCACAGAGGGCATTTTCCGCAGCCAGGGGATCCACTTTTCCAGCAGCAGGAACACTGCATACAGCAGGCCCCACAGGATAAAGTTCCAGGCAGCGCCGTGCCACATGCCGGTAAGCATCCACACCACCAGTACGTTGAAGACCCAGCGCACCTTTCCTACCCGGTTGCCGCCCAGAGGGATATACACATAGTCCCGAAACCAACTGCCAAGGCTCATGTGCCAGCGGCGCCAGAATTCACTGATGGACTTGGACAGGTACGGATAGTTGAAATTCTCAATGAAGTGGAAGCCAAAGACCTTGCCCAGGCCGATGGCCATATCCGAATAGCCGGAAAAATCAAAATAGATGTGCAGCGCAAAGGCGATGGCATAGATCCAGTAGAACAGCACGGACTTCTCATTGCTTGCCCGGAAGATGCTTGTCAGCTCACCCAGGGTATTGGCGATCAGGATCTTCTTGGCAAGACCGAACAGAAAACGGCGCAGGCCCTCGGCGATCTTGTCCCAGCTGTGGGTGCGGGTCTCCAGCTCCCGTGCCACGTCCACATAGCGGACGATGGGGCCCGCGATCAGCTGCGGGAACAGGGCAACATAGGCACCAAAGCTGATGGGATTCTTCTGAGGGGCCGCATTGCCCCGGTACACATCGATGGTGTAGCTCAGGCACTGAAAGGTATAGAAGCTGATGCCGATGGGCAGCGCCAGCCGCAGCAGCGGAATGCTCAGACCGGTGACCTTGTTGAAGGAATCCACAAAGAAATCCGCATACTTAAACACTGCCAGCAGCGCCAGAGAGATCACCACAGACACGGTCAGCCAAAATTTCCTCCAGCCGGTTTTTTCGGCTTTTCCGATGGCCAGACCGCAGCCATAAAACAGCGCGATGGTGGCGATCATCAAAAAGACGTATTTCGGCTCACCCCAGGCATAGAACAGCAGGCTGGCAATCAGCAGCACCGCATTCTTTGCCACCCGGGGCACCAAAAAGTACACGATCAGCACCGCCGGCAGGAAATAATATAAAAATGGAATGCTGGAAAAAAGCATAGCTGTTTCTCCTTGTACAATGATAGTGTATGGATTGTATCATACTGCCATCTTCTTTGCAACGAAAAAAGGCAGCGGTGAAAACCGCTGCCTTTTGTTTCATGATCAGGCCAGAGCCTCAGTGTACTTGATGTCAGCATTGGGGTAAGCTTCGGTGAGCTTAGCCTCGAAGGGATTCACTGCATCGTTCAGGCCAAAGACCATCACGACGTAATCGCCAACAACAGCGATCATGACCTTCTCGGGGAAGCCGCACATCCACTGATTGCCGGCCACAGCATTGTACATGGTGTCAGCAAAAGCAGCAGCGTCCACACCCTCTGCCAGCTTGAAAGCGCCGCAGGAGAAGTTGTTGAGCATCATACCGTGGAACAAAGATGCGATCTCGGTCACGTTGGCCTGCTCCTCGGCGGGAACCAGCAGCTGAGACTGCAGGGCTTCCATGTCGGTGTAGGCACCGGGCGCACCGTCGACCATGTTCAGGCCGTCGCCGCCGAATACGGGGAACTTCTCGTCATCGCCGTACAGAGCCCAAACAGTCTCCAGCAGCTCCAAAGCAGTAGCAGGACCGGAAACAGCAGGTGCTTCGGTGCCTTCGGTAGTCTCGGGCACATCGGGGGTCTCGGGGGTCTCGTTGTTACTGTTGCCGCAGGCAGCCAGACCAATGACCATGGTAAGCGCCAGCAGCAGAGCAATCAGCTTCTTCATTATTTTCTTTCCTCCAAAGATATAAATTTTGTTTTCATTTATTGCGAAGGCCCAGGCTGCCTTGATCCGGCGCCGTACAAGCCTGTCGACACGTAATTCAGAAAAAGTTCTCCAGCAGGCCTTCCACCAGGAACTTGACGGCCAGTCCGATCAGAATGAAACCGCCAACCGCCTGGGCCTTCTTTTCATACCGGCTGCCGAAGACGTTGCCGATCTTAACACCGGCAGCGCACATGGCAAAGGTCACCGTGCCGATCAAAGCGATGGCCAGCCAGATATTGGCCTGCTCCATAGCCAAAGACACGCCGACTGCCGCGGCATCGATACTGGTAGCCACTGCCAGCAGGAACATGGTCTTGAAGCTCAGGTCTGCCGTGTGCTCCTCGCACTCGTCACATTTCTTGGAAAAGGCATCGCGCAGCATGTTGGCACCGATCAGTGCCAGCAGGCCGAAGGCGATCCAGTAGTCGAATCTACTGATGGCATTGGCAAACAGGCTTCCCAGGAAAAAGCCTGCCAGCGGCATGGCCGCCTGAAAGCCGCCGAACCAGGCACCGCAGATAGCGCCTTCCCGCAAGCCAGCCTTTTTCATAGACAGGCCCTTGCAGATGGAAACAGCAAAGGCATCCATACTCAGACCCAGCGCCAAGAGTAACAGTTCCAAAATATCCATGAATGTGATCATAAAAAAACAACCTCCGCGCGCATCGGCGCAGAAGCTGATAACTCGGGCGTCGATGCGATCCGTCTCGTCATTTCAGCTACGGCCAGGAATTGCTTCCAGAATGTTGACCGGGCCCGCGTTTTATCGCGCCGACTACTCCCTTTTCGTGGAGGATTATATCAGCAAAACGCGCACCTGTCAAGAGCGCGCACAAAAAGTTCACGTTTCTACCAAAAGCCTCCTGTTTTAACAGACATTTGCCATCAAAAATGCCAACGCAAAAGAGCCTCCCGAACGGAAGGCTCTTTTGGATCATTTAAAGGTCTCGGGAGATTTAAAACCGGCAGAGCGTTCGGGGATGTAATCGCCGAAGTACTTGGAAAAGTCCATATCCAGGTACTGGCACATCTCGTAGACCTCCACCATGGTATTGTCGTTGACGGGAATGCCGTTTTCCATGAGCTTCTTTTCGGCCTCCACTTCCTTCTCGCCGTGGGTGTAGATGCGCATTTGGCCGTCGGCCTTGGGTGCGTTGCGCAGATCCTGCAGGTAGGCAGACAGATGGGCCTTGATGCCCTCGGCATCGCCGAAGATGGCAGGGTCAATGACCAGGAAGCCGTGGCAGATGCCACCCTTGCCGCCTACGCCCGTCTTATCGGAGGTAGTGCCCATAGAAATAATGGAAGAGAAGATCTCACACATCATGGCGTAGCCGTAGCCCTTGTGGCTGCCGGTATCCTCGGTGCTGCCGCCCAGGGGCATGATGCCGCCGCCGTTCTTGGCAGCGATATTATCCAGCACGTCGGCTGCATCGTTGGAGGGGTGGCCGTTCTTATCCAGCGCCCAGCCGTCATGGAGGGCCTCGCCCTTCTTATTGTAGACCTCCAGCTTGCCCCGGGTGACCACGGTAGTAGAGGCATCGAAGAAGAAATCGTAAGGCTCGGCAGGCACTGCCAAAGCGATGGGGTTGGTGCCCAGCATGGCCATGCGGCCATAGGTGGGGACCATGATGGCGTTTGTGTTGGTAAAGGACATGCCGATCAAGCCCTGGTCACAGGCCATCTTGGCATAGTAACCAGCAATGCCATAGTGGTTGGAGTTGCGGACGGTGACCATTGCCATGCCGCTCTTTTTGGCCTTCTCGATGGCCATGGTCATGGCCTTGTGGCCTACCACCTGGCCCATGCCGTCGGCGGCATCGATGACTGCGGACACGGGAGTCTCGAAAACCACGTCGCCCTTGGATTCGATCTTGATCATGCCCTTCTGGATGGACTTGTAGTAGCGGTACATTCTCTGCATGCCGTGGCTCTCGATGCCGAAACGGTCGGACATAAGCAGCACGTCAGAGATGATCTTTGCTTCCTCGGCGTTAAAGCCGAACTTCTGGAACGCATCGTTGCACAGTGCGTTCAGTTTTTCATATTTCCAGTACTGATAACCCATAATATATCCTCCAAATACAAGTACGGCGGGGGCAAGCCCTCGCCCTACGTACAATTACTTGTTCAGGTTCTTCTTGGCATTGCGGACAGCCATGATACGGTTCATCTCATTATAAACGATCATGTAGCCCTCGTCAACGCCCATGCCGGGCTTTGCCAGGATCTGCACAGGCTTGGTAGCCATTGCGCAGTGGACACAGACCTGTGCGCTGCGGTCGGTCTCATTGCAGGTGCCGCCCTGATAAGCGCCCATGCCCTTTTCCTTGCAGTACAGCACAGCCTCGATGGTGTTGTTGATGCCGCCCAGGTCGGGGGTCTTGATCTGGACCATGT
>CAYVCR010000031.1:0-12976 GCA_964450205.1 uncultured Oscillospiraceae bacterium | reverse complement strand
CCAATGAGAAGGTCACCGCCATCGACGACGGCACCATCCCCAACGCCTGGGGCTCCATCAACATTGACGACGAGGGTACCCCCGCCCAGAAAAATGTGCTGATCGAGAACGGCATCCTCAAGAGCTATATGGTGGATAAGATGGGCGGCCGCCGCATGGGCACAGCCTCCACCGGCAACGCCCGCCGCCAGGGCTACAGCTTCACCCCCACCTCCCGTATGACCAACACCTATATTGCCGCTGGCACCGACAAAAACGAGGATATCTTCGCCTCCATGGAGTACGGCCTGTATGCCAAGGAAATGGGTGGCGGCTCTGTCAATCCCGTCACCGGCGAATTTAACTTCTCCGTCAACGAGGGCTACATGGTCCGAAACGGCAAGATCTGCGAGCCTGTCCGTGGTGCAAGTCTGGTGGGCAAGGGCAGCGAGATCATCATGAATATCGATATGGTGGGCACCGATCTGGATATGGGTCAGGGTATGTGCGGCTCCTCCAGCGGTTCCGTTCCTACCAACGTGGGTCAGCCGCTGATCCGCGTATCCAGCATCACAGTCGGCGGACGGTAAGGAGGACAGATCATGAATTACGTAGATTTTAAAAATGCGGTAGTCGCCAAGGCACAGGCCATGGGCATCACCGAGTATGAGCTTTACTACGAGTCCTCCCGGAGCACCAATATTGACGTATTCCGGCAGGAAATCAATGAATTCTCCGCAGGCACTGACGGCGGCGTATGTTTCCGCTGTATCGTAAACGGCAAGATGGGCTATGCCTCCACCGAGGCGCTCAATGATGCCGAGGCCGCTGCCATCGTGGAACGGGCCTATGACAACGCCTCTGTGCTGGAAGCGGACGAGCCGGTATTCCTGAATGAAGGCGGCAAGACCTATCAAACATTGGCAAAGGCACATTATGATCTGCCGGAGACCGACGGTCTGATCCGCCTGGTGCTGGAAGCCCAGCACCAGCTTTACAAGGCTGATTCGGCTGTGGTGGACGGCAGTATGTCTCAGATCATGGCAGGTAACAGCCAGATCGCTATCTGTAACTCCAAGGGTCTGGATCTGCAGTACGAAAATAACCTGCTGGGACTGCTGGTAGATGCCGTGGTCACCGACGGTACGGAAAAGGCCGATGACTATCAGCTGAAGGTGGCTGCGCCCGATGCTATCGACGCTGCGGCACTGGCCGCCAAGGCCGTAGCCGGTGCAAAGGCAAAGCTGGGCGGCAAAGTGGCACCCACCGGTAATTATCCCGTCGTCTTCGCTCCCGAAGCCATGGCAAGCCTGCTGCAGGTATTTTCTGGAATCTTCTCCTCGGAGAGCGCCCAGAAGGGGCTGAGCAAGCTGGGCGGACAGGAGGGTCAGATCATTGCATCTTCTGTGGTCACCCTGGTGGACGATCCCTTCCACAAGGACAGCCCCATGCCTATTCCTTTTGATGCAGAGGGCTCTCCCACCTGCCGCAAAAACGTGATCGAGCAGGGTGTGTTCAAAACCCTGCTGTACAACCTGAAGACCGCCGCGGTGGCCGGGGTGGAAACCACCGGCAACGCCTCCAAGGCAGGCTACGATGCCCCCGTGGGGATCCGGCCCTTCACCTTCCATCTGGCTGCCGGTGCATACACTGAAGAGCAGCTTCTGAAGAAGGCCGGCAACGGCGTGTATATCAACTCCCTCCAGGGTCTGCACGCAGGTGCTAACCCGGTGACCGGCGACTTCTCCCTGCAAAGCGCAGGCTTTATGATCGAGGGCGGCAAGAAAACCACTCCCGTCCGCTCCTTTACTGTGGCAGGCAACTTCTACGAGCTGCTGAAGAACATCACCGCTGTTGCCGACAACATGACCCTGCCCATGGCCACCGGCATGACCGCCTTCGGCTCTCCCAGTGTTCTGGCAGAGGGTCTGTCCATCGCAGGTAAATAAAAAAAGACGGTGTCATGCGACACCGTCTTTTTTTGGTTTTTTCCATAGCAGCAGGCACAGCAGCAGTACCGCGGGGAAAACGATACCTGCCAAAATGCCAGCTTTCATATTGCCGCCTGCCCCATCGGACACCATACCCACCAAGGTAGGGCCTGCGGAGCAGCCCACGTCCCCGGCCAGGGCCAGCAGTGCGAACATAGCTGTTCCGCCGGTGGGCAGCGTGGCCGATGCCTTGCTGAGTGTACCGGGCCACATGATAGCTACCGAAATTCCACACAGTCCACAGCCGATCAGATTGATCACCGGAGAGCGGAACAGGGTGATCATCAAATAAGAGATCACACACAGCACCGTGCTGCCCAGCATCAGCTTATCCAAATTTATCTTCTCGCCGTATTTGCCGTGGATATTCCGGGCAATGCCCATGACCACGGCAAAGGCCATAGGGCCGGCAATGTCGCCCAAAGTCTTGTCGATCTGCAGGCCCTTCTCCGCAAAAGCCGAGGACCAGAGCACCACGCCGTTTTCGCTGGCACCGGCACAGATCATCATAATGATCAGCAGCCAGAAGGTCTTGTTCTTGACCAGCTGGCTCAGAGTCATGCCCTTTTCACCGGGAGCGATCAACGGCATGATCGGCGTTTTCATAAACAGCAAGGCATTCAGCACCGGCACCGCCGCCCATACAAGGGCCATAATTTTCCAGTTGTGGATCCCTGCCACCCGGAAAAACACGGTAGAGATCAGCACTGTACCCACAAGTCCCCAGCAGTAGAAGGAATGGAGCAGGCTCATAGCTTTTTCCTTGTTGTCCGTGGGGCAGCTTTCCATGATGGGACTGACCAGCACCTCGATGATACCGCCGCCCACCGCATAGATGCACACACTGATCAAAAGGCCTGCAAAGGGATCCATGATTTCCGGCAACACCGTCAGTGCCACCAACCCTGCAGCCGCCGCAAAGTGAGCGATGATCATCGACGCCCGGTAACCGATCCTGTCCACAAACTGGGTGGACAGGAAGTCCGTCAGCAGCTGCACGATGAAATTGGCCGTCAGCAGCAGCGTGATCCGGGACAGGGGGATCTGGTATGTATCCTGGAAGAACACAAACAGCAGCGGTGCAAAATTGATAATGATCGCCTGCACCGCGTAGCCTGCAAAGCAGCCAAACATGGTAGTCTTATAGGATAACTTCATAGGCATCCTTTCCATAAAAAAACGCACCGCCTGGATGGGGTGCGTTTTTTTATTCTGCATCTGGGTTGATCCTGGCCTCAATACGCTCAAGTGCATAGGCCATGGCCTCGTAGGTAGTGCTGTTGATCCGCTCCAGATACAGGTCCTCATAAGCTTTCATCGCCTCGTTGATCCGCACCACCCGGGCGGGCTTACCCTTTTCTGTCACAGTAAAAATGGGGGTATAGCTGAAACCAGTGATCTTTGTTTCACCGGTGGTGTGGTTTTTGGTGATCTCCAGGTCCAGCACCACAGAATATTCCGAGCCGGACCGGGCCGCATCGC
The DNA here is from genome assembly GCA_964450205.1 of uncultured Oscillospiraceae bacterium. GTDB lineage: Bacteria > Bacillota > Clostridia > Oscillospirales > Oscillospiraceae > Faecousia. The sequence goes on along the minus strand of CAYVCR010000031.1, from coordinate 9,524 downwards.
CAAAGAAATCGCCCAGGGAATAGGCTACAAAATTACCGGTATCGGGGTCCAGCGTCATTTGCTGGACATAGTGGGAGTGGGTGCCGATGATGGCGTCTGCTCCCTTACTCTGCAGCAGCTCCACGATCTTATTCTGGCTGCTGCTGATGGTATCGTTAAATTCGCTGCCCCAGTGTACCATAACTACTGTCACATCCGGCTTTGCCGCAGCAGCTGCATCCATTATTTCGGAGATCCCTGCCGTATCCACCGTTTGATACGTGCTGTTATAATCGGTGTAAAGCACATTGACACAGTTCTCGCTGCCGGAGGGGAGCGCCATGCCGTCCATACCCTTGGTAAAGGCCACAAAGGCCACCTTTACACCATTGACATCCCGCAGGGTATATCCCTTGCCCTCTGCATAAGCAGCCTGGTCCGCATACACGCCCAATGGCTCCATGCCTGCCAGGCGGACACCGTTGATGGTATCCCGCAATCCCGACACGCCATCATTGATCGAGTAGGAATTGGCCAGCTGCACCAGATCCACACCGGCGCTTGCCAGGGCCTCCATCATGGACTGGGGTGCAGAGGCTGTATCCGTGCCAAAGGGGTCGCCATACAGGCCGCCTTCAAAATTCACCACACTGACATCCGCACTGGCCAGCAGGTGGGCCACATCCATGAAAGCCTCTGTATATTGATAGGCCACACCGCCGGCTTCCACAGTCTTATCTGTCACATTCAGGTCGCCTGCTGCCGCCAGATGGATCACCGTGGTAGTTTCCGGAGCTTCCGTCTGCTCGGTCTGGGATACAGATATCTCCGGTGTCTGCTCCGGTGTAGTCTCCGGCTTATCCGGCAGGGCGACCACCAGGATCACCACACCGCAGGCAAGGAGCACCGCCGCCGCGATCGCCAGACGGATCAGCAGCTTTTTCCGGGCCGCTGCCCGCTTCTGCTGTTGCAGCTTTCGTTCCTCACGCCGTTTTTTCATTTCTTCCGGATTCAAAGCCACACATGCTCCCTCCTTTCCGGAATGTTCTTTGCAGTTTTATATTGTACACTATTTTCCCTGTTTTCACAAGTCCCTGTGGCCACAAAATCCTTTACATCGACCCCTTTTTAAGCTAAAATGGAGGTATCTCAAGGATTCTCCGGAGGAGCATATTATGTTCAAGGACAGGAATGAAGAGCTGCAGCGGCTGGAACAGGCCTTGCTGGAAGAAGACGAAACCATGGTTTTTACGCCGGTAGAAGCCGCTGAGCCCGAAGAGGATATGGCAGAAGAAGACGGTCTGCTGGCAGAAGAAACGTTGGACGAGCTTCTGGACGATGTGGCGCCCGGCAAGGCCTCTGTGGCATACCAGAACTTTTCCAATGACTATGGCAAAGCCTATACCGCCTATAATTCTGATGTGACTGACGAGGATTTGGACGAATACTGCGAGCAGGTATTGGAGCCGCCTAAACCGTCCTATACGGGCCTGGTGATCCTGGCCTGTCTGCTGGCATTGGGGATTTTGGGGTTTGTGATCTTCATGCTGCTGCGGGCCGGAGGTTTTCTGTGAGCGGCGGCCCGGTGGGACGCTTCGCGCCCACGCCCTCCGGTCGGATGCATTTGGGCAACGTCTTTGCCGCACTGATCGCCTGGCTTTCCATCCGCAGCCAAAAAGGAACGCTGGTGCTGCGCATGGAGGATCTGGATACCCAGCGCACCAGCGATGCGTATGCAAAGACCCTGCGGGAGGATCTTCTGTGGCTGGGGCTTGACTGGGACAAAGAAACTGCGCCCCAAAGTCAGCGCAGCGGCGTCTATACCCGTTATTTTGAACAGCTGCAAGACCTTGGTTTGCTGTATCCATGCTACTGCACCCGCAGTCAGCTCCATAGCGTCAATGCTCCTCATCTGTCCGACGGCACCTACGTGTACCCCGGCACCTGCCGGGATTTGACCGGCGACCAGCAGGCAGCCTTTGGCCGAGCCCCCGCATGGCGTGTGAAAATACCGGACAGAGTTTGGACCGTAGAAGATCATGTTCAGGGCACCTACCGGGAAAATCTTGCCACCGATTGCGGTGATTTTGTAGTGCGGCGGGCAGACGGTGTATATGTTTACCAGCTGGCCGTCACTGTGGACGACGGAGAGGCCGGGGTCACCGAGGTGGTGCGGGGCACCGATCTTTTAAGTTCCGCCCCCCGGCAGATGTATCTGCAGGAGTTGTTTGGATTTGCACACCCCCAATACGCCCATGTGCCGCTTTTGCTGGCGCCGGACGGACGCCGTCTGAGCAAGCGGGATCAGGATATGGACTTAGGCGTCCTGCGCCAAAAGCTGTCTGCCGAACAGCTGATCGGCATTCTGGCCCACACCGCAGGCCTTCTGGAAAAACCGATGGCCATCTCTGCCCGGGAGCTGGCAGGGGAATTTTCCTGGGATAAGCTGCACAAACAGGCAATTTACTTAGATACTTCGGCAATTTATTGACTTTTTTTACTCTTTTTTATCCATAATCCACAAAATGACTTTCTCATGCTTGCCTTTTGTTGCCCCGGTGGGTATAATGCAGGCAAACATTCTTAGGAGGGTATCTACCTATGAAAAAACCTGTTCTGGTAATTCTGGCTGCCGGCATGGGCAGCCGTTACGGCGGTCTGAAGCAGATCGATCCGGTTGGCAGCCATGGTGAAGCCATTTTGGATTTTTCCCTGTTTGATGCCCATGAGGCAGGCTTTGAAACCGCTGTCATTATTATTAAAGAGGCCATCAAGAAGGACTTCATGGATACGGTAGGTAAGCGCCTGGAAAAATGCCCCATGGAGATCCGTTACGCTTATCAGGAGATAGACAAGATCCCCGCAGGCTTCCAGATCCCGGAGGAACGCACCAAACCCTGGGGAACCAGCCATGCGGTGCTGTGTGCCAAGGACGAGATCGACGGTGCGCCCTTTGCGGTCATCAATGCCGACGATTACTACGGCAAGTCTGCCTTCCGGGTGATCTATGAATTCCTGTCCAATGCACAGGATGCCAACTCCAATGATTACTGCATGGTAGGTTATCGTCTGGGCAACACCGTCACGGATAACGGCTCCGTGGCCCGGGGTGTCTGCCAAACCAACGAAGCAGGCTACCTGACAGCGATCGTGGAGCGCACCAAGATCGAAAAGTATGACGGTGGTATCCATTTTACAGAAGACGACGGCGCATCCTGGGAGGATCTGTCTGCCGATACCCCTGTATCCATGAATATGTGGGGCTACACCCCCAGCTTCCTGGAGGAAGTGGAGGCTCGATTCCCGGATTTCCTGGCAAACGAAGTACCCCAGAATCCTGCTAAGGCAGAGTTCTTCCTGCCTATGACTGTAGCTGCCCTGCTGCACGAGGGCAAGGCCACCGTCAAGGTACTGCGCTCTGCGGATAAATGGTACGGCGTGACCTACGCTGCCGACAAGCCCCAGGTGGTGGCCGCCCTGCGCGCCATGGCTGACGCAGGCAAATACCCCGACGGACTGTGGGGTTAAGATCAACAAATCCCGGCTGCCATTCGGCAGCCGGTTTTTCGCACCTTTTTTGCTCCCCGGAATATCTTGGAATGAGCGGCTGAGCCGCTAAAAAAATTTCGGAGGTACTCATTATGTGTAACAATAATTTCTGTGGCGGTAACATTTGCTGGATCATCATCCTGCTGATCCTGTTCTGCGGCTGTGGCAGCAATGGCCTGTGGAGCAACAACAACAGCTGCGGCTGTGACAACAACTGCGGCTGCTGCTAACACTTAAAAAAGGGGCGCCTATCGGCGCCCCAGTTTTTATGCAGTTACACGTACTGTGGCTGTTTGCTCCATGTAAGGCCCTTGGGGTAAAAGAAACGGATCTTTTCCTTGGCGATTACGATCTCCACCGTTTCGCCGGTGCGCAGCTCGCCGTCCAGGTTGATGCTGGTAGGCCCGTCGCAGTGGATCACCAGACGATCTGTGCGGAAATGGCAAACAATGTCCGGTAGCTCTTTATATTTGCCGTTTTTGTATTTTCCTACCACCTTCGCCACCTTCAGCCGGGAGACCTTCTTGATCAAAAGCACTTCCATAATCCCGTCAGCAGGGTCTGCCTCAGGCACAGGATTGAAGCCGCCGCCATAAAATCGGCCGTTGCAGGCGCAGATCATTGTCTGCTCTCCATCAATGGTCTCCCCGTTGATCTCCACCACGTAATGCTCGGAAACACCCCGGATCGTATTGACCACCGTGGACAGGGCATAGGCCCGGAAGCCGTGGAGCAGGGGCAGACGCTTATAGTTGGCAACGTCAGTGCCAATGCGGGCATCCAGACCTACTGAGCAGATATTCAGGCTGATATCGCTGTTGCAGCGCATCAGGTCAAATTCTGCTTCTTCACTCTCCAGCAGCCGTTCCAGATCCCGGAACGGCTCTGTTTCGCTGAAAATGCGGATAAAGTCGTTGCCGCTGCCACCTGCAAACATGGTCACGGACACATTGTTATGACCTACCACGCCGGAGACCACCTCGTTGAGGGTACCGTCACCGCCGCAGGAATAGATGCGGTATTCTTCGCCGCTTTCAGCCGCCTCACGGGCGATCCTGCAGCAGTCACCGGGGGCAGTAGATATTTCGATCCGGTAGTCAATTCCCTTGGGGTCACAAGCCGCCCGGATCTTCTCGCGGTAGGTTTCCGTATGGTCGCTGCTGCCAGCAGCCGGATTGATGATAAACAGGTGTTTCATTTCTTTCTCCTGGTATTGTCGGTAAACATATAGTAGTCACACTTGATCTTGCCGTTGTAGAACTTGCGTTTTTTGTCCGCACGACAGCCGAAATAATGCTCAAATTCCGGCTCAGAAGTGATGACATATTTTCTCCAGTCGTTGGCAAATTTCAGATGCCGTCCCAGGGCGGCGTACAGCCGCTGGGCACTCTGCTGCTCCATCATGCGTTCGCCGTAGGGAGGATTGCAGATCAAAATGCCACTGTCCGTAGGCAGGCTCATCTTGGTCGCGTCGCCGTCTTTGAACTCGATGCAGTCCGCCACCCCTGCCTTCCGGGCGTTTGCCATGGAGAGGGACACGCAGGCAGGGTCGTTATCAGAGCCTAATATCCGGTAATTGCCCTTAAACTCCCGGTCCTTTGCCTCGGTGCGGGCCTGACTCCATACCTCTGCCGGGATCCAGGGATAACTTTCTGCAGCAAAGCTGCGGTTTAAGCCGGGTGCCCGGTTTTTTGCGATCAGCGCCGCCTCGATGGGGATCGTGCCAGAGCCGCAGAAGGGATCCCACACAAATTCCCGGCCGCGGTAACGGGTCAGTTGGATCATACCGGCAGCCAACGTTTCATGGAGGGGCGCATCGTTGCCGATGGCACGGTAGCCGCGCTTATGCAGACCGGGGCCCGAGGTGTCCAGGCACAGAGTCACGTTGTCATTGAGAATGGTAAAATGCAGCTGATACTTGATGCCGGTCTCCGGCAGCCAGGACATGCCGTACTTCTCGCCCAGCCGCCTGGAGGCAGCTTTTTTGATAATGGCCTGGCAGTCAGGCACGCTCATCAGCTGGCTGTTCAAACAGTGGCCCTTCACCGGGAACTGACCGTCCTGGGGAATAAAATCCTCCAAATTAGCATGGTACACACCCTGGAACAGCTCCTCAAAGCTCTTGGCTGTAAACTGGGCCAGCACCAGCATGACTCGCTCACCGGTGCGCAGGCAGATATTGGCCTTGGCCAAAGCTGCTGCATCGCCGGCAAAGAGCACTCTGCGGTCCTCCACCCGGACATTTTCCATATTCAGTCTTCTCAGTTCATCGCCCGCCAGGCCCTCCAGGCCAAACAGACAGGGTACGGCAAATTGTAGCTCCATAATAACTCCTTAGGGAATGATTTTACTTTTCTTTAAGTACCGCTCTTCCTCCGAGAAGACGCAGCCGCAGTACTTTTGCATGTAAAAGCCCAATTCTCTTGCTTTCTCCTGGCCGGCCTTGAAATAGGGACGAAAATCCCGGTAGAGGAATTCCACGCCGTATTCCGCCGCGGCCCGCTCTGCCACGTCACGCATCAATTCGTGATCCTGATAGGGACTGATAAACAGACTGGATGTGAAGCTGTCAAAGCCGCCCTCCTTGGCCTGCCGTGCCGTTTCAAAAAGACGCATTTCATAGCATTTGACGCACCGGCCTCCAATATCCTCTGCTACCGCACGCACGAAAGGCCGCAGGGCATAATCGTTCTGCTCGATCAGCGGCAGTTCAATGACCTGCGCATATTCCCGCAGACAATTGCGCCGGGAGCGGTACTCGGTAAAGGGGTGTATATTGGGATTGTACCAAAAGCCGGAAACCTCGATTTTATCGCCACGCAGCACCTCGATGCACTGATTGGCACAGGGCGCGCAGCAGATATGCAGCAGTGTTTTCATAGTGAGACCTCAAATATGGACATATTTGTGTTATTATAACATCGTTTCTGCCCTTGTGCAAGAAATTACCGCGGCAAATCATGAAAGTTTACATTTGCCGCTACCGACCGTTCTTTTCTTTTTGCGCATAAGATGTGTTATGCTTGACGTGCCGACCCGGTTTCGGTATGATAAGCAGTGGGGGATCAAACACCGACAGCCCCACTGCTTAAGCAAAAAGGAGGCAGAGCCATGGACGATTTATTTTATATGGATGCGGCGCTGGCACTGGCCAAAGAAGCCGCCGCGGAGGGCGAAGTCCCTGTGGGCTGTGTCATCGTCCGGGACGGTCAGATCGTGGGCCGGGGCAGAAACCGCCGGGAGACAGAACGTACCGCCCTGGGTCACGCAGAGATCGAGGCCATCGGTCAGGCTTGTCAAAACTTAGGCGGCTGGCGGCTGTGGGACTGTACCCTGTATGTGACTCTGGAGCCCTGTCCTATGTGTGCCGGCGCCATCGTCAATGCCCGGATCCCCCGGGTGGTCTTTGGGGCATCGGATGCCAAATGCGGCGCCTGCGGCTCTGTGTGTGATATTTTTTCCATGGACTTTAACCACCACCCCCAGGTGGAAAAGGGTGTCCGGGAAGAAGAAAGCAGTGCCCTGCTTTCCGAATTTTTTCAACAGCTGCGTGTAGAGCTGCGCAGTCGTCCAAAATGGAAGAAACCAACTGAATAAAGAAACAGAAAGGCTGCGTTTTCACGCAGCCTTTTTTATCCCACAAAGGAGGCTATATGAAACTGGAGCAAAAAGCCCTTCGTTTGGGCGCCGCCGTTCTGACCGGCGCGATCCTGCTACGGCTGCTCAGCGGCATCCCCGATACTGCCGTCCAGGCACTGGCCCAGCCGCAGCTGGCCCAGCTGCTGATATTTTTGCAGACCGGCAGACTGGTATCTTTGGATGTATTGGAAACCACCGAGCCTGCCGACCAAGTACAAGCACCGGAGGTTACCGCGCCTGCAGAGCAGGCAGTGTCAGCCGCCAACTTCACTGAGGAAGATACTCCGCTGATAGAACTGCGCAATACCAGCGGCTATGATGTGGACATGCAGGCGCTGCTGACCCAGCCGCTGGATTGGGACTTGACTGAGGACGGCCCTGCCGTGCTGATCCTGCACACCCATGGCACAGAAAGCTATGCTGACACGGAGGGTTATCGCTCTGAGGACGAAAGCCGCAACATGCTGGCCATCGGTGACCGGCTTGCCGAACTGCTGGAGGCCGGTGGGGTCGGTGTGATCCATGACCGCACCCTGCACGATGCCGACTCCTACAACGGCTCCTACGACCACGCCCGAACGTCCATCGAACAGTATCTGGAAGACTATCCCTCTATCCGACTGGTGCTGGATGTGCACCGGGACTCCGCCGAGGATGCTGAGGGAAATCAGATCGACTACACCGTCACTACAGAAAAGGGCGAAGCCGCCAAGCTGATGGTGGTAATGGGAACCGATGCCGGCGGTCTGACCCATCCGAACTGGAAGACAAATCTCGCCCTGGCAGTCAAACTCCACGCCGCTGTGCAGAAGCTGTGTCCTGATATCTGCCGCCCACTATATTTGCGCACCTCCCGTTTTAATCAAGACCTGTCCCCGGGGGCACTGCTGGTAGAGGTAGGGGCCGCCGGAAACACCCGGCAGGAGGCCCTGCTGGCAGTCGAATACCTTGCCCAGGGAATTTTGGAGCTGGCCCACGGCGCGAATATATAAATAATGCAGGACTCATCATGCATAATGAATGTGTAGCCAAAGGCCACATATTAAAACCATTTCCGAAGGAAATACCACAATTCTGCATTCTGCATTATATCAGTTTATCGAGCCATCGGCTCGATAAACTGAAATTTGAACTACAACAGGTTCTGCCAGGTCAGAGCATGGGCCTCGCCGACCGCCTCCACCAGGCGGGCCAGGCGGGTACAATAGGCCGCAAAATCCACCGTCTTTTCCGACTGGGCATACACCTCCACCTGGGCAAACAGGCTATCGATCTCCTCCATGGGCGCATGGTCCGCCACAGCCGCCGTCAGATCCCGGTGCCGCTGCCAAGTGTCTTTTGCTGTCTGCGCGAGGATGATCCCTTGTTCCATATCTCCGTCAAGGGCCGCCTGGGCCGCCTGCTCCAGCTTTCCGGTGACCGGACGCTGCATATTTTCCATCCCCCAGGCTACCAACAACCCCAGTACAAGGAAGAAAACCAGGATCGCCGACCCATACCAAAATCTTCGCTCCATGTTATATCTCCTTCCGGCAGAAATAGATCTGATCGCCGCCATCTACCGTCAAAAGCCAGGTATCCTGTAATTCCGCCCGCTGTTCCTTCAGCACCTGCTGGACCCAGCGGGTATCTTTTTTTGCCTTGACAAGGTTTTCGTGTAAAAGCTTGCCGTCGGAGATCACCGTGATGGGCAGGTACTGCTTTCTGGCCTGTACCCCTGCATCCCGGGCGCTGGCAGGCTTTTCCTTTGGATAGGGAAATACCGAGAGATTTCCGTTGGTCTCCAATATGGCATACTGCACCGACCGAAGGTCCAGCACATCCTTTTCCCGCAGATGGCCGGTAAGCTCGTCCAACGTGACTCTTGTTTTGCGCAGATTCTGCTGGAGGATATTTCCGTTTTCAATGAGGATCACCGGCTTACCGCACAAGATTTTTCGAAACCGGATGCTCCGCAGTGACAGCGCCGACAGCACCAGCTCCACGCCCAGCACCGTCAAGATCGGCACCATGCCGGAAAAAATTGGGATCCCCCCATCCTGCATAGGAATGGCAGCCAGATTCGCCACCAGCATGGTAACAACGAATTCCGCCGGCTCCATCTGGCCGATCTGCCGCTTGCCCATGAGCCGGATCACCGCGATCAGCACCAAATATAAAATAACAGTACGCACATAGGATAAGATCATTTTTTTCACCTCTTGCGAGCATTTTTCCCGGAAATACATGGGAATATGCGCCTTTTTCCTCTTGACTTTCGGAATAAAACCCTATATAATGTTTGAGCCTGCGTGTGCAGGCAAATCCTTGCTCCCGGCGCGACCGGGGGCCAAAAGTCCAAAAGGAGGTGCAAACAA
>CAYVCR010000030.1:0-13117 GCA_964450205.1 uncultured Oscillospiraceae bacterium | reverse complement strand
CTCCACGATAAAACCGCCCCAATTCTACAACAGAATTGAGGCGGCCTTTCAGTCAATTATCAATAAACATCACGCTGAAGCAGAGCCTCAAGAGCAGCCACAGCCTCCTCGGCATCGGCACCGTCAGCAGATAAAACCACAATGGCGCCGGTAACAATGCCCAGAGACATAATGCCCAGCAGGCTCTTCGCATTCATTCTGCGGTTATCCGACTCCACCCAAATGCTGCTGGAAAACTCATTAGCCTTCTGAACAAAGTATGTAGCTTGCTTGTTATGCAAGCCGGATTCGCAGCGAACAACGATTTCTTTACTGAACATAAAATTACACTCCTTAATACCGCGCGGGCCACCGCACAGCTTTCTGTACATATGATACCAAATCTGCACCAAAAGTCAACTCGTTTCCAATAATTTCCACATTCTGCCAATCGTTACCTCGAAATAATTTAAATATTTGGAAAAAATATTGGTAATTATTGAAAATTAGACAAATTCTGCGATGGTAACACCGTCTTCACCTTCACCGTAAACACCAAGGCGGAATTTCTTTACATATTTATTCTTCCGCAATGATTGCTGTACCGCACTACGAAGTGTGCCGGTACCCTTACCATGAATGATACGTACAGAGCTTAAGTTGGACCGCATTGCTTCATCGAGGTAACGATCCAAAACGCAGATGGCATCTACCGAGTCCATACCGCGCAGATCAATTTCAGAGCTCATTGCAGACATCTTCATTTCTCTGCCAGAATGTTTGGGGCGATTACCTTTCTCCGTGTAGGGATTTTCATTCTCCAGCAGATATACCTCATCAGGTTTGGCAGTCATTTTCAATATGCCTGCCTGCAGCTGATACGAACCATCCTTGTTGATCGCGATCACGCTGGCCTTTGTGCCAAGCTTCAACAGTTCGACTGTATCACCGATCAAGATACCACGAGTAGGCTCTGGACGTTTTTGCTCGACCTGCCCGGCTCGTAATTTGCTCTCAGCCTCATTCAAGCTTCTGCGCAGCTCCGCCTGACGCTGATTAATACCTTGTGTATCTGCATTCTCGGATAGCTGCTTTTTCAGCGCCTTGAGTTCTTCCGAAGCCGCATTTGCCGCAGCGCGGGCATCTTCAATGATTTGCTGCGCCTCTTTCCGTGCCTGCTGCATTGCTCTTTCGCGCTCTGCAGCCAGCTGTGCGCTGTAAGCCTCGCTCTGCTGTTTGATCTTTGCCGTTTCCTGTCGCAGCGTTTCTGCTTCTGCGCGTGCAGCTTCCATCATCTGCCGCTGCTGCTCCAACTGACTGAGCACATCCTCAAAGTCTTTGTCACTTTGTCCCACAAGATCCGCAGCTTCCTTGAGGATGTCTTCCGATAGTCCCAATCTCCTCGAAATGGCAAACGCATTGGATTTGCCCGGAATACCAATCAGCAGTTTGTAGGTTGGCTGTAACGTTTCAACATTGAACTCGCAGGATGCATTGATAACACCTTTCGTGCGCATTGCATATAGCTTCAACTCCGCATAGTGAGTAGTTGCCATAACGTGCGATCCCATTTTCCTGCAAAATTCAATTAAAGCAATGGCCAGTGCTGCACCTTCAGCCGGATCAGTACCGGCACCAAGCTCATCAAACAGCACAAGCGTTCTGTGGTCACATTGTGCAACCACATCCACGATCGTACGCATATGGCTGGAGAATGTAGAGAGGCTTTGAGCTATGGACTGCTCGTCGCCAATATCAGCAAGGATTTTATCAAAGGTCGACAGGCAACTGCCATCGCCTGCGGGAACATGTAGGCCGCATTCTGCCATCAAAGTAAGCAAGCCAACTGTTTTCAGTGTGACCGTTTTACCGCCGGTATTAGGGCCAGTAATGATCATGGTGTCAAAATCTGTGCCCAGATGCATAGATACCGGTACAACCTTTTGCGGATCTATCAACGGATGTCTTGCATTGCGCAGCTCAATTTTACCGCAGTCGTTCATGATCGGTGCCCAGGCCCGCATTTTGTGGCTCAGACGCGCCTTGGCAAAAATAACATCCAACTGCACCAGAAGTCTAAAGTCATCACTAATGGCTTCACGGTAGGCAGCCGCTTCTGCAGAAAGCTCCGCTAAGATCCGCTCAATTTCCTTTTTTTCCTTTAATTCCAGTTCACGGAGCGCATTGTTTGCATTCACCGCAGACATGGGCTCGACAAAATAAGTTGAGCCAGTTGCAGAAACATCATGCACCAGACCGGGAACATCATTTTTACATTCGCTCTTGACAGGCACAACATAACGGCCTTGGCGAATCGTTATGATCGGCTCTCTGAGATACTTTGCGTATGCGGGTGAGGAAATGATCTTCTGCAGTCCGTCACGGATCTTTGCGCTTTGCACACGCATGTGGCGACGGATATCCGCAAGTGTGGTACTGGCAGTATCCGCGATTTCGTCTTCAGATAAAATCGCACCGAAGATCTTATCTTCCAAGTACTTATTAGGGATCAGCATCCGGAAAAACGCATCAAGGACCGTAGGTGTTTCATCCTCAGCAACATATCCCTTAATCGTACGGGCGCAGCGCAACACACCGCCGATAGCAAGCAGTTCTTTAGGCTGCAGACTGCCACCCCTGTCAGCACGCTCCAGCGATGCTGTAACATCCTTCACATCCAGGAAGTTCGGATTACCCTTTTTTGTGCACAGATCGGAAGCCGCACTAGTCTGTTCCAACATTGCCTGTACATCTTCAAGGTCACTGGAGGGTCTAAGCTGCAGGCAAGCGTTTTTACCCTCTGTGCTCCCCGCACATTCTGCCAGCATGGACAAAACCTGGTCCAGTTCCAGCTTCAGCAGTGATTTCTCGTATAATTCAGACATGGTTATCTCCTAAGTGAAATGATTCCAACGGATTTTTCAGTGACTTATAGAAGTCGAGAGTTGAAAAGCCACGTTCCAATTGCGTAGTTAAATATCCTTCCGTTACATAAGAGAGCGCCTCAGCCGTGTCATCTCCAACACGAAAAGAGAAAAGCTTTTTAGGATCACAGGCACAAATATAGCGCATAGCATCCAGCATGCCGGGCGTAATGGGCATACGAATACCGCCTGTCTCAGAATAGCTGCATGTGCCACAAACAAGATGTCCCCCGGAAAGATCAAAACGATCCGGTGTCGGTTTACCGCAATGTAAGCAACCGGTAAGATCCGGTGTGTAGCCAGCTAGGCAAGCGACACGCAGTTCAAAGACAGCCTTGACATGGTGCTCAGAAACCGAAAGCTTGGAAAGCGCATGCAAGCTGTTCAGAACCAGGGACAAGAGCTCCGGATTCGGCAGGTCCTCCTGACAGATCAATTCTGCTGCCTGGGCGAAATATGTACCCAAGGAAAGCTTCTGTAAGTCTTTTCGAAGCTGTGGAAACAACTCGATGGCCTGCGCTTCGTTGATCGTATACATACCACGGTATTCAAATAAAGTAAACTCGCCATAGCTCAGAAGCTGACAGGGCGCGATAAGCGGGCTGTTCTTTCTTCGCACACCCCGTGCTTTAACGGTCAGCTTTCCCTGGTCGCGGGAAAGCACCGTTAGCAGAGCATCTGTGTCATTGTAGGCTGTGACCCGTAAAACCAGGCCCTGGATCGTTATATACATCAGCTGTTTCCATCTTTCTGGCATTGTTATACAGCAGGTACATCTCCGGAGAGCCGGTCTCAAGAAATAGCTGCCAGTAATCCTGTGACGTCATATGCATCCCTCCGCAATTATCATGAGCTGATTGCAGAAGGATTACCCATGGAAATTATTCACTGTAACCGAAATTGCGAACCAGGAAGTCGCTGTCGCGCCAGTTTTCCTTTACCTTGACCCATGTGGTCAGATATACTTTTGTGCCCATAAATCTCTCACAATCTGTACGAGCCATACTGGAGATTTTCTTCAGCATTGCGCCCTGCTTGCCAATAATGATACCTTTGTGACTGGATTTTTCACAGTAGATCGTGGCATCTATGTCAATAATTCCGCTATCGCGCTCGGAGAAAGTAGTAATCTCTACAGCCGTGCCGTGCGGCACTTCACGATCCAAACACCAAAGCAGTTTTTCGCGAATGATCTCGGCCATGACCTGTCTTTCCGGCTGATCAGTAGTGGAGTCCTCCGGGAACAGGAACGGGCTTTCAATCGCATACTTTTGGCACATGTCCAGCAACGCATCGACCCCATCACCGGTCTTTGCAGAAATAGGAATAATGGCATCAAAGCATGCTGCCTGGGAGTATAACGCGATCACTTCCAGCAGGGTATCCTTTTCAACGGAATCGATTTTGTTGATTGCCAGCACAACCGGACACTTGCTGGCATTGATCTGATCGATCAGTCCCTGCTCCTGCGGTCCAATAGAGGCAATCGGCTCTACCAGCATGATCGTCAGATCCACATCCGCGATCGAGCTCTTTGTCACATTGACCATGTAGTCGCCAAGCTTCGTTCTGGCCTTGTGGAAGCCCGGCGTATCCACAAAAACATATTGGGTGTCTTGCTTTGTAACGATACCGCAAATTCGGTTACGCGTAGTCTGGGGCTTGTTGGAGACGATCGCAATCTTCTCCCCTACCAGATAATTTGTCAGTGTGGACTTACCTACGTTGGGTCGTCCAACGATCGTGATCATAGCAGTCTTTGTAGCCATGGTTATCTCCTTTAATTAATCTCTCTGCATGCCGGGAATCGTAGCGGCTATCGTCTCTTCACGGTTTCGCATTTGTGCTTTCTGTGCACCTTCATCCAGATGGTCATAACCCAAAAGATGCAGCATGGAGTGAATCGTTAAATATCCAACTTCACGGCGCACGCTGTGACCAAACTCCTTTGCCTGTGAAACCGCCCTCTCCAAAGAGATCGCCATATCTCCCAAGGGGCAAAATCCAGTTTCCGGGTCCAAGTATTCCTCCCAATCTGAAGGAGGATTTCCCGCTTTAAGCTGAAACATGGGAAAGCTCAACACGTCAGTTGGCTTGTCAATTCCCCTGCTCGCACTATTGATCGCGCGGATGCCCTTATCATTGGTTACAAGAACATTGATCTCGCATGGTGCCGAGATCTTCTCCGCCCGCAATGTTGCCTCGATACACTGGGATATAATCGTCGTTACTGCGTATTTTCTCAAAGAAAAATGATCAAAGGTAAGATTCATCTTAAATTTATGCATATCAGTCTTTCCTTTTATAACGTCCTTCGTATGTTTTTATCTGCTTGGGTGGCTGAGACTTTTTGTCTGCACGCTCGTAGGCATTGATGATCTCCTGAACAAGTGCGTGACGAACCACATCTGCCGACGTAAGCCGGCAGACAGCAATATCCTTAACGCCCTCAAGGACACGCACTGCATCCTTCAAACCTGAGGTTTTATCACTGGGCAGATCGATTTGCGTAACATCACCGGTGATGACGATTTTAGAACCGAAACCAAGGCGCGTCAAAAACATTTTCATCTGCTCTTTGGTGGTGTTCTGTGCTTCGTCGAGAATAATGAAGCTGTCATCCAGCGTTCGACCGCGCATATAAGCCAGTGGTGCGACCTCAATGGAACCGCGCTCCTGATACTTTTGAAAGGTCTCAGGGCCGAGCATATCATACAACGCATCATAGAGCGGCCGCAGATAGGGGTCAACTTTGTTTTGCAGGTCACCGGGCAGGAAGCCAAGGCGCTCGCCTGCCTCCACAGCAGGACGCGTCAGAATGATCCTGTTCACCGTCCTCTCGCGAAATGCAGCAACGGCAGCAGCAACAGCAAGGTAGGTTTTTCCTGTGCCGGCGGGACCAATGCCCAGCGTTACCGTATTTTTCATAATGGCCTTCATGTACTCCTGCTGTCCAACAGTTTTCGCTTTGATGGGTTTTCCTTTGGCAGTAATACATACAACGTCCTTTGCCATTTTGGCGACCTGGGCATCGTTACCTTCTTTTACTAAGGTGATCAGATACCGGACGCGTTGTTCGTCGATGATCTCGCCTTTGGATGCCAAGGACAGCAGACCCTCCAGCGTACGTGCCGCCTTATCAACGGCATCCGCCTCGCCGGTAACCTTCATATCCGTCCCGCGATTTACGATCGTGACATCAAGATTCTCTTCTATCCGTTTAATATTCTCATCGAACGAGCCAAAGACAGCAATCAAGTCTTCTACCCGTTCTGCGTTCACGATTCTCTCAGTTATTTTCTCCATTGCTGTATATACTCTCCTCATTAATGACCTTGCCGATCGTCTCCGAACAGTTGTAAACGCCAGTCAGCAGATATACATCTCCCAATAATGTAATCTCCGTATCCGCGTGTGTGATTTGTCCTGCGATCATCTGTAAGCGCAGATACTCCTGCGCTGTATTTTCAAGCACGCTGCCAATGGCTTCACTGTCAAGATACTCTGTCTGATCTTGATAGTAAAAACATTCTTCTGTAATGAAAGCAACGGGCAAGGTGCGTCCACCCGGCAGCGTCAAGTATTTCTTAGAATACATTTTAACACAAGTAGCATCAGAAATTCCACTATCTTGAAAGAAATTTATCAGTTTTTTTCCAATTTGCAAGCAAAACCTTGTTTCACTTTTTGTCATTTGGCCTCTAAGCACACATTCTGCCGGTGTAATCACGTCCAAGCGTCGCAAAGTCTTTGCAATTATTTCTGCTTCTGCCTGTGTGGCCTGCACTGTAAGGCCACAGTCGGTATACCCGGACACGAGCATTTCCCCGGTCTTTACTACTTGTCCTACACGGCATAGCTGCTGACCTTTTTGCACAGTGCATTGCGTAATTACCCCGTCTTGCGCCGCAATAATGCTGCAAACCTGCCCCGTCTTTTCTTCTGCTTCCTCCACAATGCTTTTCTCTTCCACAGAGATCACAGCTACACAACCATATGTATTGATCCCCGCCCAATGCAGCTCCGGTATTGCGGAGAGCAAATTATTTTTCATTTGTTCGCTCCGGACATCCCTTCTGGAGGCGCCAAACCGGATGCCACACGCTTCGGCTTTCTCGATAATATACTTGTCCGGTATAGTTAGCGCCCCTTCTACTTCCACGAACAGCACTCTAGTGGGAAGAAAGAATGATAAGAAAAGCAGCAAAGCAATGCTCAACAGCAAAATCGGTCTTCTGAACATCCCGCGCAAAGCATTGCTCACACCAAGACGAGCCAGGACATGAACCTTAGCTCCGCGCTTTTCTGCCATTTGTAACACTGCCGGAAGCTCTTCCTGGCGAACACGGAATTGGACTGTCAGATGATCTAATTGCTGAACAAAGAACATCATGATATCCTTTTGATTCAATTCCTGCAGTATGCGCGGAATATCCGCACTGACCAACTGCACGGTTACCCAATTTTGGAGACTCATTGCCTACGCCCTCCCCAAAGATGAATGCTTTCAACAATGCCACAGATCACGATCTTATCTTTAGACATGCACAGCAGCTCCAGTTTCTCCCCAGTAATACTAACAACACCATGTCGAACTTTTACACAGATTTCATCCGTACCGTATGCTGTGACCCCTAAATGGTTTTCGATCAAAACCCGTTTATTATCAGCAATTTCTATTAACGGGACCCTTGGTAAAGGTTCGGATGCCATCATGTTTTTAGCTTTTTGAAATCTCTGCTGCGTTTGCTTTGTCATAGCATCAACTCCTTAGCAACAGTCTATGAAACGGCCGTGATTTTTTTCCAAACTGCGCATAGTTTCTTAATGAGGTGATCTAGTAACTATGAAGCAACAACGTTGGACAGGCATTTTTACTGCCATTTGCATGCTGATCCTGATTTTGGATGCACCAACAGCTTTAAGCGGTGCACGCAGTGGTCTGGAACTTTCAATAAATACTGTCATTCCCGCATTGTTTCCTTTTATTATCACCTCAACTATGCTGAACAGTGTAATGATCGGAAAGCGCATCCCTATTCTGCGAGGTGTTGGAAGACTCTGCGGCATCCCTGCCGGCGCAGAATCTCTTTTAGTGATAGGTTTGATTGGAGGGTATCCTGTCGGTGCCAAAATGATCGCAGATGCTTATGAAGCCGGTCAGCTGGATAAACATACCGCACGCCGTTTGCTTGGCTTCTGTAACAATGCAGGCCCTGCTTTTATATTTGGGATGATCGGGCAAATGTTTTCCGGTTTGCTGATTCCATTTATCCTGTGGCTGATACATATCTTTTCTGCACTGATTGTAGGCATCATTTTGCCCCAAAAAAGCCGTATGACATGCCGCATACCATCATCCAAAGGCATCCGTTTGCATCAGGCACTGGAGAACAGCATACGAACAGTTGCTATTATTTGTGGCTGGATCGTTCTATGGCGAATTTTTATAGCCATATGTGAAAAATGGTTTCTATTTCGCATGCCGGTCCATCTCCAGGTCATATTTACCGGTCTTTGCGAACTCTCAAATGGCTGTATCGCCTTGAAATTCATAGAGGAAGAATCTATCCGCTTTGTCATCGCATCCTGCCTGCTGGCTTGTGGTGGGTTCTGTGTCGCAATGCAAACAAATTCCGTAACTAAAGGACTGGGAACAGGAGTTTACCTGCGCGGAAAGGCTCTGCAGCTGGTTATTAGTTTCATCTTGTCTGCATCGTCAAGTTGTATACTGTATCCGTCTGCCAGAAAAGATATATTTGTAATCCCCCTGCTCATCACTATGCCATTAATGATCAGCTACATTTTAATTACACAACTAAAACAGAAAAAAGTTGTAGCATTTCGTTAAAGCATGATGTATAATATTAGAAAATTGTTGAAAGGGGTATTGTATGCTGTTTCGAAAGAAGCTTCCGCGTTCCTGCAAATATTGTGCATGTGGTACGCAGGTAACAGACGAACAGGTGCTTTGCAATAAGCGAGGCGTCGTTTCTGTTTACTATGCTTGCCGTAAGTTTGAATACGACCCCTGCAAGCGGATTCCTTCCAAAGCAAAAGCACTCGACCTGCAAAAATACAACGACGAAGACTTTAGTCTATAAAAACACCGGAAAGTGATCATATCACTTTCCGGTGTTTTTATTATTGGATCATCTCAAGAAACTGGGTTTCCGATAAAATGGGAATTCCCAATTCGCGAGCCTTTCGTTCTTTAGAGCCAGCATTTTCGCCAACTATCACGTAACTTGTTTTCTTGGAAACAGAGCCAGCTGCTTTTCCGCCAAAAAGTTCGATCTTTTCCGTTGCTTCTTCTCTCGTAAACTGACTGAGCGCACCAGTTAAAACAAAAGTCATCCCCGCAAAACGAGTATCCGTAATCACACGCTTGCTCTCAAAGTTGACACCAGCCTGGCGCAGTCTTTCGATCATGTGTCTGGATTGCGGCTGTGCAAACCAATCTGCAATAGATGCTGCTGTCACGGCACCTATATCCGGTACCTCTGTCAACTGTTCCAGCGTGGCAGACATTAAACCATCAATCGAGCCAAAGGTAGAAGCCAATACTTTTCCGGTCTTGGCACCAACCAGCCTTATTCCAAGCGCATAAATCAAACGGCTAATATCCTGCTCCTTGCTGGCTTCGATTGCCTCAAGCAGCTTACTTGCTGCCAGCTCTCCATTTTGCCAAAGAAGCTTTACATCATCGATAGTCAAATAATATATATCCGCGGGAGATTTGATCAGATTTTTCTCAATCAGTGCATCTACAATCGCACTGCCAAGGCCCTCGATATCCATAGCATCGCGGCTGACAAAATGCGCAATATTTCTGGAAAGCTGAGCAGGACATTCCACGCCAGTACAGCGCAAAAAGGCACCTTCTTCATCGCGCTGCGTGGCAGCACCACATACAGGGCAATGGGCAGGCAGTGTATACGGCACCGTGCCTTCGGGGCGCTTGGTAAAGTCTACATCCAGAATTTCCGGAATGATCTCACCCGCTTTTCGGATATTGACTGTATCACCAATACGAATATCACGCTCCGAAATAAAGTCCTGATTATGCAGTGTAGCGTTGGTTACGGTGGTACCGGCAAGCCGAACTGGACGGACAACCGCTTTCGGCGTCAGCACGCCGGTTCTGCCCACCTGTACGACAATGCTCTCAATAACCGTCGGCTTGATCTCCGGGGGATACTTATACGCAGCAGCCCATCGCGGAAATTTCGCTGTATTGCCAAGTTCCTGGCGCAGAGCAAGTGCATTGACCTTGATAACCGCACCATCGATATCACATGCGAGCTCTTGCCTGTTTTCGTTGATCGCCATCACCTGTGCGTTGACCGCATCGGCGGAGCTGTGCACAGACCATGGTACAACTTTAAACTGCAGCTTCTGCAAATATGCAAGGGACTCAGCATGGCTTGTAAAGGCAATGCCCTCCGCCAGCTGGACATTGAATACCAATATATCCAATCCACGCTTTGCTGCAATTTTGGGATCCAACTGCCTGAGTGAACCTGCAGCTGCATTTCTCGGATTGGCGAACAGCGGTTTACCCTCTTCTTCCTGGCGCTGATTGAGCTTCTCAAAGCTCTTCTTCGGCATATACACCTCGCCACGGACGATCAGTCTTGACGGAGCATCAGGGATCACCATGGGAATGGATCGAATAGTCTTGAGATTTTCTGTTACGTCCTCGCCTACGACACCGTCACCTCTTGTGGCGCCACGGACAAAAACACCATTTTCATACTCAAGCGCCACAGACAAACCATCGATCTTGGGTTCTACGGTAAATTCAACATCAGGAAAACTATTTTGAATTTTCTCAAGAAAATCATCCAATTCTTCTATTGAGAAAACGTCTTGAAGACTCATTAGTGGCACCGGGTGCGTCACCTTTTCAAATTTGCTTAAAGCTTCTCCGCCAACACGTTTTGTAGGTGAATCCTGCCTTGCCAAAGATGGATTATCTCTTTCCAACACTTCAAGCTCACGAAGGAGTCTGTCGTACTCAAAATCCAGCATTTTCGGATCATCCAAGACATAGTAGCGATAATTGGCCTCGTTTAGAATCTTGACCAATTCATCCATTCTCTGTTTAACTTCCATGATTTCCTCCGGTTTGTAAAAATGTATCGGGCACCTGTCCAACAATAACAGTTTCTGCCACAACCACCTGACTGGAAACGGTAAAACTTTTTGTATCACCCAGCACCAGGATCGTAACATCAACACACACTGTCATTGTCAGCTTTTGTAAGGTCTGGTTGATACCAGCCTCCGAAAAATTGCTGGAAAAGGATGCATCAGAATTACGGATCGCCATGATCTGCACCGGTATCACAGGCCCTTTTCCTGCCAGCACCTCCGGTAGTATAAGGTTTCCCAGCGGAACGCCCAGTTCCGAAGTATCCAGTGCCAAAATTTCATCATTGATCAAATTCAGGATGTCTGTTTTCAGCCGATTCACTTCACTCATATTGGTCTTAAGTGCTGTGATCCTTCCGTCTAAATCCTTTTCAAAGTAAACGATACGATCGTACTGGATGTTTCCTGTTTCGATTTGCTTATCGATCGCATCGTTAATTAGATCGGAAGTAGAATTTATGATTTGTGTTTCTGCCAAACTATAAATCGCCTGGCTGAATTTTGCTCGAAACGCAAAAAACAATATACATGCTATTACCGCTATAATAGCAAGAAACCACAATAAACGATGCAAAAAGCGCCGCATACAATCCCTCCCAAAGGATTATATGACATCGGCAAAACTGTAATTACAGCCGTTTCATATGCGCAGATGCCGTCTTTGCCATGAGTTTCTTTGTGCCGATCTGGTCAAAAGCGATCTCTAAAAGAGCATCGCCGCCCATCTTCACAACAGACAAAACCAAGCCTTTGCCAAAAGCAGTGTGCTGCACCATATCTCCCTTATTCAGTTCAAGATAGCTAGCCTTCGGGGATACAGAAACTGTTGATGAAAATTCTGTTTTTCTGCTTGTTTGCCTTGTAGGATACGCTTGACTATGAGTCGTATAACCATAGGTAGTCTGTGCATTGTAATAGCCGCCCTTCTTAATAACCAGATTGTCCGGAATTTCTCGCAGAAATCTGGAAGGCAGTGCCGCATTCGTTCTGCCGTAAAGCATACGTTGTCTGGCATGGCTAATGGTCAATGTTCGCATCGCTCTGGTGATTGCTACATAGCACAGACGCCGCTCCTCTTCCATCTCTTCATGGTCACCGATAGCCCGCATACCAGGAAACAGGCCGTCCTCAAAGCCAACAAGGTACACATTGGGAAATTCAAGACCTTTGGCTGTGTGCATCGTCATCATCACTGCCGCATCATCACTGTCGTTGTATTCCTCAATATCTGTATAGAGGGCAACTTCTTCCAGGAAGCCTGCCAGCGATGGCTGTTCTGCATTCTGTACATAGGATTGGATGCTGGATTTCAGTTCCCGGATATTCTCTAGACGTGTCTTGTTTTCCTCTGTTGGCTTGCTTTCCAGCATTGCCGCATAGCCTGTGCGGCGCATAACTTCCTCATAAAACTCAGGCAAGGAAATATTCGTTTCAAGCAGCTGTTTCAGTTCTTCCAACAGCATTGCAAACTGCATCAGCTTACCTGCCGACTTTTCAAGGGGCGCATAGGAATAGGGATCAGAAACAATGTGATGCATCCCCTTCCCTTCTGCCCGTGCCAGGCGGTCCACGATCTCGATCGTTTTCGCACCGAGTCCTCTGGGGGGATTATTGATGATCCGGTGCAAACGCAGATCATCTGCAGGGTTATTGATCACACATAAGTAGGATAGCATATCCTTAACTTCAGCGCGCTCAAAGAATCGCATACCACCAATGACACGATAAGGAATGCCGTTTCGTTTAAAAGCGAATTCCAGCGCATTGGATTGTGCATTCGTTCTGTAGAGGATCGCATGATCCTTAAAACCATTTCCCTTGGAACGGGAAATGATCTGATTGGCTACATAATTTGCTTCAGCGCTTTCGTCAGCTGCTTCATAAACCGTGATGGGATCCCCCTCATTATTGGCCGTCCAGAGATGTTTCCCTTTCCGCCCTAAATTGTGGGCGATCACAGCATTCGCTGCATTCAAAATCGCCTGGGTAGACCGGTAATTCTGTTCCAAACGGATGACACGGGAACCCCGGTACTGTTTTTCAAAATTGAGAATATT